>JAFPZD010000109.1 GCA_017417465.1 Prevotella sp. | reverse complement strand
TATTATATTATATTTATAGTAACCATATAATCTTCTATATTCTCCTATTGCCACCTGCTTAATGGGACGATGGGACGTTGGGACGTTGGGACATTTTCAGGTTGAGAAGCGATGAAGGATATGAAGGATATGAAGGATAAAATAGCAACTTTCCTTATAGAAATTATTTACCCCCACAGGTAAATGTTTTCCTTATAAGTAAGTTAGTATTCTATCCTTCATATCCTTCATAAGTGGCAAAGAAGACACTCGAAAGGACAACGATACCGCATCGTAATACACGAACTAACCAACTGTGACTGTGATACTTATCACTCGCAAGCACACCATGCGTCGTCCTCTAAAGATGTCATCCCAAACAACACACTGACCACTCAAAAGTATGACATTTAGCGTCAAAAACATGACATTTAGCCCCAAAAAGTACCGCTTTTCATGTAAAATGGGCCCCATTTTGTGCACAAAAATGCGTTTTTTTGCGCCGAAAACGCGATTTTCTGCAACAAATCGTGCAGGGGGTGGCGCAAAAAGTGCCCCTTTTAGCGCAGAAAATGCCGCATTTAGAACACGAAATGCCGCATTTAGCACCCGAAATGCCGCATTTAGCACCCAAAAGTGCCGCATTTAGCACCCAAAAGTGCCGCATTTAGCACTCAAAAGTATGGCATTTACGATACGTAAGTATGCCATTTTGCACCCCAAAGTATGGAACTTTGGTGGTGAAAACGGCATACTTACGTTGATGAGCCACGGTGTTATGTGGCTCTACACGGTGTTACGCGTGACGTCGCCTTACATGTTAGGCAGTTCGAACCACTTCACGTAGGCGAAGTCCTGACGGTGAGGCAGCAGTGCGTTCTTCGGGAACATGCGCACAGCCGACTTGTACTCACCAGCACGGTTGGGGTCGAGGACAGCCTCGAAGGTGAAGTTGTTGCCCTCGTGGCTTACCATCTTCAGGGGAACGACGGTGCAAATGCGGTCTTCGCCCTTCTCGTTGGTGTTGATGTTGATGAACTCAAGTCCCACGGCATCGTCGAGGCCCTGCTCGTCGATGACATAGCGGATGGTGTATTTACGTCCGGTCTCCATGCCTGTCGATGGTACGGTCCACTCAGCCTTCACCACGTGAATGCCATCCCAGCGTTCAGCGACGGTCTCCTTCCACAGGGCGATGTCCTTGGCGATGCGGTAGTCGTTGCGAGCAATCTCGTGGAAGCGACGTGCCTCCTTCTCGTAGAACTTCGAATAGTAGTCGTCGAGCTGTCGCTTCATGGTGTAGTGAGGAGCGATCTGTGCGATGGAGTTCTTGATGACTTTGATCCAGCCTTCCGACAGGCCCTTCTTATTCTTATTATAGTAGAGGGGCACAATCTCGTTCTCGAGCAGCGAGTAGATGGTAGCTGCATCGAGCTGGTCCTGATAGGCCTGGTTGTCGTAGGTGCGCTTCTCGGTGAGTGCCCATCCGGCCCCCTCGCGGTAGCCTTCCAGCCACCAGCCGTCCTTGACGGAGAGGTTCACGACGCCGTTCATCTCGGCTTTCTCGCCGCTGGTACCACTGGCCTCGAGGGGACGTGTGGGGGTGTTCATCCAGATGTCCACACCACTGACGAGTCGGCGTGCGAGCAGGAAGTCGTAGTCCTCAAGGAAGATGATCTTGCCGAGGAACTCTGGACGCTGCGAAATCTCGTAGATGCGCTTGATGAGACCCTGGCCGGCGCCGTCGGCAGGATGTGCCTTACCGGCGAAGAGGAACTGCACGGGGCGCTCGGGATTGTTGACGATGCGAGCCAGACGATCGAGGTCGGTGAACAGCAGGTGGGCACGCTTATAGGTGGCGAAGCGACGGCAGAAGCCGATGATAAGGGCGTTGGGCGTGATGCGGTCGAGCAGTGACAGCACACGTGAGGGGTCACCCTGATTGCGCAGCCACGTGTCGCGGAACTGCTCCTTGATGTAGTCCACCAGCTTGTTCTTCAGAGCCATGCGCGTAGCCCAGATTTCCTCATCGGGCACTTTGTAGATGGCCTCCCAGATGGACTGGTTTGACTGGTCGCTCATGAACGAGTCGTCGAAGTACTTGGCATAGAGCTTACGCCACTCCGTGGCCGACCATGTGGGGAAGTGTACGCCGTTGGTGACATAGCCCACGTGGTTCTCCTCGGGGAAGTAGCCTTTCCAGATGTTTGCGAACATCTTCTGGCTGACCCATCCGTGGAGCTTGCTGACGCCGTTGACCTCCTGGCAGGTGTTGCAGGCGAAGGTCGACATGCAGAACTTCTCGCTCTTGTCGTCAGGGTTCGTACGGCCCATGCCGATGAACTCGTCCCAGCTGATACCCAAACGCTGCGGATAGCCACCCATGTACTTGCCAAAGAGACCCTCATCGAAGTAGTCGTGACCGGCGGGAACGGGCGTATGAACGGTATAAAGACCGCTGGCGCGCACCAGCTCCATAGCCTGGTTGAATGAGAGGTGTTCCTCCTCGATATAGTCGCAGAGGCGCTGCAGGTTGAGCAGTGCGGCGTGGCCCTCGTTGCAGTGGTAAATCTCTTTCTTGATGCCGAGCTTCTTCAGCGTCAGCATGCCGCCGATGCCGAGCAGGATCTCCTGCTTCAGACGGTTCTCCCAGTCACCGCCATAGAGTGAGTGGGTGATGCTGCGGTCGAACTCAGAGTTCATCTCGTTGTCGGTATCAAGCAGGTAGAGCTTGATGCGACCAACATTGACGCGCCAGATGTAGGCGTGTACCGTATAATTAAGGTAAGGCACATCGACAACCATCGGCTGACCATCCTTGTCGAGCTGGCGCTCAACAGGCAGGTGGGTGAAGTTCTGGGCCTCGTACTTAGCAATCTGCTGGCCGTCCATCGACAGCGACTGCGTGAAATAACCAAAGCGATAAAGGAATCCGACGGCACACATGTCGACGTTCGAGTCGCTGGCCTCCTTGAGATAGTCGCCGGCAAGCATACCCAGACCACCAGAGTAGATCTTCAGGGCCGAGTGCATACCGTACTCCATCGAGAAGTAAGCCACCGAGGGACGGTTGCGGTCGGGCTTCACGTCCATATAGTCGCGGAACAGCTGATAGACGCTCTTGATGCGCTTCATCAGCACCTTGTCGTTGACGATCTCTTCCTTACGGTCAAAGCTCAGGTGCTCGATGAGCATCACGGGATTGTGCTTCACCTGTGAGTACAGCTCAGGGTCGAGGTCACGGAACAGGTCGCGAGCCTGGTAGTTCCACACCCACCACAGGTTGTGGGCTATCTCATCGAGACACTTCAGCTCTTCGGGCAGCCCCGACTTCACATTCAATTCTCTCCACTGTGGAGTGTTCGAATAGTCAGACTTAATCTTCATAATCTTTTACCTTAGTTTATTTGTTGTAATGATCTTTGTGCTTTTTTAAAATCCGAAAGCAGTCAACAGCGGTCACTGCTGATTGCTCGCTTTGGAGTTGTTACCTGAACGCGCCAGCGCTTTGCGCAGCGCAATGTCATAAGCCTCGTAGTAGTACTTGATGAATTCACTCCATAGGGCCTTTTTCGAAAGTTGGTGTGCCTTCTTTCGGCAGTCTTCAACCTGCTTGGGCGTCATGGCCGAGAACTCTGCAACTGTGTCCTTAATGATGTCGGCCACTTCGGAGTAGTTATAGTCTGTACGGTGTATAACCTTCACGCCATCAGTAATTTCTCCGTTGTGTCCCAACGTTTTGTTTACCCATAATCCAAAGCCTGCCAAGTCGGTGGTGATGCAAGGAACGTGGAAGGCTATGGCCTCTAACGGCGTGTAGCCCCACGGCTCATAGTAGGAGGGGTAGATGCACAGGTCGTTACCGAGCACCACGTCGTAGTAAGTCAGGTTGAGAATACCGTCGTTGCCATCGAGGTAGCAGGGCAGGAAAATCACCTTCACAGGGTCTTCCGGGCGGTTGTGCATATCGTAATATTTGAGCATGTTCAGCACATTGTCGTGCCCCATGTTATGCAGCCAGTGGGTGATCATGGGAACTTCCAGACCTGTTTCTACGGGAGACGATAGTGGAGCACTGAGCCTCTCCTGCAAATCCTTGCGGGGTTCCCCTACCCAACCGGGAACATCGATGAATGCCACGACCTTCTTCTTGAGGTCACGATCGCGCAGCAGGCGATTCATGGCCTCTACAAAGACGTCGATGCCTTTGTTGCGGAACTCGTAACGCCCACTGGTCGAGACGATGAGCGTGTCGTCGTCAAGGTTTTCGCCCAATAGGGCATTGGCCACCTGGAGCATCCGACGACGTGCCTCACGGCGCTTCTTACCGAACGAAGGGCCCTTTGGCACGAAGCTGTCATCGAAGCCGTTAGGAAGCACCACGTCCACTTTTCGGTCGAGCAACTCAAGGCACTCGTTGGCGGTGATGTCGCTGACGGTAGTGAAGCTATCGACATGATGGGCCGTCTGCTTCTCAATGGAGTGTTTTGACTGCATGTTCAGCTCGTCGGCCATCTGGTCACCGTTATAGGCAAACAGGTAGTCGTAGAGCGGCTTCTGGTTGCCAGCAATGGAGCGGCCGATGCTCGTGGCATGTGTGGTGAAGATGGTGCCAATCTGAGGCACATGATCGTTGATGTAGAGTGCTCCCAAGCCGCACATCCACTCGTTGGCGTGGTAGACCACGCGAGGTGTGTCGCTGAACGCTGAATGCTGAACGTTGAACGTATACAGGCTCTCCACCACCCTGCCGGCTGCATACGAGAACATCGAAGCCTCGTCGTAGTCGCCATAGGCATGCAATGAGTCCACCTGATAGCGCTCCCACAGGCGGGTGTAAATCTTGTCCTTTTGTTCGAAGAAGGGCTGAAAGTCGACGAGCACAGCGATAGGTTCACCGGGAATGGTCCATCGGCCTACCCTCACTTTGAGGTTCTGTTCGTGAGCCTCCCACTGCCATTCGGCCATCAGCGCCTTGTCCTCACGGAAATAGGGGCTCTCATGGTCAGTCCACACGTCTGGTCCGATAAATATAATTCTATCGTGAAGTACTTCCTGCAAAGTCTTTGCGCGTGATGAGAGGACGGTGTAAATACCACCTACTTTGTTGCATACCTCCCAGCTCGACTCAAAGACCAAATCGGGCATCAAAAGCTCTTTTTTCATCATTTGTTTTATAAAACGGCTGCAAAGTTACTTAAAATTTCTCAAAAAGCAGCAACTTTTCCCTATCTTTTTCAACACTACCATCAATTTATTGATTTTAATTTACTAACTTTGCATCAGAAAATCAATTTTTTAGCTATTTCCGACCCAAACAGACAAAATGAACAGCATGACACGCAAGACACTTCTGACTGCCATAACAACCCTGTTGATGGCCACCACGCTTTCAGCACAAGACGTCAACGACAGTACGACCTTCAAAGGCTATCTCTACAATGCCGAATACGAGGTGTTCATCAGAATGGACCTCTACAAGCAGGATATCACCGTGCCCGGCCAGGAACTCTACGGTGTACTGCCCGGCTACCTTCAGCGTGAGAAGACTACTTTTTGCTGGCTTATCACCGCAGCAACCATCGACGATGCACGCAACGCACATCTCGAAATGGTGAACGACTACGGTAGCGAAGACCTCATGGCGCAACTCACCTTCGAGGGCGACTCTATCTATACGCTGCGTCAACTCGAAGGGAGCACCATCAAAGTGCCTCGTAACGGAAAGTGGCAACGCCTGCCCAAGGTGCTACGTTTGAAACGGAAGTAGTTCACTAGTGGGGGCTTAGGTGCTTCAGTTTATCCCGAATCGGTCGTTAGCACAAGAGACCTCCTCTAAGCCTTCCTTGAGGAGGGCCTAGGGGAGGTCTTTTACGGATATCGTTTGACTGATTTGGGGTTAATTCGCTATCCCCGCCATGATGTTCGTGATGGCGACGATGTCGCCGATGCCCACTTCATTGTCGTTGTTGACATCAGCAGCGGCAATGGTTGCTTCGTCGGTGATGATGCCAGCCATGACGTTGGTAATCGCGACGATATCACCAATGCCCACCTGTCCGTCGTTGTTCACATCGCCGGGGATGGTGCGTCCAAGGAACTGGAGGCGGAAGTTGTCGAAGATAGCCCAGTAGTAGGAAGGCATGGAGGTGGAGCGGATGCCGACGCGGAGCGTGTTGCCTGCAGGAGAGGCATCGGCAACAGTGGTCGTCACGACGTTCTGGTAGAGCCCTTTTGCGAAGTACTTGCTGGCGGCCTCCATATTCGAAGGAATATACTTGTTGCCACCAACAGTAGCCTCGTTGCCTCCTAACTTGGTTGAACGTGCTTCGGAAGCGATATGCGCCAGCAGCTGGCTGTCGTCACCTGCATAGAGAGAAGCGGTAACGTTGTTGTTGCCAGCCACATAGTCGTTATAGGCATCAGCCGACTGACCAGGACGCTGGAAACCCTGTGCCAGGAAGCGGTAGTTACCTGCAGGCAGCTGGCTGATGGTCTGGTTGAAGTTGAAAGTCTTCTGGTAGAACTCGGCACAACTGTAGCTGAGCGAAGGCGAGCCTGTCCATCCCTCAGTGGAGTCCATGCCCGGATTCTTGATGAGATAGGTCAGGTCGAAAGGATTCGTGTCGTCGGTGGGCTTGGCATCGCAGAGGAACTCATAGGCAGCCTGACGTGCCTCAGTCTCGATGGCAAGGAGGGCTGCTGGCGAGGAGCTGCTGGCCAAGCGCTGCTCAAAGTCGGCAAGGCGATCAGCAAAGGTGTCGTCGGTGCCGGGTGCCAGTTCCACGTGTGGCACCTGCAAGAGGGCCTTGATGGGAGCGAGGAGGTCGGCCATCTGCTTCTGTAGAGTGCTGACAGCATTCTGCTCTTGAACGAATATCTCACGCTCGCTGAGGATAAGCCAGCGCTGCGTGGTAGCCGAATTGGCAATGTTGAAGGTGGCACTGCCCACCTGTCCGTTAGCGTTAGCCTGAAGACAAGCCGGCGACCAGTTGTTGGTGGGGTGAATCAGCCAGAAGGCGCGACGGGTGTTGTCAGCAGGAATGACTGGGCCAGAGGCATTGCCAGTAGCCACGTCTACACGGCTGCGCATCAGGTGGAAGTTATCGTTGGCTGTGAGTGCCGAGCGCGTAGCGGTACGGAAACCGTTGGTGGCATAGGTCAGGTACTGGCCAGTGGCTGCATTGCGCAACTGGTAATACTGATTGGAGGGTGTGAAGGTGACGTACCAGGCAGCACTGTCGTTGGCAGCAGCCTCGCTGGCAGTCATGTCACGCCACTGCAGCGTGCCCGTAGCCGTGGGTATGAGATAGGCGGTGTAGAGTCCGCGGTCAGCGTCCTCGTTCTTCAGGTAGTACTTCACATCGTCCTCCTGATCGAACGCATAATAAGGCTCTGCATAAAGTTGACTTGTATGCTGAAGGCCATCCTCACCAAGTGCCTGACATACGAGGCCGTTGCCGATGTACAGCTCGTTAGAGCCATTGTCCTCGCTGGCTCCGTTGATGCCGTAGGGCCACATGTGCTGGTAGTCACCATTGAGCTGCGACGTGGAACTGTTGTCCCAGAAACGCAGTACTTCCGTCACGCGGTCGCCGAGCCAAAGCCCAGTGCCAAAACCATCGCCATTGACGCCAGAACGCAGGTTGTGACGGCTCCACTCCGTGTCGGCCCAAGGAATGACGCCGACACCATGGAGCATCTCGTGCATAATAGTACCAGGGCGCTGGTAACTGGTGTTCGAACCGACACTCATCCAGCCGCCGTAGGAGCACTCGGCAGTGGGGACGCCAGCATTATAGCCAATGCTAGTAGTGAAGTCCTTCATCTCAGTGAGAGCGTTCCACCAGTCAACAGCTGTCTGTGCAGCCTTCCTGATGCGTTCGGAGTTCTCGTCGCCGCTGGTGCGCATCGAGAACTTGATAGTTCCTTCGGGAATGGTATAGAACTTGATGACCTCACCATAGCCCACACGGCGCCCTTCGGTCTTGGCATAGGCTCGCATGTAGTACTTGGTGGCTGGTTTCAGGTCACGAAGCCAATAGGCCCCGTTACTCAGCATCTCGGTCGTCGTAAAGTCGTTGATGGTGGGCTCTGGCTGCTCGCTCCAGCAGAAGCCGCGCTCGCTGATGGTACCGTCGCCGATGGTTGCCGTCATGCGTCCGAAGGCCATCGTGGCACCGCGTGCAAAGCGCTTGTCGGTCGTCACGCGGGGCTCGTCGCCGCTGAAGTCCTGCTCGCCAATAGGCGTGTCGCGCAGTAGGCGGATGAAGTCAACAGCAGGAACGGCAGAGCCTGTGGCAGGATAACTGCCTTTGAATCCCAGCTGAATACGCCCTTGGGTGGAAGCCGTCAGCGTGAAGCTGACCGTGTCGACGACCCACTGCCCAGAGGGGAAGTTGGTCAATGTCGAGGCATAGGTCAGCGTCGAACTTGTTGTGCCCGTAATCCATCCGGTGAGGCAGCTACCCGCAGTGGCATCGCTGTTACAGTTATACCAGGCAGTGACGATGCGGTAGTTGCCCGCAGGAAGCTTCACCTCCTGATAGTAACGCATGCGTCCGCCTGCATAGAACATCAGCGCACCGCCTGTGGCCGTGCCATCGAAGCCTGTGACAGGTGGCTGGTAACCAGAGAACGTCTGGCCAGTGCCATACTGGAAAGTTGCCAGCAGGGGCAACGTGGGATTCGTTGATCCCAGCTTCGTCCATCCTTCAGGGACGTTTTGCACGCTGCTGGTATCTCCAGCAGCCGTGATGGGATAGTCGAAACCAGAGTCGAAAGCCGTGTTTCGGAGGTACTCGTCAGTAATGTCGTAATAGGTCTGTGCCTCTGCGCCTACACTGCAAATGCAGGCCATAAGGGCTGAAGTTAGTAGTTTGCTCAGGTTCATTCGTATAAGTGTTAATCGTTATTTCGGTGCAAAAGTACAAAGAAAAACGGAATTATGCAAGCAAGACGGCAAAAAAGTTAATCGGCCAGCTTCAGGCGCAGGCTGTTAAGCACAACGCTGACGCTCGAGAAAGCCATCAGTGCCGATGCCCACACGGGTGTGATCTGCCACGTGAAGCCGAATGCGAAAGGTAGTCCGGCTGCCAGTGGGATGCACACCATATTATATATAAAGGCCCAGAAGAGGTTCTGGTGGATGGTGGTCACCGTCTGTCGCGACAGGCGGATGGCCTCGGGGATGCGTCGCAGGTCGTCAGTCATCAGCGTCACCTGGGCAACATCCATGGCGACGTCGGTGCCACGCCCCATGGCAATGCTGACATCAGCGAGGGCGAGGGCTTGCGCATCGTTGATGCCGTCGCCCACCATGGCCACGGTGTGTCCTTCTTGCTGTAGACGCCGCACAAGGTTCTCCTTGTCCTGTGGCATCACCTGCGACTGGTAATGGTCAATGCCTGCCTCGTTGGCACAACGGCTGACGCGCTCTTCACAGTCGCCACTCATGAGATGGATAGCGACGTTCTGCTGTCGGAGGGTGCTGATGGCTTCTTCGACATGAGGCTTCAGGTGTTCGTGTATGTCGTCATGATATGACGACAGACCGGACAGGTCCTCGAGGGGCTGTGTGAGGGTTCCCGTCTTGTCGACGACCATTGCGCTGACACGCCGTAGCTGCTCCAGGGCGGTGGCGTCCTTGATGAGAATTTGCTTTTTGGCACCTTTGCCAATACCCACCATCAGGGCGGTGGGTGTGGCAAGTCCCATCGCACAGGGACAGGCGATAACGAGCACAGAGACAGCCGAGAGAATGGCGTGTGGCAGGTACTGCATGCCGCCAATGAGCAGCCAGAGGGCAAGCGTGAGCAGGGCAATAGCCACGACAGCAGGCACAAAGACGAGGGCGATGCGGTCGACAACACGCTGAACGGGCGCCTTTGAGCCCTGCGCCTCCTGCACCATGCGGATCATGTTGGCAAGGACGGTCTGCTGGCCTACGGCCTCGGCCTTCATGCGCAGTGTGCCACTCTTGACGATGGTGCCGGCGAGTAAGTGGTCGCCTTCGTGCTTTTCAACGGGAGTGGCTTCGCCCGTCATCATGCTCTCGTCGACGAGTGGGAGGGAGGTGACAGGGGTTGTCGTCGTGATACGACGACATACAGAACTGAGACGACCGTCGACGGGAATCTTTTCGCCGGGTCGTACTTCAAGCAGGTCGCCCTTTTGTACGGCAGAAATGGGGATGTCGGTGACCTCGGCATCGGCAGATTGCGTAGGTGATGTGAGGGCGTTCACCAGGTGTGCCGTCTTGGGTTGAAGGCCCATGAGCGAGCGAATGCTGGAGGCCGTGCTCTGCTTGGCGCGCTCCTCAAGGAGGCGGCCCGTCAGCACGAAAGTGATGATCATGACTGAGGCGTCGTAGTAGGTGTGGTTCGCAATGCCACAACTGCCCCAGAACTGGTCACCCCAAAACGTGTTAAAGACGCTGAAGAGGAATGAGATGGCAGTGCTGAGAGCCACCAGCGTGTCCATGTTGGCCGAGGCATGGCACAACTGTCGCCAAGCCGTGACGTAGAACTGACGTCCGCAGTATATCAGGTTCAGCAGGGCGATGATAAGGCAGAGCTGGTTGCGTGTGCCGTCGGGATACGACGACAGACCGAACATACCCATCGAGACAACCATACAAAGAATCGCGAAGAGCCACGACAGCAACACCTTGCGACGCAGTGTGGTGTAGGCGCGCCGCTCGATGGCCTCCACGTTGCGATTCTCCTCGATGACCATGTCGTAGCCAATTTGTGCCAACTGCTGTTGCATCTGCTCCAAGGTGACGCGGTCAGTGTCATAGCTGACGAGGACCGTGCGCGTGGGCAGGTTGACAACAGCCTGCTGGACGCCCTCAACGCTGTTCAGTCGGCGCTCCACATTGGCTGCACAACCAGCACACATCATGCCGAGCACGGCAACATTCTTCTTCTGTATCACGACTTTTTAGGCTTGGGTGTTAACTTATAGGTGAGCGTAAGCAGGGCGTAGCGTGGAATACAGTTGTTCCACGTCTCCGTACGTCCCTGTGCATTGACGATATACTGCGTGTTCGACAGCTGGTGGAGCAAGTCGAAAGCCTGCAGCTTTGCCGTGAGACGTCCCTTCAGGAACGTACGCGACAACTGTGCATTCCACACCAGATGGTTGTCGTTCATCAGTGCGCTGTAGTAACCGCGGCGCGAGAACATGCGCAGGTCGGTGCCCATCGTGAAACGAATCCAAGGTACGGTGCAGTTGAGCGTCATTCCATAGTCAAAGTCATAGGCATTAATGCGTTGGAAGTCGGTGCGACTACTGGTGGAGCGTCGATACGCCACGTTACCACTAATGCCTGCTGTAAAATCATCGCGCTGGAATTGTAGCCCGAGATGATCGTTGAGTGTGAGCGTGTTGACAGCAGAGCGCGTGTTGCCCTCGGGGGTCTCGCCTTCATGTCCGTAGTCGATGGCGAAGTCGACGCTGTGGATGTAAGAGGCGCCGGGTCGCTGCTCAATGGTCAGCAGGCGCTTGTGGTCGATGGGCTGCGTGTAGTTGCCGCCTAACGTGACACTCCAATTGCCATTGATATTGTCGGTCAGATACGAATAGGCACCTGTCTCAGGAGAGTAGGTAGTGCGCGTACCCCACGCCCGCTGCGTGATGGTGGCTTCCAGATTGACGCCGATGGTACGCTTCAGCGAGTCGTTCGTCCAATTGCTGTTGGCACTGAAGTGATGGTCGATGCGTGCCTTCAGGTCGGGGTTGTTCACACGGTAGGCCAGCGGATTCGTGGCATCGTCGATAGGCATCAGGTCTTGGAAGTCGGGCTGGCTGACGCTCATGGTGTAATTCACAGAGCGGTAGTTGCGCCCCCACTGCGCAAAAGTGAAATTCGGTGTGAAGGTGGTGTAGTGCCGGTGTGCCAGCGTGTCAATGGTGTCGTCAGTATAGTGGAGGCGCTGACGCATAAAGTTCAAGGGAAAATTCACATGGAAAAAGCCGTTTTCGGTCGTATGCGACAAGCTAATATCCGGCTTAAAACCACGCGTAAGCAGCTGGTAGTCATCGGTATTCTCCGTGTCGAGGCAACTGAGCAGCGCCTCACGAGTAGAAGGGAGCACGGTGAGTTGAGAACTGAGCGTTGAAGACTGAGGGGCGGGATTACCATTATTCCTATAGAGCCAGTCGAGTCGGTAGTAGTCGTTATACACCGACTGGCGCTGCTGGTCGTAGCCCATCTTTGCATTGATGTACCAGTTACGCGGCAACTGGTAGGTGTAGTTAGCCGCAAGCGAGTAGCTGTAGCCCTGCTCGTGGACGTCAGTGAAGTAGTGGCGAAAGTCGTCGCCAGTGTTGGCATTGCCGTAATGGGTGTCCTGAATCGAAAAGCGCTCGTTGGGCTTCTGGCGGTTGTACGACGCATTGAAGGTGAGACTGACAAAGTCGCCCCACTCAAACTTCTTGAACCACCAGAGATAGCTGCTGAGGTTGAGCATGCGGTAGTTGTTGTGTCCAAGATTGACCGACTGGTTGATGAGCACATTGCGCAGCGTGGAGTCACCCTGATGGCTGTCGCGATGACCATCGGCGAGGTTGATGCCTACGTTGGCGTTAAGCCCCAGCTTCTTAATACTGAAGTCGTTGTTCGCCGAGAAACGGAAGTCCTTCTGTCGGCTCAACGACTGCGAGGCGCCGAAGATGTTGCCATCGGCAGCAAAGGTCTCTGTGGCCGTGCGGTTCTCGTTCTCGGCATCGCTCCACGTCAGCGTGGCGTCAAGCCGCTCCTCCCATCGTTTGTCCTTGTCCTCGCTACTGAAGTGGAGGCCTGTCATCTTCGTTGCGCGCAGTCCTTGCGGCATCTCGGCAGGTGTCCACTCGCCATCGCCACCGGGCTCACGGTCCTCGTTGACATTGTTGGCATTGCCAAAGAGCGACAAGCGTGTGTGGTCGTCGTAGTAGAGCGAGAAGAGTCGTCCCATGTAACGGTCGTTGGTACCTGCGCCGGCTTCGACATTCCCCATGAAGCCACGGTTATAGTCGCGCTTGAGCATCACGTCCATCACGTAGTCCTTGCGCTCCACATCGTGGCCTATGCGCTCACTCTGACGAGTCGACTTGTCGTAGACCTTCAGCTCCTTCACGGTGAAGTAAGGCAGGTTGTCGAGCATCACCTTGTTCTGGCCACGGAAGAAGTCCTTGCCGTTGAGCAGCAGATAGTCCACCTTTCGCCCGTTGATATAGATGTCGCCATTCTTCTTCAGCTCAGCACCAGGCATCTGACGGATGAGTCCGTCGAGCATCGATCCGTCGGGCAGGTTGAAGGCCGATGCATTGTAGACAATGGTGTCGCCACGATAGGCAATCTTCACCCGTGTGCCCGTGACGACCACGCCGTCGAGGCCCACCTCTTTATAGATGTCCTGCCGCTTCTTCAGCAGCAGGTCAGGCAGACTGAACTGGTTGTTGCGGGCAAGGTGGCGCAGGGAGTAGTTGACGTAACCGTCCTCATAGCCCTCGCACGTACCTTTTATTATATAGTCAGTCTGACGGGCGGGAACCTTAAACTGAAAAAACGAGACGTTGCCCCACACAAAGCAGGTGGTAGTGTCGACAACGGCTGAGTCGCCAGCGGTCATCAGCGTCAGGTGGGCCTTCAGCGCCACCTTTGTAAACGAGTCGAGCACCTGACCGACGAGCTCTACTTTCCTCTCTTTTTTATTTGAGACGCGTGTGCTGTCTGACTGTGCCAGCATCGTGAGCACTGTCAGCAGCATGCTGAGTATAATGACAAAGCGTTTCATAACGGGGCGCAAAGTTATCACTTTATTTCGAAAGGCACGGGCATCTCACCGTTAAATATTCGTAAATGTTGGGCGACAGTGATACGCCGTGTGTATAATTTGTGTACTTTTGCGGTCGAAAACCTAACCTTTAAAATCAATAATTGAAAACATGATTATCGGAATTCCCAAAGAGATTATGCACGACGAGGCTCGTGTAGCAGCAACGCCCGAAACCGTGGGCAAGTTTGTAGTTGATGGCTTTGAGGTGCTCGTTGAGCGCCACGCTGGCGAAGGTGCCCTCTATCACGATGAGGACTACCTGAAGAATGGTGCCAAACTGGTGGACGACCCGCAGGAGATCTACGACCGTGCAGAGCTTATCCTGAAAGTGAAAGAGCCACTGATGAACGAGCAGAAAGGCAAGCACGAGGTGGACATGATGCACAAGGGACAGGTGCTCATCACCTTCATCCATCCTGCATCACCCGTCAACCACGAGATGGTGCGCCGCATGACGGAGCGTGGCATCACTGCCATCACCCTCGACGGCATACCCCGCATCTCGCGTGCCCAGAACATGGACGCCCTGACGTCGATGTCGACTTGCGCCGGTTACAAGGGCATCCTGATGGCTGCCAACATGATGACGACGTTCGTGCCCCAGATGTTCACCGCCGTTGGCCAGATCAAGCCTGCCAAGGTGATGGTTATTGGTGTGGGCGTTGCCGGTCTGCAGGCACTTGCTACAGCCAAGCGTCTCGGTGCCATCACCTATGCTGCCGATATCCGTCCGATGGCTAGCGAGAATGCCGGCTCATTAGGCGCTAAGGTGGTCGACACGCACGTGCCCGCCGAACTGGCTATTGCCGAGGGCGGCTATGCCAAGCGTCTGCCCGCCGACGTGCTGATTCAGGAGCGTGAGGCTCTGGAGCACACCATCCAGGACATGGACATCGTGTTCTGCTCGGCCCTGATTCCGGGCAAGGTGGCTCCTATCATCATCACCGAGGAAATGGTGAAAGGCATGAAGAAGGGTGCCGTCATCGTTGACATCTCTATCGACCAGGGTGGTAACTGCGAGCTCACCCCGAAGGGTGGCATCGAGAAGAAGTATGGTGTCACGCTGATGGGTGTGAAGAACATTCCCGGTCTGCTGCCTACCAGCTCTACTTGGATGTTCTCGAACAACATGTACAACCTCGTGAAGTACCTCGTCAAGGATGGTCAGTTCGTACTCGATCGTGAGGATGACATCGTCCGCAGCGCCCTCGTCTGCATCGATGGTCAGCTGGTTCACCAGGGTGCCCGTGAGGCCATGGGGCTGTAAGAAGTGTAAAGTGAAACCCCTCCCGGCCTCCTCAAAGAGGAGGAGATGGGGAAAGTGATAAGTGAGAAGTAAGAAGTAAGAATTGGGTTTAACCTTCATGATATGATTAACCCCGTCGTACTGATTTTAGTATTTATCGTTTGTACAGTGCTGGGCTACGTTATTATTCGTAACGTACCCAGCCTGTTGCATACACCCCTGATGTCGGGCATGAACGCCTTGTCAGGGGTGACCATCGTTGGCGCCATCTCAGCTACGGGCATCGCCCTGCTGGCTGGCGATGGCGGTTGGCTGTCGCAGGTGGTTGGCATGCTGGCCATCGTTCTGGCAGCAGTCAACGTGTTTGGCGGCTTCGGTGTGACCCACCGCATGCTGATGATGTTCAACAAGAAGAAAAAGAAGTAGAGGCGTATGGCAACTGTTCAGATCATTCTTAATGTCGTGCTGGCCCTGATGGTGCTGGCAGGCATCTCGATGATGAGCAAGGTGCAGACGGCCGTCCGCGGCAATCAGCTCTCGGCATTTGCCATGCTCATCGGCGTGGTGGCTACGCTCTACTTTGCTGGTGTGGTGTCGGCTTGGACGGTCTATGTGGCCATTATCATCGGCGCCCTGATAGGCAGCCAGATGGCGCGTCGCGTGCAGATGATTCAGATGCCGCAGACCGTAGCCCTCTTCAACGGTCTTGGTGGCGGTGCCTCGGCCCTGGTAGGCGTTCTTTCCGCACTGGGCATCGGCTTCAGTGCCGAGCAAGTTCTGGCCATTGAGGCCGGTGGCTATTGGCCGTTCGTCCGTTTCACGGCATTGCTGGCCGTGGCTGTGGGTATGATAACGCTGGTGGGAAGCCTTGTGGCTGCCGGCAAGCTGCACCGCGTGCTGCCTCAGAAGCCGCTCGTATGGCCCATGCACTCGTTTGTCTCCCTGCTCTTCCTGCTGCTCGCCGTAGCTTTCGTGCTGACAGGCATCTGGGCACCAGCCTCCGTCATGCCGCTTTGCATGCTCGGCACGCTCGTTGCCTCTGCCTTCTTCGGACTCTATTTCTCGGTTCGTGTAGGTGGCGCCGACATGCCCATCACCATCTCACTGCTCAACTCGCTCTCGGGTGTGGCAGGAGCCATTGCCGGTATGGCCATCAGCGACGTGTTCCTCGTGGCCGTCGGTGGCATCGTCGGTGCCTCTGGCCTGCTGCTGACCCAGATCATGTGCCGTGCCATGAACCGCTCGCTCATGAGCATCCTGTTAGGCGGCGCCAAGAAACCCTCAAACCTCAATTCGCAACCCTCAAATCCCAATTCAGATAACGAAGCATTAGTAAAACGCGTTATGGACTTAGAAAAGAAAATACAAGAACTGGAAGCCATCGTCAAGAACTTAGAGAGCCGCGTGCAGGTGCTCAACCAGCAGATGGACGCCGCTGAGCAACAGAAGTCAGTTGCTGCCAGTAAGGACGCTGACAAGCCCACTGCTGCCTCCGTGCTGTCAAAAGCCAAGGACGTCATCATCGTGCCCGGTTACGGCATGGCGCTCGCCCAGGCTCAACATCAGGTGCGCCAGTTGGCCGACAAGCTCGAGAGTCGTGGTGCCCGTGTGCGCTACGCCATCCACCCCGTCGCCGGTCGTATGCCTGGCCACATGAATGTGCTGCTGGCCGAAGCCGACGTCGACTACGAGAAGCTCTTCGAGATGGAAGCCATCAACGACGACTTTGCAAAGGTCGATGCCGTCGTGGTCATCGGTGCCAACGACGTGCTGAACCCTGCCGCCCGAAACGCCGTCGGCACGCCTATCTACGGCATGCCCGTGCTCAACGTCGACAAGGCGCCTGAGGTCATCGTCTGCAACTTCGACCTCAAGCCTGGCTATGCAGGCGTCGAGAACCCCATCTACTCTCGTGAGAAGGGCGTCTACCTGGAGCTTGGCGATGCCAAGGAGACACTGACGCGCCTCATTGGGCAAATTGCGTGATTTTAACTCGCTTTAACTGCTGCGAGGGGTCAAACTGAAAAAAAATGATTACCTTTGCAGACGATTAACGCTTAACATCCTAACGACAATGAAAGTAATCGCAACAACAAAGGCACCAGCTGCCATCGGCCCCTACAGCCAAGCCATCGAAGCTAACGGCTTCGTCTACCTGAGTGGACAACTACCTATCGACCCTGCTACCGGACAGTTCCCCGAGGGAGGCATCAAGGAGCAGACACGCCAGTCGCTGCTCAACGCGAAGGCCATCCTCAACGAGGCTGGATTAGACCTTAGCAACGTGGTGAAGACCACCGTGCTGCTGAGTGACATTGCCAACTTCGGCCCCATGAACGAGGTGTATGCCGAGCTCTTCCAGGCACCATTCCCCGCCCGCTCTGCCTTCGCCGTTCGCGACCTACCGAAGGGCGCACTGGTTGAGATAGAATGTGTAGCAGCTAAATAGACTTGCACATGAAAGACGCTGTCCTGATACTTAGTGGCGGCATGGATTCGGTCACGATGCTCTATGAGTATCGCGACCGAATCGCATTGGCCGTCTCCTTCGACTATGGGTCGAACCACAATGCCCGCGAGATTCCCTTTGCACGGCTTCACTGCGAGCGCTTCGGCATCGAGCACATCACGATTCCCCTCGAATTCATGGGCCAGTATTTCCACAGTTCACTGCTTGAAGGAGCCGAAGCCATTCCTGAAGGCAGCTATGCCGACAGCAACATGAAGTCGACCGTCGTGCCCTTCCGAAACGGCATCATGCTCAGTGTTGCTGTGGGACTCGCTGAGAGCCGAGGCCTGCAATTTGTCATGATGGCCAACCACGGGGGCGACCACACCATCTATCCTGACTGCCGACCGGAGTTCGTCGACGCCTTTGACCAGGCTGCGAAGGCCGGCACCTACGTCGGCATACGCCTGCTTTCACCCTACACCGCCCTCACTAAGGCCGACATTGCTGCGCGTGGCCACCAGCTCGGCATCGACTATGCCGAGACTTGGTCGTGCTATAAGGGTGGTGAACGCCATTGCGGGCGTTGCGGCACGTGCATTGAGCGTCGCGAAGCACTTGCTGCCGCCGGTATCACCGATACCACTGAGTACGAGGAATGATGCCGTCTCCTTCAATTTTTCAAAGCCCCGTAGCTCTTTTTTGATACAAACACCCTCAAGAGTAACTCATACCAGCACCAGACTTCCTTACCAGTTGGAGTCTGGTGCTTTTGTTATGAACCTGGTACTAATCGTTGCTGCAGTCCGAGATCTCTCAATGGAACCTGCTGGATAAAGGGTTCTTTAGGCGCGCCTTTTAGGTCGTCCGGTACGGGATAAAGTTAAAACTGCGCCAATGTTTGATAAAACTGCGTCATTGTTTGATAAAGCTGCGCCTTTGTTTGATAAAACTGCGTCATTGTTTGCCCTTTTCTTCAAATCGGGTATGGAGCCTAAAATCATCGTCCGCGCAGACGCTGAATGCGCCTTGTGCTCACAGCTGTGTCGTTAGCTCCCGCAGATCAGGCGCACGAAATCGTAAACGTTTACGTGTTAATGAATACCAATTATTTGTTATTGACGATTATTCTTTGTAACTTTGCAGCAGATTATAAACTTAAAAAAACAAACACATGAAAACTATTAAACTGTTGCTGCTTGCACTGCTTGCCCCCACACTGGCTCTTGCCGACGGATGGGACTCGGCCCTTTACAAGCAGATTGAGCAGAGCATTCAGCAGCCGTCATTTGGCAAGTTAGAACTTTACATCACCAAGTGTGGCGCCAAGCCCGACGGCACTGCTGCCCAAAACCAGAAAGCCATCCAGAAAGCCATTGACAAGTGCTCGAAGAAGGGCGGCGGCAAGGTCATCGTGCCGGCCGGCCAGCGTTTCCTGACAGGTGCTATCACCCTGAAGAGCCACGTCAACCTGGTCGTAGAGGAGGGAGCGGTGCTCGAGTTTGCTTTCGAACCGGCCCTCTACCCCATCGTTGAGACGTCGTGGGAAGGCCTCGACTGCTTCAACCTCTCGCCCTGCATCTACGCCTTCGGTGCTACCGACATCGCCATTACTGGCCTGGGTACCATCGACGGCGGTGGCTCGAACGAGACATGGTGGCCCTGGTGCGGCAATGGGCGCTTCGGTGCCAAGGAGGGAGGCATTGCCCAGAACAAGGGCGGTCGTGCCCGCCTGCTCGCTAACGGCGAGGACGGTGTGCCGATGCGCGATGCACTGGGACAGCCCACTAAAGAGCGCACCTTCACCATGCAGGACGGCTTGCGCCCACAGCTTGTCAACTTCACGCAGTGCCAGCGCATCCTCATGGAGGACGTGACGCTGCTGCGTTCGCCATTCTGGGTCATCCACCCCTTGAAGTCTGAAGATATCACCGTCCGCCGTGTAAAGATGATCAACGACGGTCCTAACGGTGATGGCTGCGACCCTGAGTCGTGCGACCGCGTGCTCATTGAGGACTGCTTCTTCAACACTGGCGATGACTGCATTGCCATTAAGAGCGGCCGTAACCGCGATGGCCGCGAGCGTGCCATGCCCTCGCAGAACATCATCATCCGCAACTGTGAGATGAAGAACGGGCACGGCGGTGTGGTCATTGGCTCCGAGATTAGTGGTGGCTGCAAAAACGTGTTTGCCCACGACTGTGTGATGGACTCACCCAACCTCGACCGTGTGCTGCGCATCAAGACCAACTCGTGTCGCGGCGGCATCATCGAGAACATCTTTGTCAAGGACATCACGGTGGGCCAGTGTGGCGAGTCGGTGCTGAAGATCAACCTCGACTACGAACACAACGAGATTTGCTGTCGTGGCAACTACCCCACCGTGCGCAATGTGCTGATGGAGAACGTCACCTGCCAGAAGTCGAAGTACGGCGTGCAGATCATTGGCTTGGAAGAGGGCACCTACGTCAACGACATCGACGTGCGCAACTGCCGCTTTAACGGTGTGCAGCAGGGTAACTACCAGAGCGGGAAGGTGCGCAACGTGCGCTTCGACAAGCTCTACGTCAATGGCTCGCTGTGTCTTAACGAGATGCCCTACAAGCACTACTCGGTATGGATGACCCGTTCCGAGATGCAGCGCGTACCGAAGTCGTACCTCCTCGACTTTTCGACGAAGCCCAAGTGGTCGTATGTCATGGGCATCGAGCTGGAAGGCATGCTCGATACCTATCTGCGCTACGGTATGGAAGAGATTCGCCGCTACTGCCAGGAGTACACCGACACGATGATCAATGCGCAGGGTGACATCCGCGGCTACAACATTCTGGACTATAATCTCGACAACATCCGCACCGGACACTTCGTCACCCGCATGTACCAGCAGTGGCCTGAGGCCAAGAACCTCATCGCCATGCAGACCATGATGCGCCAGCTGCAGGAGCAGCCACGCACCATTGCCGACAAGGTCTACTGGCACAAAGCCATCTACGCCTACCAGGTGTGGCTCGACGGCATCTTCATGGGTCTGCCCTTCCGCGTGCTGACGGCCCCCATCACTGATAACAAAGCAAAGGCAAAAACCAAATCGAAAGCCAAGACACCAAACCTTACCCCTCAAGCCATCTACGACGACGCTGTCGATCAGCTGAAGGTGACCTACCAGCGCACCCTCGACCCGAAGACCGGCTTGAACCGCCACGCCTACGACGAGACACGCAAGGCCTTCTGGGCCGACCCCGTGACGGGTCTGTCGCAGCATTGCTGGGGACGTGCGCAGGGATGGTACACAATGGCCCTCATCGAGGTTCTCGACGCACTGCCAGAGGACTATGCTCGCCGTTCGGAGGTCATCGACCTGCTTCAGAAGGACCTTGACGCCGTGCTGAAGTGGCAGGACAAGTCATCGGGCGTGTGGTACCAAGTGATGGACTCGCCCGGACGTGAGGGCAACTATCTTGAGAGCACCTGCTCGGCCATGTTCACCTACGTGCTGCTGAAGGCCTACCGCAAGGGCTACGTGGGAACGAAGTATCGCGATGCCGGCATTCGTGCCTACCGTGGCATCATCAACAACTTCATTCGCGTGAACGACGATAAGACCATCTCGCTGACCAACTGCTGCTCAGTGGCAGGCCTTGGCCCCGCTGCTACCGACGAGGTGGTGGCTGCCATGAAGCAGGTGAACCCAAAAGGCAGCGTCAAGGAGAACCGCCGGCGTGACGGTGGCTACGACTACTACCTCTCGGAACCCATTCGCGACAACGACGCTAAGGGTGTAGGACCGTTCATCTGGGCCTCGCTCGAGATGGAACAGCTGGGCTACGACACGAGCAACATTGGTCAGCCCATCGACCGTCTGGCCGTCGTCTCACGCAACAACCCCGTCATCACTGAGGCCGACCCGCTGGCATCGTTAACTGTAGGCAATGGCCATTTCGCCACGACCGTCGATGTCACAGGTCTGCAGTCGTTCCCTTTTGAGTATGGGGCAGGTGTGCCCCTGACAGCCATGTCCGACTGGGGATGGCATAAGTTCGAAAACACCAACAATCTGACCCCGGAAGACAGCGAGAAGGCTTTCGACCTGGGACACGGACACCCTGAGACCTATGCCGTGGAGTATAAGGCCGCCAAGGGCGACGACGCTCGAAAGGTGAAGGCCACCGAGTACTTCCGCGTGAATCCCCACCGTCTGAACCTCGGCGTCATTGGTTTGCAGATGCAGAAGGCCGATGGCCAGCCCGTCAGCCTTGCCGACATCACCGATATCCGCCAGGAGCTAAAGCTCTACGACGGCGTGATAGAGTCACAGTATAAGGCCGACGGCCAAACGGTCGACGTCACCACGGCTGCCTTGCAGGACAGAGATGCCGTTGTCTATCGCATCAAATCCCCGTTGCTGAACGACGGACGTGCCCGTGTGAGCATCCGGCTGCCCTACCCTACGGGCAAGCATGCCGACGATGCTGCCGACTGGACGAAGCCCGAAAGCCACACGTCGCGCATCATCGCCTCCAGCGACCATTCGGCAGTCATCGAGCACACGCTTGACATCACCCGTTACTACCTCACGCTGACGTGGCAGGGCGATGCCGCGCTCAACGAGTGCGACCGTCACCACTTCGAGCTACACACTACTGCCGACGTGTTGACTTTCAAGGCTGAATACGCGATTGCAGCGCCCACGGAGGTCGAAGTGAGGGCTTCATTCATTTACGAGCAATCCCTGAAATCGGTACTTAAAGCCTGGAACCGCTGGTGGCAGCAAGGCGCCATCGTCGACTTCTCGGCGTGCACCGACCCGCGTGCCAAGGAGCTGGAGCGACGCGTGGTACTCTCGCAATACCTCACGCAGGTGAACTGTGCCAACAACATGCCGCCACAGGAGACAGGCCTCACCTACAACTCGTGGTTCGGACGTCCCCACCTTGAGATGACCTGGTGGCACATGGTCGACTTTGCCCTGTGGGGTCGGCCGCAGGTGGTGAGCACAGTCATGGACTGGTACAACCGTGTGGCCTATCCTGTGGCCCAAAAGATTGCTGAGCGCCAAGGCTTCAAGGGCATCCGTTGGATGAAGATGACCGACCCATGGGCAGGCGAGGCCCCATCGAACACCGGCTCGTTCCTCATCTGGCAGCAACCACATTATATTTATATGGCCGAAGAGCTCTATCGTGCCAACCCCACCAACGAGACGCTGAAGAAGTACGCCAAGCAGGTGGAGGAGACGGCCGCATTCATGGCCGACTTTGTGAGCTACGACAATAAGTCGAAACGATACTTCCTGCAGGGTGCAACAGCCATGCAGGAGTCGATGTCGAAGGACTTCAGCTATAACCATCCCTTCGAGTTGGCCTACTGGCACTACGGTCTCAGCGTGGCCAACCTGTGGCGCGAACGCCAAGGACTGCCCCGCAACGCGGCATGGGATAACATCGCCAAGAACCTCTCAACGCTTCCCCAACGTGACGGTATCTATACCGCTGGCCTACCCAAAGGGAAGACCACTGGACTAAAGTCCTTCGATCCTTTCGATGCCGTGGCTGCTGGCGCCCCGCCAGTTGTCAGCACGGAAACCTTCGACGAGAAGTGCCGCAACGACCATCCCGCCGTGCTTGGTGCATTCGGCCTTCTGCCCTCTTGTCCCGTTTGTTGCGACACCCGTCCCGTCAGTGGCGATGCCACCCGCTGTCCCGTATGTTGCGATGTTATCGCAACAAACAAAACCCTCGACTGGGTGATGCAGAACTGGAACTGGCCGACCACCTGGGGCTGGGACTACGGCATGACAGCCATGGCTGCCGCACGCCTTGGCAAGCCTGAGACCGCCCTGCAGGCCCTGCTCATCGACACGCAGAAGAACACCTATCTGAAGAACGGCCACAACTTCCAGACGGCCGACCGTCTGCGCCTCTACCTGCCCGGCAACGGAGCGCTGCTCACCGCCGTGGCTATGATGTGCGCTGGCTGGGACGGTTGCTCCACGCCATACAACCCCGGTTTCCCGCAGGATGGCACATGGAACGTCCGCTGGGAGGGGCTACAGCGCATGCAGTAAAAACCCCACCCGACCTCCCCGAAGGAGAGTTAGTGGATAGTGAATAGTGAATAGTTAAGAATGAAAATAACCAACAAAATAACAAACATGAAAAGAGAGAGAAAAAGTGTATTACCAAGAACGATGAGCAACAGATGGATGGTGCTGATAGCATTTTTCATCTTTCATCTTTCATTTTTAATCGGCCACGCCAGTGCACAAGTTCCCGCCTTCCCTGGCGCTGAAGGCCACGGACGCTACGTCACAGGCGGACGCGGCGGTGTGATTCGCCACGTCACCAATCTCAACGACTCGGGCACGGGCTCGTTACGTGCGGCAGTCAACGGTTCTGATAAGAAGATTGTGGTCTTCGACGTCGGTGGCGTCATTGCCTTGAAGAGCAACCTCAACATTGGCGCCAACACCACCATCATGGGACAGACGGCACCCGCACCAGGTATCACCCTGCGCTACTACACCGTCAACCCTAACGGCAACAACATCATCATCCGCTTTCTGCGCTTCCGTCGTGGACAGGAAAAGAATGTCAGCGATGGTGCCGATGCCTCCACAGCCCGCCACTTCACGGGCATCATGATCGACCACTGCTCGCTGTCGTGGTCGATTGACGAGGTGGCATCGTTCTACGACAACAACAACTTCACCATGCAGTGGTGTACCATCGGCGAGAGTCTCAATAACGCCGGGCACGGCAAGGGCGCTCACGGCTACGGCGGCATCTGGGGCGGCAAGCTCGCTTCGTTCCACCACAACCTGATTCTCCACGTCAACAACCGCTCGCCGCGCTTCAACGGTGCGCGCTACGACTGGACGGGCTACACCTCGAACCTGCTCTACAACGACTACAAGTGGGAGAACGCTGTGCAATCCGAAAACGTCGACTTCCGTAACTGCGTCATCTACAACTGTGGCAACGGCTGCTACGGTGGCCCAGGCGGCGGTCAGGTGAACATGGTGAACAACTACTACAAGAGCGGTCCTGCCGCCTCGACTACCAAGCTCACGCAGGTCACCGTCGGTGCCGAGGGCAACAGCGAAGGCTACCCCAAATACTGGGGCATGACCAGCCGCTACTTCCTCGATGGCAACACTATCGACGGTCATGCAGCCTCCTGGAACGAGGTCACATACGACGATGGTACTCTCACCCGCGATGGCGACCACTACTCCAAGGATCCCAACCACTACAACGGCGCTAACGTCGACTACCTCACCTACGGCTCTACTGACTATGTGCGCATCCGCCTCGACGAACCGGCTCCAAAGGGCGAAGTGACCACCCACGATGCTGCCAATGCCTACGAGCAGGTGCTTGCCTACGCCGGTGCTTCGCTAAATCGCGACGATGTTGACTTACGCTACGTCAATGAGACCCGGAATGGTACAGCTACCTACAAGGGCTCAGTCACGGGTAAGTCGGGCCGCATCGACCTCGTCAGCGACGTGAAGGGTTACACCGAGGCTAACTTCGGCACGGGCAGCCGTCCCACAGGCTTCGACACCGACAAGGACGGAATCCCCGACGACTGGGAGACCGCCAACGGTCTGAATCCGAACCTTGCCAGTGACGCTCGCGCCACGACCCTCGACCCCGCGGAGTACTACACGAACATCGAGGTCTACTGCAACTCGCTCGTGCAGCACATCATGATCAACGAGAACAAGAAGACCGACGATGCCGTCGCCGACTACTTCCCCCCTTTTTACAATGAGGACGACATCCTGGTGAATGCCGTCAACCCTCCCTCCATCGAGGAGTCGCAAGACGTGAACGTCACCCTCTCGGCAGCGACCAACAACGGTGACAACTCTTCCAGCAGCTATGGCTTTAATGGCGGCTACACTATCACCAACACCAAGAGTAAAAGCTACGCCACGGGTAACAACAACGGCATCAAGTACTCGGCCGGCGTACAGTACACCATCGTACTGCCCGAAAAAGTGAGCATCACGAAAGCCACCTTCACCGGCTACGACAACTACACCACCGAAGATGCCTGGCTTGGCGAGGTCAACGGTGTCACTTACGAATCCACCGAGTTTCCCTTCCCCAAATCGCGTGAGCAGGTCAGCTACGCCATCACGTTCACCCCCGCTGCCACTGGCACCATCACCTTCACGCCCATGGGCAAGCAGATGGTGCTCGTCATCGGTCTGGAAGGCTACCGTGGCACGCTCGTGTTGGTAGGCGACGTTAATTTAGACGGCCAAGTGGGCATAGGCGACATTGTCGCCATCACCAACATCATGGCCGGCGACATTCTTGACGAGGAGGCCCTCAACCGCGCTGACGTCAATCACGACGGTGACATCGGCATCGGCGACATCGTAGCCATCACCAACATCATGGCTGGCATCGAAGCCGAGTAGTTCCATTCCTCTCTTGTTAAAAACATAAACCCCAAATAAAACCTTTATGAACTACAAACGACTAACAAAATCTATCATGGTCATGCTGCTGGCACTGCTCAGCGCCAGTCCGACCTTCGCCGACGACATCACTGCCGTCTGGGACTTCAAGAACGACCTGCCCGCAGGCATTCAGGAAGCAACTAGCTATCAGGGCGTCGAAGCCGACATCCCCTCGACGGTTGAGGGCATCGTCATGCACGTCGATGCCACTGCCGGCAAGCTCTACTGTGTGGGCCGTAACAACGCCCAAATGAATCCCGGCACTATCCTGCAAGTGCCTGTTGTCTCGACTGAGGACGTCGTCACCGTCGAGGGCTATCCCGGCTATTGCCACTTCGCCGTAGGTGGCGACGAGAATGGCGAGAACTCCACAGTCAGCCACACTGCAACCAGCATCGAGGTTGTTCAGGGCTACGTAGAAGTGACGGCCACCGAAGGCAACAACTACATCTACACCGTCCAAGTGGTTCAGAAGCCGAAGCAGAGCCAGGGCGGTGGTGGAACGGCCTTCGACAACGTCGACGGCACCATCAAGTGGAATCTTGGCAACGAGCAGAGCGGCACCGTCAGCGCCGACATTGCCGACGCCATCTCAATCGCCTCCGTGAGTGCCGGTTCTGGACTCACCATTGCTACGGCTACCTACTTCGAAACCGAAATGATGAAGTACACGCCGAAGACCAGCAATTCGGGCTGTGTGGAGGGCGTCATGATTGAGTATCGCGTAAAGCCAAAGGCTGGCGTCACCTTCAAGCCCACCAGCGTCAGCTATGCGGCCGTGAAGGTTGGCACCGACAACGCTACCTACTCATGGAGCTACACCCTCGACGGCGTGGAGAGTACCATTACCAAGATTGACCCGAAGCCCGACCTGCTGCGCAACAGCGGCGCCAACGGAACCCCTGAGTATGGTGGCACTGGCACCGCCGTGCTCATGCACACCCACGAGCTGACTGCCGATGCTGTCAACGACTTCACCTTCCGCTTCTACATCTCCGACTGCGCCAACAACAAGAACATTTGTATCGGTAAGGTCACCATCAGCGGCACCGTCAATGGCGAGGCCATCGAGGTCAACACCTACACTCTCTCCGCTGTGGCATCGCCTGCCGAGGGCGGCAAGGTTACGCTCTACCCCGTTGCCGACAGTTACGAGGAGGGCAGCGACGTCATTGTTACCGCCGAGGAGACTTTCGGCTACGATTTCGTCAACTGGACCAACCTGGCCGGCGAGGAGGTCTCTAACGAAGCCAAGTTTGTCTACACCGTCAATGCCGACGATGTGCTGACAGCCAACTTCAAGAAGGTTGAAACCTACGCGCTCGCACTTACCGTCGACGGCACCAACGACTACATGGTGACTATCAATCCCGCACCCACCGTGGTCGACGGAAAGATGATGTACGAAGCTGGTCAGGCCGTGCAGTTGCAGGCCAACCAGTACGAAGGCTTTGTCACCTTCAACAACTGGAGCGATGGCGACACCAGCTCATCGAAGCTCATCCAGATGAACGCCGACGTCGAACTGACAGCCTACTACGTCGAGGCCGACATTATCGCCGGATGGGACTTCTACAAGGCTGGCGGCAGTGGCCGTAAGGCTGACTTCGCCTCCGAGGACAACACGGCAGCTGCCCTGACGCTGGTCAACACCGAGACGGGCGCCACCAGCGGCTGGCTCGACAAGTCGACCGAGGCTGCCAATGGCTACGAAAGCTTTGCTGGCGCAGCCGTCAACTGGCGAACGGGCGAGACGGAAGGCGACGTGGGTCACTGGCACTGGCAGACCAGTATCAATGCTCAGGCCTTCACCGACATCAACGTGCAGTTCCAGATGCTCTACAACTACAATGCTTACCAGACCTATAACGTCGAATACTCACTCGACGGCGACGCCTGGAAGAACGTGGGCAGCATCACGATGACCGGCGCAAAGACGGCCGCCTCGTTCAGCAAGCAGCTTCCTGATGATTGTAACAATGCACAGCTGCTCTTCATCCGCATGATTGCCGACAAGAGTTCTAAAGTCGACGGTTCCTCGTCGAAAAACGACGGCAACACGCTGGCCATGTTCTTCATCACTGGCACACCTAAGATTGTCGACGACGGCGTAGCACCCGTCCTTGTCTCGACGGTACCTGCCGACGGCACTACGGGCGTCTCTGCCTCGGGTAAGATCATCCTCACCTTCGACGAGCGCGTGAAGCTGGCCGACGGTGCCGTTGCCTACATCAACAACTCGCTCATCAAGAGCATCACCCAGAACCCGACGCCGGGCGTCGTCAGCGGCAAGACCATCTCCTTCGAGTACAAGGGCCTCGAGTACGCCACACAGTACAACTTCGCACTCGCCGGAAAGACCGTGTCTGACCTCACCGACAACTACCTCGCTGAACCCATCGCCTTCAGCTTCACCACCATGGAACGTCCCACAGTCGATAAGAAGCTTTACGACTTCGTAGTGCCCGACGACGGTACCTTCAAGGATGCCCTCGCCGCCGCTGCAGCCCGCGCTGACAACCAGGTGCGCTACCGCATCTTCGTGAAGCAGGGTGACTACATCATCCCCGCCAACCAGAATGCTAAGGTCGACGGCAACGACGGCAATCAATATGCCGACCCGAAGACCTACTTCAACTCACCCAACGTCTCCTTCATCGGTGAAGATCCTGCCAACACCAGCATTACCAACGAGATGCCTAATGCACTCTCCAACAACCCCGATGCTGGCAACAACGGACAGGCCAACCCGCTGGAGGGCATCCGCACCAGTGGCGTGCTCTATCTGCAGAGTGGCTGTACTGACACCTACTTCCAGGACATCAAGTTCTATTCGAACACGGCCGACGCAACTGGTCGTAACGTCGTACTCGTCGATGGTGGCAACCGCACCATCTGCAAGAACGTCACCCTCTGGGCTTACCAGGACACCTACGTCTCTGACAACACCCGCAACTTCTACTACTTCGAAGGTGGTCTGCTGCGTGGTCGCACCGACTTCCTCTGCGGCTCTGGCGACGTGTTCTACAATGGCGTCACCCTGCAGATGTGTCAGGACGGCGGCTACATCGCTGTGCCCCGCGACAACGTGAAATACGGCTACGTCTTCAAGGACTGTACCATCAAGGGTGAGAACTCAAGGGTAGACGGCAACTACTACCTGGGACGTCCCTGGACAAAGGGCGCAGAGGTCTACTACATCGACACGAAGATGGAAGCAGTGCCTCGTGCCGAAGGCTGGGCCGAAATGAGCGATGATGGCTGCACCCGCATGGCTGAGTACAACTCGATGACAGCCAACGGCTCGGTCATCGACCTGAGCCACCGCGCTACATCACTGGGTAAGATAAACAAGAACCCCAACAATCCTATCCTCACCGCTGACGAGGCTCTTGAGATTGGCAATATGCACAACATGTTCGGCGAATGGGATCCCACGCTCGCTACCGAGCAGGCACCCGCCCCGCAGAACGTTGAGCTGGCAGGAAACAAGCTCACCTGGACCGACAGTAAATACGCCCTGCTCTACGCCATCGTGAAGGACGGAAAGGTCGTTGACTTCACACTCGAGCCTTCCTACACCGTCGATGACCCAGCAGCCAAGTGGGCCGTGCGTGCCGCTAACGAGAGGGGTGGTCTGGGCGAAGCAACCGCCGCTACCCAATCCGCTTCACTGAGGGGTGACGTCAACCACGACGGCCAGGTAGGCATCGGCGACATCGTTGCCATCACCAACGTCATGGCTGGCGACCTGTCCATCAGTAAGGAAGATGCAGATGTCAACGGCGACGGCCAGGTCGGCATCGGCGACATCGTGGCCATCACGAACATCATGGCTGGCATCGAGAACTAATTGCCGCCACCCCCGTGTTGGAAGTAACACAACATTGCTAACAACACCATCGATCAGGAGGTGAACACTCATCAGAGGTGTTCACCTCTTTTCGTATTTACTTGTCCGTTCCACCACCCTACAAGCTTTTTCACATACCGTGGTTTGTCAACATTTCAGCAGCTGCGAAATGACTTGTTACGAAAAGCTTGAAGAGCTTTAAGGCCACATTTGCTATACATCTATAGTTTTTTAAAAAAGTAATATCACTAACATCACACACGACGTATAGCATTGTATCACAACAGGTTAAAGTGTGATATTAGTGGTGATATTGTGATATTAAAAATCGGTAATTAACAAATATTACGCAGAAAACCATCGAAAAACTTACGCTGAGACGGCTTTTAGTTTCGACAACTATATACAGTGTGACGTGTGTTTAGCCCCAACCACAAGAACATGTCTTATACGGAAATCGCTTGACACTGTTTTCGCCATAACTAAAGTAACGAGTTATGACAAATGATGATCAAATGAAGCATGATGACAATTTCAAGCTTCAAGTGTTAAGTGACTACTACAGTAGTGGGAAGTCAAAACATTTTACCGCCCGCAAATGGGGGATTACTCACTCGACATTAATTAAATGGCAAAAACTTTGGCCAATC
>JAFPZD010000108.1 GCA_017417465.1 Prevotella sp. | reverse complement strand
GCCGAGGGTAATATCGGGATGCTTTGGGGAACGTTCCGTGCCGATCCGTGGACACAGAAATCGCTCGAGAACGGACTCACTCCCGAGTTGGCAGCGATGGCGGGCAATGCACTGCAGAAGTATGTGAAGGAGAACACGCGGTTGGGCATTCCCTTGTTCTTGGCTGAGGAGGCCCCGCATGGCCACATGGCGATTGGCACCACGGTGTTTCCGACAGGTTTCGGACTGGCTGCCACATGGTCGCCAGAACTGCTGGAGCGTGTAGGCAACGTCATCGGTAAGGAGATACGCCTGCAGGGTGGCCACATCAGCTATGGCCCCGTGCTCGACCTCTCGCGCGATCCCCGTTGGTCACGAGTGGAAGAGTCGTATGGCGAGGACCCTGTGCTCACGGGTGAGCTGGGTGCCGCGATGGTGCGTGGTGTCGGTGGTGGTGACCTCTCGAAACCTTACTCCACACTCGCCACGTTGAAACACTTCATCGCCTATGGCACAACGGAAGGAGGCCAGAACGGTAACCAAACCGTGCTTGGCCCAATGGAGTTGCACCAGCACTTCCTGCCGCCCTTCAAAAAGGCGATTGAGGCAGGAGCGCTATCGGTGATGACCAGCTATAACTCGTGCGATGGCATTCCCTGTACGAGCAACGATTACCTGCTGACCGATGTGCTGCACGACCAGTGGGGATTCCGTGGATTCGTGGTGAGCGACCTCTTCAGCATCGATGGCATAGCACAGATGCATGTGGCCCGCGACCCGCAGGAGGCTGGTGTGATGGCACTCAAGGCTGGTGTTGATGCCGACCTGGGTGCTAATGCCTATGGAAAACTGGTGGATGCGGTACACAAGGGACTGGTCAGTGAGGAATATATAGACCGTGCTTGTGAGCGCATCCTGCGTTTGAAGTTCGAGATGGGACTGTTCGACAATCCGTATGTCGACACCAAAGCCACTGTGGCGGTTCGCACGACGGAGAACAAACAGGTGGCACTTGATGCAGCACGCGCCAGCATCACATTATTGAAAAACAATGGTGTGCTGCCCCTCTCCGGGAACGCTACAAAGAAGATTCTCGTTGTCGGACCGAATGCCGACAATCAATACAACCAGTTGGGCGACTACACGGCTCCCCAGGATGATGATAATATCCAGACTGTTCTCGAAGCCATCAAAGACAAAGTAACAAGGGAACAAAGTAACAAAGTAACTGTTGACTACTTCAAGGGTTGCGCTGTTCGCGATACGACGGAGAACAACATCGCTGAGGCTGTAGCAGCAGCTCGCACAGCAGATGTCGTCGTAGCGGTGGTGGGTGGTTCGAGTGCCCGCGACTTCAAGACAAGCTACAAAGAAACCGGTGCTGCCGTGACCGATGCCAAGACGCTCTCTGATATGGACTGCGGTGAAGGTTTCGACCGTGCCACGCTCTCGCTGCTGGGCTATCAAGAACTACTACTGAAGGAACTGAAGAAAACAGGCAAGCCACTCGTGGTGGTCTACATCGAAGGCCGTCCGCTCGATAAGACCTGGGCTGCAGAGAATGCTGACGCCCTGCTCACTGCTTACTATCCTGGTCAGGAAGGTGGTACAGCCATTGCCGATGTGCTCTTCGGCGACTACAATCCTGCTGGCCGACTGCCCGTCTCGGTACCTGCCAACGTCGGTCAGCTGCCCGTGTACTATAACAAGCGTGCCCCTCGTCCTCACGATTATATCGAGATGTCGGCCCGTCCCCTCTATCCTTTCGGCTACGGCCTGAGCTACACCACATTTAAATATAGCAATCTGACGACTCACTCACTTGGGGCTGATGTGACCGTTGCCTGCGACGTCACCAACACAGGTCAGATGGATGGCGAGGAAGTGGTGCAGCTATACATTCACGACGAAGTGGCATCGACGGTGCAGCCGTTGAAGCAGCTGAAGGCTTTCCGCCGTGTGATGATTCCGAAGGGTGAGACCCGTCACGTGGAGTTCAAACTGACGCGCGACGACCTCTCCATCGTCAATGCCAAGATGCAAACCGTCTTCGAGACTGGTGATTTTCGCATCATGATTGGTGCCAGCAGCGATGATATTCGTCTGCAACAGGTGGTCGGTGTGGAGTAACTCAATCGTTTTTCTGTAAAAATATTTGGAGTTGCGAGTGGTTTTCACTATCTTTGCAGCGTTAAGGAAATAAAATAAAACAAAAGTCAAAAACTTGAATCAATATCATAACAAGATGGCAGACAATACACCTACCCCGCACATCGGGGCAAAACGCGGCGAAATAGCCGAGACAGTAATCATGGCGGGCGACCCGCTACGTGCAAAAATGATGGCTGAGCGCTATCTGGAGAATCCCGTGCTGTATAACAACGTGCGTGGCATG
>JAFPZD010000107.1 GCA_017417465.1 Prevotella sp. | reverse complement strand
GGTAACGGAACGATGGTCATATTTCACAATATGCATTCCTGCCCATCGAAACATGGAATACATAAAATCAGCAGTCTTTCAGGCACTTACGGGAATAATCTCCACGTTCGTCACACCCTTGATTTCTTGGTTATATTCCCCTATAGAAGTTACACTATTGGGGATGGTCAGAGTGGTTAGACCGCTACAGCCATTGAAGGCAAAGTCGCCTATGTTCGTCACTCCACAGCCAATGGTCAATGATGTTAATCCACTGCATCCAGAAAAAGCTCCTTTTCCTATGCTCGTAACCCCATTGCCAATAGTCAGGGAGTGTAAAGACTTATTGTCTCCAAAAGAGTATTCGTCTATACTCGCTACACTTGAAGGAATAGTCATAGAAGTCAATCCGCTACCATAGAAAGCATACTGACCTATACTCGTCACGCTACTTGGGATAATTGTATTCATACATCCAGCAATCAATGAATTAGTCGCTGACTCAATAATAGCATTACAGTTGTTTCTGGAATCATATTTGCAGTTTCCTTCCTCAACAACTATTGATGTCAAACTTGTACAACTTTGAAAAGGATTGTCCCGATATATACTTGTAACACTCGAAGGAATGGTCACAGAATTCAAATTAGTACAGTTTTGGAATGCCCTTTGCCCAATACTCGTCACATTATAACTTTTTTTGTCATAGGTAACAGATTCGGGGATAACCACGTTTCCAGTATATGCATTTTTGTTACCACTGGCATAAAAGTCGTAATAAGTTACTGTTGCCTCCGTTCCCGAAAAATTGTAATAAATACCATCTATTTGGGCATCATAGGAAAATGCTTTTGCCCCAACCATACTAATGAGTATAGTGATTAAAAATGTTAGTTTTTGACGTTTCATATAGTTATTTGGTTTTTGATTAGACATGTTATCAATTAGCGTGGACACAAAAAGTATAGGTGCAAGCCGTCTCCGTTTGCAAGGTCCCAAGGTATCGCCAAACACCTACTAATCGCACAAATGGAATAACCCACACCTATACAGGTGCGAGTATTCACATCTTACATTTAACGATTAGTTAGGACTTTCAAATTGGCGATTTCTGAGTCCTTCAGCTAGTAAGAGTAAACACTCTATCTCAATATGTCTTTACGTTCTCAGTTCTTTTCTACATCATCGTTTTTGTTTTTAGGGTTTGACATGATCATTCAACTCATCTATGAAATGGTCGATAGCCTTATGCAATGGGGCGATTTCGTTAGTCACTATCCATAGGATCTGGTCTGCATCAACATCGAAGTAGTGATGGGAGATGATGTCTCTAAGACCCTTTACTTGTTTCCAGGGAACAGATGGGTATGTGGGAAGTAACTCTCCGTTGGTGATTTTGTCTAGATTCTTGAGGCTTTCTCCTATAGCAATCAGCAACATGCAGGTGGCATCTAACAATATCATGCCTTCAGAAGAACCGAGGAAATCGTCAACACTGTGGATATTCTTGGTTCGCTCCTGTAGTTTCTCTATGGCCGACTGAATGTCACACAGAATGTCAAGGGCCAAGTCTCTATTCTCAGAAGACAGTGATTCCATCTTTTTCTATTCTTCTCCTTAGCCGTGGATTGAGATTCTTGTGATTGCGTATGATGTCAACAGGACGATTAACAATTGTTGAAAGATAGTCTCTGGCCTCCATCAACAAGAATGGGTTTGGGGTCTGAGTATCGACAAAAACATCCACGTCGCTATCCTCCTTTTGCTCGTTTCTTGCAAAAGAACCGAAAAGGAGCATCGAATTTACCCCGAAGTGCTCATTAAGATACTCTTGGGTGGATTTTAGTGTTTCAATAGTCTGTGCTCTGTCTGGCATAACCTTCCTTTCGTTTATGAATATGTCTGTATCGCTTCAAACTATGTGTCCGTTAAACGCCTTTGTCGGGTGCAAAGTTACAAAAGAAAATCCGAACCGCCAAGCGATTCGGAGATTATTTTGAGAAAACCACAAAATGGTGGTTGTTATCGAACTAAAGCCATAAGCGTAAACACTCTATCTCAATATGTCTTACGTTCTAGTCGTTTTGTTCTACGTCATGTGTCCTTGGTTTTTGGGTTTAAACATTATTCAATGGATATGTCATCAGTAGATGAAGTTTCTGCTTCCTTTCTGAACAACTGTCCCTTGAAGTAGGCGATGGCTTTCTTCAATGGCTCCAATTCGTTTTTAATAATATAGAAAATATCATGGCAGGTATAGCTAACTAAATTGTTGTTAGAAAGAAAGCCCCGACTTTGAAAGCAGCAAAGTTGGAGCTTACAGGAAGGAAAGTGGGAGTTTGCTTACGGAAAACTCCCACTTTCCTTACGAGTGCATGGCTTGCGATAGGCTAAAACACGCATGCCCAGCCGAACCTTTTTACGAGTTCACGCAGAAGGTCGTGGTCATGGACTGGAATGGTGAGTGCAACGGCCTCGTGCTGGGAATCTGCTTTCGCTTAGCCCATTCGTTCCTGTAGTTAGGTAATCAACCAAGCAGATAATCAAAGTGCTTATAGTTGAGTAACATCACACTGGCCGTTTTGTTCTCTAACTCCCCAGCATATACAACAGCTCGCTTGCCTATTGGGGTGTCGATGAGGGTGTCCATTTGACTGAGCTGTTTAGAGAAATCGGTATGGTAGGTCATGGACGATTTTATTTCAATACCATTCATCTTACCACTTTCGCCCATCAGTAAGTCGATCTCGTTCTTGTTAGAGTCGCGATAGAAATAGAGGCTGGCAAGTTTTCCACGATTGAACTGCCATTTCAGAGCTTCCATTACGATAAGGTTTTCAAAAAGGTGTCCGCGCATTTTGTCGCGTGCCAGCTGCTCAGGACTCTCTATGCCTAGCAAGTAGCACGCAAGTCCTGTGTCGCAGAAATAGAGTTTTGGTGTCTTCACTAACCGTTTAGTAGTATTGGCTGAATAGGGACGGAGCAGGGTCACGACATAGGATGCCTCAAGCACCGACAGCCATGCCATGATGGTATGTGGGGAAACACCAACCTCTGCCGCCAGCTCAGAAGCGTTGAAAAGGCTACCTATCCTGCCGGCACATAGCCTCAAGAAGGTGTTGAACTGTAGGAGGTCTTTCACGTTAATAAGCTCACGCACATCCCGATCGAGATAGGTTCTCACGTAAGCTGGATAGTAGAGGTGCGCAACATTTTTCTTGGCACAGATGGCAGGGTAGAGACCTTCGAAAAGTAATTCGTTGAGGCTTTTTGCTTCAGTAAGCCCAACTGTTTCACTTAACGACATCGGTAGCAGGTCGAATAGCCCCACACGGCCCGCAAGTGACTGCGAGACACTGCGTATGAGCATAAAATTGGAACTACCGCTCAAGATAAATCTGCGGTGAGGATGGTCGTCCACTATACCTTGGATGTAAGACAGCAGTTCTGGCACACGGTGTACTTCGTCGAGCACCATGCCGTCCTCTGTCTGATTCAGGAATGACACAGGATCGTTCTTTGCATAGTTCCTTACGTCAAGATTTTCCAAAGAATACCTGACATAATTGGGAAAGAGATGACGGATGAGGGTTGTCTTGCCCGATTGTCTCGGTCCTGTAATGCACACTACAGGAAAATAGTCGGCCGCTTCCAGCACCACGCTTGTAATGTCTCTGTCTATATAGTTTCCTTCCATTTTATGCAAATTTGAAGTTCGACTGCAAAATTACATAAAAAATGCCAATCAGCCAAGCATTTCATGCTTTTTTTGTTGCAATTCGTCGTTCTCACCCTCCAAACACCTCAAACCTAAACGTAAGTAACCCACCCCCGCACATCCAAGCATCTCGAACGCTTTACCACGGCAGGAACTGGAGTTCGAGCTGGGTGTAGCGGGGCGTTTCGGGAAGAGGGAAATCCTGAAGAACAGTAGAGCGCGGATGCCCTGAGACGCCAAGGCCAAGGAGGCGGATGGGGTGCGCACGGTCGATGGTGACCTGGGCAAGAAGCTGTTTGGCGAGGGGAAGAATCTGGACCTTAGTGCTCAGAATGTCCGGCTGAGTAAGGCTGCGGGTGATTTGCGTGAAGTCGCTGAACTTAACCTTGAGTGTCAGCGTGCGCCCTTCAAACTGGCTCTTGGCGATACGCCGCTCCAGCTCGAGGACGGTGTTGTAGAGCTCGATGGTCACCTGTGCTGGCTTGTAGATGTCAGTGGCAAAGGTCTGTTCGCAGCTCACGGACTTGCGTTCCCACTCAGAGACAACGGGACGGTCGTCTACACCCCGCGCGAAGTCGTAGAACACACGCCCCATCTTGCCAAACTCTTCCGTCAGGTGGTTGAGTGATACGCGCCGCAGGTCGGCACCTGTGAAGATGCCCATGCGGTGCATGTGCTGTGCTGTCTTCTCGCCGACGCCCCAGATGCGCTCCACACGCAGCTGACCAATGAAGTCGAGTGCCCGTTCAGGGTGTATGACACAGAGCCCGTCGGGCTTGCGGTAGTCGGAGGCAATCTTCGCTAGGAACTTGCAGTAGCTGACACCAGCAGAGGCTGTGAGGCCAGTCTCGGTCTTGATGCGCTGCTTGATCTCCTTGGCGCAGTCGACGCCGAGGGTGTATCCCCGCTTGTTGTCAGTGACATCAAGGAAAGCTTCGTCGAGGGAGAGCGGTTCGATGAGGTCGGTGTAGTCTTGGAATATCTGGCGGATCTGCCCTGACACCTCCTTATAGCGATGGAAGTGTGGCTCGACAATGATCAGGCTGGGGCAGAGACGCTTGGCAGTCACGATGGACTGTGCCGAATGAACACCGAACTTGCGGGCCTCGTAGCTCGCCGTTGAGACAACACCACGTGGCGCATCATTTCCTACCGCAATGGGGAGTCCGCACAGTTCTGGATGGTCGCGCTGTTCCACGGCCGCAAAGAACTGATCCATGTCGACGTGAATGATGCGACGCAAGGGAGTTAGGAGTTAGGAGTTGTTGGGAGTGTCCTGCTTCTCTAATAAGACTGTGGCGTAGGCAGCAATGCCCTCCTGCCGACCAGTGAAGCCCAGCCGCTCTGTGGTAGTGGCTTTGATGGAAATCTGATCGGGGTCGCAGCCGATGACATCGGCCATGACGCGTTGCATCTCAGGGATGTGTGGATTCATCTTGGGCCGTTCGGCACAGATGGTTGCATCGATATTCCCCAGCCGATAGCCTTTCGTAGCAATCAGTTCAATGCTCTTACGCAGAATAATCTTGCTGTCCATGCCGAGCGTCTCGTCGGAGGTGTCGGGAAAGTGATAGCCAATATCGCGCATGTTGGCGGCTCCGAGCAGAGCATCGCAGATGGCATGGATGAGCACATCGGCATCGCTGTGGCCGAGGAGTCCTAAGGTGTGCTCAATCTTGATGCCCCCTATCCACAGCTCGCGGTCAGGAACCAACTGATGCACGTCGAATCCGAATCCAACTCGTAACCCACCCCCAGCCCCTCCCCAAGGGAGGGGAGCTTGGTTAGTCTTGGAGGCGGAAGTTGGTTGGATGTGGATAGAGTTCAAAGTATCTGCGATTTGTTCAAGCACATTGTCAATATCGCATAGCACCTCTTCATTGGTAAAACGTAAGACGAGATACCCAGCTTTATTGAGCCATTGAGTGCGTTGGGCATCAACGTCTGGTTGCTCCCCCTCAAAATGATAGCCGCCGTCTATTTCAATAATAAGTTGTTCCTTCAAGGCGATAAAGTCGGGAATATAGCCAAAGACGGGATGTTGCCGACGAAAGTGCACCCCCATCTTATCACCAGAAAGATAATTCCACAATGCGCTTTCTGCCTCGGTGGGATGATTCCTCATCTCTCGTGCCTTATCCAACAATAGCTGGTAAGTCGAAGCGTCAGTTGTTTCAAATTTATATTTCATTGCTCTTTTCTAATCAAACTCCCCTCCCTTGGGGAGGGGAAGGGGGTGGGTTACTTACGGAACAGATCCTTGATGCCATCCATGTCGAACGACAGGGTGAAGCGCAGCGTCTGGTCGAGTGGGTTGCTTTGGGCAGTGGAGATGACATAGCCCACATCGAGCGAGAAGACACTCATGCGGAAGCCGCCACCAACGGTGAAGTACTTGCGGTTACCTTTTGACTCTGACTCATGGTGATAGCCGGCACGCAGTGAGAACTGGTCGTGGTAGACATATTCGGCACCGACGCTCCACTGTACCTCCTCGAGCTCCTCCTTGAAACCACCGGGGGCATCGCTGAAGCTCTTGAACATGCCGTTGATGGAGCCGATATCACTGTACTCTTTACGCACACGGTCCTGATAGTCGCTATTCGTCTCGTCGACCTCCTGCAAAGGCACGGTGGGCACCAACAGCTTGTTGGCATCGGCCGAGATGCTGAAGCGGTTGTACTCGTCGACAGGAATCATCAGCGAGGCACCCAGACGCAGGTTGGCAGGAATGAACTGGCTCTCCTCGTCGCCATAATAGGAGATCTTACTACCCATGTTCGAAAGGACGGCACCCAGACCTAACTGGCACTCGCGGTTGCCCATCATCACGTAGTTGTTGTAGTACATGGCAATGTCGGCTGCGAAGGCAGAGGCTGGTTTGGAGTCCTCGCTATAGTCGTAGCGCAGGTCGCTGTAAATCCAGCGCAGGCCAACGCCGAACGAGAACGTCTCGCTGAGCATCATCGAGTAGGCTGCATCGAGCGACATCTCATAGGGGCGAACCGTCATGTCGTAGGCATCACTGGTGTAGACTTCGCCGAGCGAGAAGTAGCGCAGCGAGCCGCTGAGCGCACCACGCTCACCGATGCGGTAGTAGCCTGCGAGATAGGCCAGGTCGATGTCGTTCACCAGCTGGCGGAGCCACGGGGTGTAGTTGAGTGCCACGCCAGCGCGGCTGATGCAGAAGGGGTACTTTGCCAGGTTCCAAGCCTGCGAGTTGACGTCAGGGTCGGTGGCTGCGCCCACATCGCCCATACCTGCCGAGCGGGCATCGGGAGCAATCGTCTGTGAGATGACGGCATGCTCCACGGGGTTGAATGTTGTCAGCTTGTCGTCGTCGGCGTAGGTAGCGGCAATGGCTGCGAGGCAGCTGGCGGCGACGGTGAGTAGTCTCTTATTGTTGTTCATCGTTGTATATAAACGTTAGCAGTTCGGGAATTATTGCCCGCCGACCATCTTTTTCTTGACGGTGCCGTTGGCATCGCGACTGATGATGATGCCACTGGAAGGAGCCGTCAGCAGCTTGCGACCAGCAAGGTCGAACATCTCAGCAGGGGCGTGGTTCGAGGCGTTGCGTACGGTGGCGATGGCTGTCGGCGCATAGCTCGACGCAGTGAAGGACATCTCGACGACCGACGAGTGGTTAAGCACGTCCCAGGCACGGAACAGCAGTGTGTGCTCTCCTGCGCTGATGGAAGGCAGTGTGTAGGTGACCTGTCCGCGTCGATAGTCGCCGAAGTCGAACTCGAAAGCGTTGTTAAGGTTGTAGGTCTGTGTTACCAAACCGTCGATGATAAGCTCCATGTCGTGGCCTATACCGCAGCCTGAGACATTGAGACCGTCGTCGTCGTAGACCTCGGCATGGAACACCACGCGGCCACCGTCGTTGTTGACAGCGCAGCTGATGTCGGGCCCTTGCGGATTGTCGCCCAGCATCTGCTCACTGATGACGGTGAAGGCATCGGCGACGCCACTGGCTGTCGTCGTCTTGTCGTCGCTGATGGCATAGACGTAGATGCGGCAGGGCGTCTCGGCATAGCGATTGTCGAGGGGTACGCAGAAGTTGATGAGGTATTCGCCGTTAACAACAGGTCCGCTGCCGTGGAAAAGGGTAGACGTGCGGTCGTTGTACTCGAAGGCGCTTGAAGGCTTGTCGCCCGTCGTGGTGTTGTTGATGCGGCAGACGATGGTCTCTTCGGCATCGAGGACAGTGATGGTGGCGGCACCGTTGAAGTCGGCATGGTCAGGGATGGAGCCGCGGACGGTGACGGTGCGGCCAGCGACCACTTGTAGCTGCTGGTCTCCAGCGAGTGGCGAACCGTTAATCTGGTCGATGGTGGCTGTCTCCAGAGGCATGGCCAGGCGCAGGGCGGGGTCGCCTAAAAGGGTGTAGTGCAGCTTGTTCTCAGTAAGGTCCTTTTTCTCAGTGCTCTTGAGCAGCTCGTTCTTTGCCATGTAGACGGCTTCGCCGATGGTGGGTGGCAGCCCGTCTTCACCGATTGCGAGTAGCCGTCGTGTGAATGCCCTGTTCATGGGCAGGTTGTAGTCAGCATAGACGGTGCGGGTGGTGCCATAGAAGGCGATAGCGCCGCCGTTAGGGTTGAGCATGGCCGATTCGCCGATGTTCGCCTCATGCCCGTCGAATGGTAGAATGTCGCAGGAAGCCGTGAACCAGAAAGGCAGGCGTAGCGACGTTGGCCGTTCGAAGTCAGGGAGCAGGACGGCCGACTCGTGTGACAGGTTCTTTAATCCGCCGTGGCCAGTGTAGTTCATCACCAGTGCGCCCTCGTCCATCTGCTGACGAATAAGACGTGACACGTCAGGATAGGCGTGGCCTGTCGATGAGGCTGTGCGCTGGTAGGCATCCCAGTGAATCTTCTTCTGAGAGAGCGATGGGCACTGTTTCGCAATGATCTGTGCCACCTGCTCGGCCCCCTCCATGTGCATGTTCTTGTTGCCGTCGTCGCCCATGAAGCAGATGACGTTCTGCCAAGCACCGGCATACTCGTTCTTGTAGTAGCTGATAATCTTGTCGACCATGATGCTGGCTTCGTCGGCGGTACGGGCTGGCAGGCGTCCCACGGCGAGGTCGCGTGTGTCGCTGGTGAGCAGGCTGGTTCCCTCATCATCGTCGAGCATGGTGAAGAAGTCGTCGGCGACGTAGCTCTTTGTCATGCTGAACGAGTTCTCGCTCTCGAAGCAAAGCAGCAGGTCGTCGGTAGACAGCCCCACCCAGTCGGATAACAGCAGACGGTTGTCCCAGGCACCATCGCCGAAGAGCAACAGGAAGCGGGGCTTGTCGGCATCGGTTGTGGCACGGTCGTAGAGCATCTTCAGATAGCGGCGGTAGGCGTTGGCATCGGGTGTGCCGCTTGAGAACTCGTTGTAGAGCTCGTTGGCAGGAACGATGCGCACACGCAGGCCGTCGTGCTCCTCATGGAGCTGCTTGAGGCGTTCAGCCTCGGCGAGCAGATGGCGTGACGAGGGGATGAGTATGACCATGTCGGTGGGCTCGTCGCCATGGTGGTCCTGATTGTCCACAGGGCCTACCAGTTCAGCTTTCTGGAACGTGTCGGTAGGTTCGTGGCACGGACGTGCCTGGCCGACCAGTGAGAGGTAGTCCAGACGGATGTCGCCACCCGAGAGCTGGGTGATGGTGACCTCAGTCTCCTCGGTCAGCGTCTCAACGTAGAACTGCCACGTATCAGTGACGGCTTTCGCATATTCGTCAGGGAAGGGATGGCCGTTGGGCTCACTCTTGTTGGAACTCTTATCCTTGTTGACCTTCATGGTGCCGACCGCTTTACCGTTGACCAGTACCTGCGCTTCGAAGTTGTCGTTATAGGTCATCACCACCGAAAGGGTGCAGTCGGCCGACGGGGGCTGAAGCGTGTAGCTGCGCGACGAGCCACTGCCGAAGAGCCGCTTGTCGAAGAGGTTGCGACCACCAGAGTACCAGGCATAGTCGTCGACCTCGTAGAGGGCGTGGTAGTCGTTGGGGTGGGGGTAAGCAAGTCTGAGGAACTCGCTGGCCGACATGTCCTCTGAGGAACTTTCTGTCTCGGCCTCGGTCTCTGTCAGGAAGTAGTAGCCAAAGTCGGAGTAGGGGTTGCGTATGCGCGCTGTCGACGAGGGCGTCTCGTAGTTCACGGGTCCCACGGCATGGAACAGCAGGCCGCCATCGACAGCTATGAAGCGTACCTCGGGCAGATCGTCGGTCTGCCTAAGGTAGGCAGCGTCTAGCTTTTCAGGCTGCAGGGCGCCACCATAGCCATAGATGCGTACCCGCGAGGGGTCAGTGAACCCCGCCTGCTGCAGTAGGTCGTTGGTAATCATGCAGGGGCCTGTCTGTGCCACGCGGATTTTCGCCCAGCGGCCCGTTGCTAACTTGGAGTGCTCGGCATAACGCTGCTGCGCCATGACGGCGCTGCTGAGCAGGATGAATGACAAGGCGGTCAATAGTCGATGTAGCTTCATTGGCGTTGTCTTGCTTTTTATAGAACAATCAGTTTCTTTGCGGGCGACGCCTGTGTGGCGCCGTCGGTGGTGATACGTACGCGATAGAGGTAGACACCTGTGTGCAGGCGGCTGCCACTGTCGACCGTGAGGTCCCAGTCGATAGAATAGGTGTTGTCAGTAGCGACGCCCGTCTCGGCATGCTGCCATAGTTGACGTCCTGACATGTCGAAGATGTCAAGTACGACGTCCATCGTTGAGCCCGTACGGTCGTGGGTGACGATGAAGGTGGTGGCAGTGGTGGCAGGGTTACGTGTGCAGGTGACGTCGAAGCACTGTGGCGACAGTCCTCTGACGACGTTGAACTTCAGCTCGGCCAGCGACGAGTTGTTGAGCACGTCCCATGCACGGAAGGTCAGAGTGTGGGGACCTTCGGTCAGCTCAGGAAGGCTGTAGCCCACGGAGCCACTGCGGTAGTCGCCGAATTCGAACTGGAAATAGTCGTTCAGGTCGTAGGTCGTTGTCAGCTGTCCGTCGACACACAGTTCGAGGTTGTGGCCCACAGAGCTGCCTGCGGCGTTAATGCCGTCGTTATCGCTGAGCTCAGCGAAGAAGTAGGGCGTGGCGTTGACATTGCCGCCATTGACAAAGTTGCTGCTGTTGAGCCAACAGTAGATAGAGGGTCCCACACCGTCGTTGGCAAGGTTGTCGCCGCTGCCCATCGTAAAGTTGGTGGTCGAGCCGTTGGCAGCTGTCGTCCGGCTGTTGTTGAGGGCATAAAGTGTCATGAGGCCTTTGCCGCCCCTGTAGGTGATGTCGCGAGGTAGCACAAACGACATCGAGAAATGCCCGTTACGTAGACTGTCCTGACCATTGAAGAAGGTCGAGGGACGGTCGCGGAAGGTAAAGGGCTCTTCAGCGCCGGAGTTGGCATAGCTGTTACGGCAGACGATGGTCGACTCCTCACCCTTCACTGTCAGTGCCACGACGCCGTCGAAGTTGTCGGCGTTGGCCACATGGCCGTTTACGGTGACCAGTTGTCCAGCCCCTAAGGTCACCCGCTTGTCGGCAGGCGACACACCGTTAATGCTGTCGATGACAATGTGGCTGGTAGGTTTGGCAAGGCGCAGGGCGGGGTCGCCAAGGAGCGAGTAGTGCAACTTGTTGACAGGCTGCGTGTCGCCATTTCTCTGGTCGAGCAGCTCCTCCTTGTTGTTACGGCGCAGTTCGTTCTTAGCCAGGCGGACGGCATCGCCCAGCGTGTTGGGGCGGCCATCGGTAGAGCCGAGGACATACTTTATAAAGGCGCCGTTCATGTTCATGTTGGCACCAGTGTAGACGGTACGTGTGGTACCAAAGAAGGCAATGGCACCACCCTTCGTGTTGAGCATGGCGGTCTCGCCGATATTGCTCTCGTTGGAGTCGAAGGGCATGATGTCGCATGAGGCCGTTACCCACAATGGCAGGCGCAGCGAGGTGGGCGTGGCAAAGTCGTCAATCAGCAGCACCTTCTCATGACTGATGCTGTAGGCGGCACCATGGCCACAGTAGTCCATGATCAGTGCGCCATTGAACATCTGTTGTTTGATGAGCCGCTCGGCATCTGGGAAACGGGCGCCAGTGGTGCTGTGGACACGTTCGTAGGCGTCCCAATAGACCTTCTTGATATTGAAATCAGGGTGGTTGCGAGCCACGATGTAGTTGGCCACGGTGTCGGCTTCGAGCATGTGGATGTTACCCTCGCCGTCGTTGCCGTCGTCGCCCATGAAGCAGATAACGTTTTGCCAGTCGCCACCATTCTCATTCTTGCGGTAACTTACAATTTTGTCGACCATCACTTGGGCCTCGGCGAGCGTACGTGCTGGGAGACGGCCTACACCAACGTCGGTCATGTCGCTGCGTGTCAAGCTGACGCCCTCGCCCTCGTCGAGCATGCAGAAGAAGTCGTCGCAGACGTAGCTCTCGGTGGCACTGAACGAGTTCTCGCTCTCGAAGCAGAGCAGGAAGTCGTCGGGCGACAGGCCAACCCAGTCGGCGCTGGCCATGCGGTTGTCCCAGGCACCGTCGCCGAAGAGCAGCAGATAGCGGGGCATGTCGGCCTCAGTCGTGGCACGGTCGTAAAGCATCTTCAGATAGCGACGGTAGGCATTGGCGTCTGGGGTGCCACTGGCAAACTCGTTGAACAGCTCATCGGCGGGAACGATTCTTACGCGCAGCGAGTCCATCGATTCGTGGAGCTGCTTGAGTCGCTCTGCCTGTGCTACGAAGTGCTGTGTGGTGGGAATGATGATCACCATGTCGGCAGGGCCATCGGCATGGTGGTCCTGGTTGGTGATGCGGTAGACAAACTGTGGGGTGGGCAGCGATGCAGAGCGCAGGTCGGGCAGCGGCTGTGGCTCGTTGAGGGTCAGCTGTATGTAGTCGAGACGCACATTGGCTGAGCCGGAGGCCTGTCGCAGCTGAATCTGATTGTTGGCATGCACCAGGCTGTCGACAGTGTAGGTCTGCTGGCGCTGTATGGCTGAGGTGTACTTACTTGGTGTCAGTGAGTTAGAGATGGTTCCCAGAATCGAGTCGTTCAGTGTGACGCTTACCTCGCAGGGACCATCGCACGTCAGGTAGACGCTGAGCCGCCCTCCGCCATCGTTGCCCGCCAGCTTGTAAGTGCGTGGCTGGTCGGCGCTGATGGGCGTGCTCTCATAGAGGTTGCGGCCGCTATGGTACCAGGCATAGTCATCGACTTCGTGGAGGGCGTGGTAGTCGGCTACAGAGGGGTAGAAAGACCCCACGAACGTGGCACTGTCGGTCGTCAGTGGCTCACCATCGCTCTCGGTCAGGAAATAGTAACCATAGTTAGAGTAGGGATTGCGCACACGCGTCGTAGCAGTGGCACTCTCCCAACTGACGGGCCCTACGCCATAGAACAAGCGACGCCCGCCGATGGTGCAGGTAGGCACCTCCTGCAGGTCATCGGTCAGTGCAAGATATTCGGTGTTAAGACGCTCAGGCTGCAAGGCTCCACCATAACCGTAGATCTTCACTCGCGAGAGGCTGCTGAAACCACACTGGCGTGCCAGGGCTTCGGTCAGCTGGTAGACGCCACTCGACGGAACGCTAATCTTTGCCCATGTGCCAGAGGCCAGCACTGAGTGCTCAGCATAGAGACTGTCAGAGCCATTGCCGGCGCGCTTCGCTGGTAAACGTTGAACGTTGAATGTCGCAGGTTGAACACTGTTGGTTGACGGATGGGCCGTGAGCGTCAGCTTGAAACTGACAAGCTTTTGGTACTTGCCGTCGCGCTGCACCAGAGGCGTGAACGATACCAAGAGCGATGCCTGGCGCCGTGACACGCCAACTGTCTGGCTGATGGTGGGCAGTTGTGGCAACGACGGCGCTTCGCCGATGATGCACTGCATGCGGCTGATGTCGGTGGGCGACATGTCGATGAACTCAGGGTAGTCGATGGAAACGGTGTAGACAGAGTCTGCATAAGACCCTGACAGCGGGAAGGCATAGCTGAACGTGGGCAGTACGGAGTCAATCCTGACTTCCTCGGCGGTCAGGTTAACGAACGCTCGAGAGGTCAGGTCAGACAACTCCTGCGCTGATACAAGGCGTATCAGCAGGAGCATGGCTGCTAAGATTCTTATGCGCATAATCATATATAATAACGCACGGCTGCCCTAATTATTTTCCACGACCACTAATTATATCACAAGAGACATCGTCGCCCTCACGGTGAAGCTTTTACCAAACTCCACGTGGGGACGACGATGGCACGATAGGATGAAGTCCCCACTTACAGCACCTTAACGCACCACGAGTTGGCGTGAGGCATTGAGCTGGGGGCCAGTGACGTGGAAGACAACGCTGCCATGAACCCTTGGCAGACTAACAACGGTGGCCGCACGGAACGTGCGCTGTCCGATGCGACGGCCGTCGGTGGTGTAAGCCGTGACGGTGTAGACATCAGAAGCCGTAGCACCCTTTACAGCTACGATGTAGAGGCCATCGTGGGTGGTGCGGATGGTGAGTGACGATTCGTGGTTGTCGCGATCAGTCAAGCCGATAGCCGTTGCTTCCTGGCCGCTGTCTGACAGCACGGTAGGCTCCACGGGCATGGTGGCGTCGGCGAGCACGAAGTCGGTCTCATAGGCTCCGAGGTCAGGGGCTTGGCCAGCATATTCGATGGCAGGAATGACAAGCCCTGCCGCAGCATACTTGTCAGCGTTGGCAGCAATCATCACACCAGCATCGATGAGCTTCTGACCCTTGGCCAGGTCGATGTGTGCATAGTCAATCTCTGGCAGGGTGCCGTCCTCTTGGCGTTCACTGATGAGCTGTTCGGGCTGGTCCATGGCGAGGAAGTTCTCAGGTGCGGCCTTCCAGTCGTTGGCCTGCTCAGCGCTGGCCACTGTCACCTCGAAACGCCCCCACTTACCACGCTTGCCGCCATCGCTCTCGCTCTGGTCGGTGGAGAGACGGTCGTTGATGGCCACGCAGTTGCGCAGCTCGCAGATGCTGCCTGTGGCGAGATCCTCGTAGATGCGGTAGCTATACGACTTGCCACCGATGTCAGTCTGTCCGATGCCAGTGCAGTTGTTCAGGATGATGTCGCCCGAGTTGTGGTTCTGGTCGAAGCCCTTGTTAAGGTTGCGCACGGCGAGGCAACGGTTCATGACGACGTTCATCCGTCCTTGGTTGGAGCCCATCTTGAAGCCATTGCCGTTGCCACTGGTAGCTTTGCCGTTGACAATACCATTCTCGTAGGCCAGGCAGTACTCCATGATGATGGTCTTGTTGTCCTCGAAACCGCCATCCTTCTTGAAGAACACGTCGTAGCCGTCGTCGCTGTTGTTCCAGGCTCGACAGCCGAAGAGGTAGTTGCCGTCGCCAACGCTGATCTTGGGTGCGAAGCCGTCTGCGTCGCCGTCGTTCTCGTCGACGTTCTCGTAGGAGTCGCAGTTGATAACGTAGTTGTATGCACCAAGGTTCTTCATCTGCAGGCCCGTGTCGCCATTGCGATAGAAGTTGCACTGCTCGATGATGTTGTCGTGGCCGTCCTGCGTGCGGGCAATGATGTCGCTGACCGAGCCGTTAGTGGGCTTGTTACGTTCGATGAGCATGCCGTTGTCAGAGGCGTTGGTGATGTCAATCTTGTAGAAGTGCCAGTAGCTGCTGGTCAGGCGCACGCCCTGATAGGGGTTGTCGGAATGCTTGTGATAGGGCATGCCTGAGAAATCGAGCACGGCGCGGCCGCCATGGGCGAACACCTGGATGGGGCGTTCAGCAGTGCCGTTGTGGTCGTCGATGTTGATGCGCTTGTTGTAGACATACGTGCCCGCCTTCATCCAGATGCGGTCGCCAGGCTGGGCGATGTTGATGGCTTTTTGCAGGTCGAAGAATGGCTTCTCCTTTGAGCCGTTGGCGGTCGTGTCGTCGCCGTCGGGCGAGCACCATATCTCGTCGCCGAGAATCTGGTCAGGACGCTCTTCCACCTCGTCGGTCTTGAAGCTTAACTCCTCACCGTAGGCAGTGCCGATGGCTGTTGTGGCATACGCGCGTATATAATAAGTGGTGTTATCTTGCAACGTGAGGGTTGTGGAGAATTTGGCTTTTGGCTCCAGTTTGACTTGTGATGTCGTGGAACCTGGCGTAGTGCCATAGACAATGCCCACCTCTTCGAGGTCTAGTCCGCCATCGTCAGTGACTACGCCGCCGACCTTGTAGCGCGAGCCGCTCTTCGTCACCTCGCTGGTCTGCACCACGGGCATGGTGGCCTCAGCAGTCATGAACGAGCGCACGTCGCCGTAGGCGTAGCCAGCATTCGAGAGAGCGTAGGCACGATAGTAAACCGTCTGGCTGGCCTTCAGGCCGCTGACGTAGGCCGAAATCTGCATGTCGGCAGGATCCTCAGTCTGTACGCTGTTGTCGGCGAGGGTGGGGGTGGTGTTGACAGTGCTCCAGAGGAAACCGCTCTCCTGGATGGGCTGGTCGCCAGTGTCGACGATGGTACCACTGAGCACGGCCGAGTTCTTCGTGATGTCGGCGACGTCGCCAGTAGCAACCACGGCGGGCGTGCCGTAGGCCTGGGCATAGACGGTGAGATCGTCGATGTCGGCATCGCTGCCAGTATCATTGGCCAGTTTGATGCGGTTCACGTTGAGGCTGTTCACATCGATGATTCTGAGTGTGTTGTCGCTTTTGATTGCGGCAGGCGTCCATGTGGCGCCTCCGTCGGAAGACGTGTAGGCCGTGACTTCCTTTCGTGTCTGCACCCAGGTTACGCGTTTCACGCCATAGAGCAGCACTGGCGTGATGACGTAGCTACCGTTCTTCGGCATACGCAGGTTGGCTGTCGAACCATTGGTATAGCTCGAGTTGGTCGAGATGCCGGCTTTGGTGTAAATCCATGTGCCCTGACCTGCGACGTAGTATTCGGAATCAACGGCACTGCTGTTTGCTGGATAGGTACTCCGATCCTCGAAGTCCTGTACGAAATAGGTGCCATCGGCATTGACGGTCTGCCCCTTGTCGTCGATGGCAGTCTTGAACGACATCACGTTTCCGTAGGCCTGTGTGTCTGCATAACGGGCGTAGGCACGGTAATAGACAATGCTACCCTCGCGGAGACCTTCTAACTGGGCACTGAAAACAGCCTGAAGATTGGCAGGCACGACGTTGTCGCTGAGTGTGGGCTCGCGGTTCATGGTGCTCCATACGAAGCCAACTTCTGTTATCTCTGCCTCCTGCTTGGTGATGGAGCCGCTGAGCGTGGCCGACGAGGTGGTGATGTCAGTGGCGTCGCCAGTCTGTAGCACCACTGGCGTTTCGTAGGTCATGGCGTAGACAGTGATGTTGTCGATATCGGCATCCTTCGAACTGTCGTTGGCCAGCTTGATGCGGTTTACCGTGTTGCTGTTGACGACGACGGTACACGTTTTGCCAACGGTGGTAATGGCTGCCTCGGTCCATGTGGCGCCTTCGTCAGTGCTGGTATAAGCCTTCACGGAAGCACGCCCGATGTAGAATGTGACCTTTTGCACGCCATTGCTAAGCACGGGGGTGACGACGTAGCTGCCATTCTTGTACATGCGCAGGTTCATCGTTGAACCGTTCTCGTTGTAGCTGCTGTTAGTCGACTGGAAGGCATTGCAATAGATCCACTCGCCCTGGCCTTCGACGATGAAGCTTTGGGCTTCGTCTGACCTGGTCTCGGGATATTGCGAGGCATCCTCGAAGTCTTGAACAAAGTAAACGCCATCGCCGCCAATGGCCGATGCTGTCAGCGACACGCAGACCATTGCGATGAGCACGGAAAGTTTTAAAAAATAGACGGGTCTCATAGTTTGTTTTTTTGTTGTGGGTTATTCGTGACGGATGGCCTCGATGGGGTCCATGTTGGCGGCTTTCTGAGCAGGGATGTAGCCGAAGAGAATGCCGATAAAGACACAAACGAGGAATGATACGTAGATGCTCCAGGCAGGAACACTCGAAGGCATGCCAAACTTTGGCACGATAAACTCGCTGATGCTACAGCCCACCAGCACGCCTATCAGTCCGCCCGTCAGCGATATGAGCACCGACTCGATGAGGAACTGCAGGGAGATGACAGGGCCTGTGGCGCCTACCGACATGCGCAAACCAATCTCCTTGGTGCGCTCAGTGACTGAGACAAGCATGATGTTCATGATGCCGATGCCAGCAACGAGTAGCGAGAAAGCGGCGGCTACGACGAGGATGATGGTCACCGTGTCCATCGTGCTCGACATGGTCTCCATGATCTCAGCCTGTGAGCGGATGGTGAAATCGTCGACAGCCTCGCCTTTCAGCTTATGGTTGTCGCGCAGTATCTGTGTCAGCTCTTCAATGGCCGCATCGCTGAGCTCCTCAGTGATGGCCGAGCAGTTGATGCTTGAGAACCATGTTTGCGCAGCGATGCGCTTCATCACTGTTGTGTAGGGGGCGATGATGACGTTGTCTTGGTCCATGCCCCAGTTGTTGTAGCCCTTCGACTTCAGCACGCCGACGATGGTCATGGGGATGGACTTGAAACGGATGGTCTTGCCGATGGGGTCGACATTGTCGCCAAAGAGTTCGTTGACGATGGTCTTGCCGACGACGGCTTTCTTTGCTGCTTTCTTGATATCCTCGTCCGTGAAGCAGTCGCCCTCCTCGATGGTCCACAGCTTGATGTCGAGGTAGTCGGTCGACTCGCCATACACCGTTGTGGTCGTGTTGTTGTTGCCATAGATGACCTGTCCGCTGGCTGTGACCTCTGGCGACACCTTCGTCACAAACTTCTTCTCACGGAGAATACGCTCATAGTCGGCCATCTTCAGCGTCTGCATGGCCGATGGGTCTTGGCGCACGCCACCACGCATGTCGGCACCAGGGCGGATGGTGAGCAGGTTGGTGCCCATGGTCGAAAGCTCTTTGCGGATGCTCTCCTTCGATCCCTGGCCGATGGCCATCATGATGATGACGGCGGCCACGCCGATGATGATGCCCAGCATGGAAAGGAACGAGCGCATCTTGTTGCTGGCGATCGCGCGAAGACTTACTTTGAAAAGGTTTAGTATGTTCATTTTTCTTAATTTGAGGTTTGAGATTCGAGTTTTTGAGGTAGACTTGAGATTACTTACAAATCTCAAACCTCAATTCTCAATTCTCTAATCCAATTAGTCGTCTTGTGGCTTGGGCAGGGCGGCCAGTGCTTCGGCCGCCGACTTAATGTTCGCGTTTGGAATGTCTTCGCGAATCTTACCATCGCGCAGGGTGATGGTACGGCTGCTGTATTCGGCAATCTCAGGGTTGTGAGTGACGAAGATGATGGTGTGGCCCTGACGGAACAGCTCCTGGAAAAGCACCAGCACCTCAAACGACGTGCGCGTGTCGAGGTTACCCGTAGCCTCGTCGGCCAACAGCACGGCGGGGTCGTTGACCAGGGCACGGGCGATGGCCACACGCTGCATCTGTCCACCCGACATCTGGTTCGACTTGTGCTCCAGACGGTCGCCCAGTCCCACTGCCTGCAGGGCCTTGATAGCTCGTTCGCGGCGCTCGCTGGCCGACACTGCCGAATTGTACATCAGCGGCAGTTCGACATTTTCCACGGCAGTGGTCTTTGGCAGCAGGTTGTAGTTCTGGAATACAAAGCCGATCTTGCGATTGCGTAGGTGGGCACGCTGCGTCTTCGACATGGTTCGCACGGAGATGCCGTCGAGGTAGTACTCGCCACTGGTGGGGGTGTCAAGGCATCCCAACTGGTTGAGCAATGTTGACTTCCCTGAGCCTGACGTACCCATGATGGTGACAAACTCGCCCTCGTAGATCTTGAACGAGACGCCACGCAGAGCCTTCACCGTCTCTGAGCCCACTTGGAAGTAGCGCTTTACGTTTTGTAGTTCAATGATGACTTTGCGGTTGTCCATTACTTCTTCTGTTGATTTTGCTGGTTCCTGTTTCCTCTTGGCCTTGGCATGAATGGGTTGCCAGCCTGCTCGTTCTGAGGCATATCGCCACCGCTGATCTCGAAGTCGGTGAGCACCTCAGTGCCTTCGGCAATGCCGCTGACGATCTCAGTCATCAGACCGTTGGTGGTGCCTGTCTCCACGGCGTAAGCCTTGAAGGTGTTGCCTTCCAGTGTCCATACTTTCTGTGGAGCTTCCACGTCGGCGATGGTCTGACCCTTGTCGAGGATGGCCTCGACGGGCATGAAGCGCAGGGCCTTTGCTGGCACTGTCAACACGTCGTTCTTCTCAAGTGTGAAGATGGTGACGTTAGCCGTCAGGCCTGGCTTCAGCTTCAGGTCGTTGTTGGGGGCTGAGATAACCACCTCGTAGGTCACGACGTTACTCTCAGTGGTGGCCTGTTGGCGCACCTGCGTCACACGCCCCTCAAAATGGTCGTCAGGGAATGCGTCGACGGTGAACGACACACGCTGTCCCTCCTTCACGCCACCAATGTCGGCTTCGTCGATATCGGCTATGACGCGCATGTCGGTGAGGTCTTTGGCAATGGTAAACAGCTCAGGGGTGTTGAACGAGGCAGCGACGGTCTGACCCTCCTCCACAGCCTTGTAGAGCACGACACCGTCGATGGGGCTGGTGATGGTGGCATAGCCTAGGTTCGTCTGGGCGCGCTGCACGCTCTCACGGGCTGTGGCTACCTGGTTTTTGGCTTGCTGCCAGGTGAGGCGTGCATTCTCGTACTCATCGGCGCTGACCAGTCCCTTCTCGTAGAGGGTCTTGTATCTGTTGTGATTGGCCTCTTGGTAGTTCAGCTGGCTCTGTGCCGTCGAGAGACTGGCCTTTTGGGCGTTGAGCTCGCTGATGAGGTTGGTGCGGTCGAGCTCAGCGATGACCTGCCCCTTCTTCACGACAGAATTGTAGTCGACATAGAGTCGCGACACGATACCTGACACCTGCGTACCAACGGTGACGCTGGTCACTGGCTCGATGGTGCCCGTAGCGGTGATACTGTTCTGGATATTCCCACGTTCAACACGTGCCGTTTGAAATGAAACGGTTTCTTTCTTCTTGCCGCCTGACACGATGAAGGCGACCACGGCCACACAAGCTATAATTCCTACCAGGCAGGCCAACAACTTTTTATTTAACAACCCTTTCATATTTGACGATTTACTATTTGACTATTTCACTATTTACTATTTCACGATTTATTATTTCACTCTTTGGTGACGACTGAGCCTTTGTAGAATAGCAGCAGCTGGCGGTTCAGGATGGTCATGTATTTCGACTGCAGACGGTTCTGCTGTGCTTGCAGCAGTTTGTCCTTGCCAGTCATCAGTTCTACGATGTTCTTCAGACCTAAGCGGAATTGCTCTGAGAGCAGGTCGTAGCTCTGCTGCTCGCTATCCACCGACAGCTGGGCAGCACGGAACTTCTGCTGGTTGGTATGTGCGTCGAGCCAATAGCCCTCGATGGTCTGATAGAGCTGTTTCTGCTTGTCCTGAAGGTCGAGCAGGGCTTGCTGCTGCTGGATGCGCGCTTTGCTGACAGCCGTCTTCGTCTGTCGCTGGTCGAAGATGGGGATGCTAAGTGACAGGCCGCCTGACATGTCGAAGTTGGTCTTCATCTGCGTGCCCCAGCTGTTCGACGACAGTGAGTTGGTGCTGGTGCCGAAGCCTCCTGACAAGTTGATCGTCGGCAGTCTTCCCGCCTTGGCAATCGACAGGTTGAGCTTGCTGCTCTCGATGGCAAGCCGTGAGCTCTCGATCTCTGGGCGGCCAAGCAGGGCCTGCTCATAGACGTCCTGCAGGGCAGGAATATCGGCGAGGGCCTGCTCATCGGTGGTTGGCGGCACGGCGATGTCGAATGCCTCGCCATCGGTCAGTTCGAGTTGTTGCTTCAGCTGAAGCTTATAGTTGGCCAACTGACTCTGCGCCTCCACAACGTTGTATTCGTCGGTGGCACGCTGGGCCGTGAGCTGCGAGAGGTCGGCTTTCGACATTTTGCCCACTTCGACCATCTGCTGGCCGCGTTCCTCGTTTTTGCGGCTGGTCTCGAGGCTCGACTGGCTTACCTTGATGGCCTCGTTCAGGTAGAGGCATTGTACGTAGAGCTGGGCGATGCGCTCCTGTATGGAGTTGGCCGTCTCAGCAGCGGTCAACTCTGCCTGTTGCTCGGCTAACGCGTTGACCTTTATGTTATTATGGTTGCGGTTGCCATTCCAGACGGTCCACTGGGCATTGACCGAGTAGGAGCCATTGTAGTAGCTCTTGTTTACCTTCGAGTTCACCTGGCCGTTGGTGACAGTGGCAATGCCGGCATCCTTCCACGGGCTATAGCCGATGCTCTGATTGCTGCCTGCCGACATCGATGGCAGCAGGGCGGCTTGCGAACCTTTCAGGTCCTCGGCGGCCGACAACTGTTGGAGCTTTGCTTTCTGGAGGGTGATGTTGTTCTGCAGCGCGTAGCTAATGCAGTCTTCCAGTGTCCACTGTTTCTGGGCTGTTGCTGCATGGGTGGCGCAAACAGCCGTCAGTAAGATGATTAGTTTCTTCATGTACACCTTATTTATTATTAGTAACAGCCTGCAAAGGTAATCAAAAATTGCGAAAAGAAAGAAATTGCACAAAAAAAGTTGTCGGTTATTAGTACAACTTAACCGACAACTCTCAATGTGTTAAAAAAAGACGCGAGATTACTTCTTCTCCGGATGAATCATTTTCCAGATGCCGGCTGCGCAGGCAGCACCAACGAACGGACCAACGATGAAGATCCAGAGGTTTGTCAGGGCAGTGCCACCCTGGAACACGGCAGGAGCGAGCGAGCGGGCGGGGTTCACCGACGTGCCAGTGTAGCGGATGCAGACCAGATGGACGAGCACCAGGCTAAGACCGATGGCCAGGCCGGCGAAGTTGTTCGTGGCACCATTGGTCTTCGACGTTGCACCAAGAACGACGAGTACGAACACGCAGGTAAAGATGATCTCGGCCAGCAGGCCACCAATCATGGTCACGCCAGCTTGCAGGTCGTTGGCACCTGTGCCTTCCATGCCGTCGACGTTGCTGACGAGCAGGGCCAGCAGGGCTGAGCCAATGAAAGCGCCTACCACCTGGCCGCAGATGTAGCCGATGGCGTCCTTACTGTTCATACGGCCAGTCAGCCAGCAGCCAAGCGTAATGGCTGGGTTGATGTGGCAGCCACTGATGCCGCCAATGGTGTAGGCCATGGCAACGACCGACAGTCCAAAGGCCAGGGCCGTGCCTACCACGGCAGGAATGTTGTTTACAGGGTCACAACCCAGGCTGACGGCAACGCCGCAACCCATCAACACGAGCACCATCGTGCCCACTGCTTCTGCTAAATACTTCTTCATAATACGTTTAGTTTAAAGGGTTAATGTAATTTACTATTTGACAATTTACGATTTACGATTTATTTACGATTAGATTGTATTTACTATTTATTTATTATTTGCTTTCAGCGAACAAAAGTACAACTTTTTCTTGAAACGAAGACACTTTTACCGATTTTTTTTCTTAAAGAGTGCTTTTTTTACTCTTTTGGGGCTGTTTTCAGGGCTAAAGACACAAAAAAAGGGTCACCGCCGTGACCCAACCTTTGTTAACCTTAAATCTAATACTATGAAAAACACGCTGCAAAGGTACAGCCTTTTTCTAACATTTGCAAACTTTTTGTGTAGAAAAGGCGGTGAATCGGTAATAAATTGATATAAATCAAGCGTTTTTGTAACTTTTCGTCATTTTATGCCCTGTTTTGAAAAATAATGCGTACCTTTGCAACACGTTTTTGAAAGACTCACGATGAGAAGCATAAATAGATACTTTCTGCATGGCACACTGGCAATGCTGATGCTACTAACAGTTATGCAGAGTTTTGCCAACGACGTCGATTCTGGCTTGGTGGCCGACGCCGACACGGTCGCCGATGCTGCCTCGCCAGCCCAGCATCACGGGCACTGGTCGCTGGGTGCCATTGCCAACATGAGCTATCTGATTCCGAAGGGGCCGTATGCAGGAGCCATCCTCCATAGCTATGGCACGAGCATGTACGAGCTGCGGGCGAAATGGCAGGCCGACGCTGCCGACAACGACCCTTACGAAAAGGGGCTGAACCGCCCAACGCTGCAGGCTGGTCTTCTCTACGGCGACTTCAGCCATATCCACATGCACAAGGGCACTACGCCTTACGAGTCGCGTATTGGCAGCCTCTGGGCGCTCTATGGCGGTGTGCAGTACGATGTGGTCAGGCGCCAGCGATGGAACCTCGGCGTTGACCTGCAGAATGGCGTGGGCTACTGTCCGCACCCCTTCGATGCCCATACGAACATCGACAATGAGCTGATAGGCGCACCGCTGTCTATCTTTGTCAATATCGGCTTCTATGCCCGCTATCGGCTGTCACCAACGTGGAGCACCGTGCTGGGTGTCGACTTCAAGCATTTCAGCAATGGCTCGCTGAAACGCCCCAACCTGGGCGTGAACACCATCGGACCGTCGCTGACCGTGCAGTATGACTTTGGAGGGAAGAGCAAGCCGGATAATCCGATTAATCCGGAAAATCCAGATTATCCGGAAAACCCAGAATATCCGGAAATTCCCGAAATCAAGAAAGGACCCTTCGTGGAAGTAACGGCGGCCTTCGGCATGAAGTCGCTGCTCGACCATTTCAATGTCTACCACGCCAACCACTGCCCCCTCTACGGCTTTTTTGCCACGATGGTGGCCCCCATGTATCGCTATCATCGCATGCATGCCAGTGGCGTGGCCATCGACTACACCTACGCCGACTACGTCTATAGCCATCGCGACCTTGACCAGAAGCTGGGGCGCCACGACGAGCGCTATTCGCCTCACATCCTTGGCCTCAGCCTGCGCCACGAGCTCTACTACCACCACTTCTCGCTCGCCGTGGGAGCTGGCGTCTACCTGCACAAGCAGACGGGATTCTTGGGACGCACTGAGGACGGACGATTCTTCCAGAACATCGGCCTGCGCTATGCCTTCCCCTTCACCCGCGACCGCCTCTTCGTAGGCTATAACATCAAGGCCCACCGCTTTGCGAAGGCCGACTGCGCACAGCTGCTCCTCGGCTACCGATTTAAGTAATTCACACAAATAAAACTACTCAAGTTTACCACTCCTAAGACCTCTTAAACAACGAATTAGACGAATTTCACGAATGGCACGAATGAAAACAAGTTTTTCGAATGACACGAATTTGCTGCGCACAGGCCATCGCTGCTTGTGGCGAGAATTTGTGGCATCAGTTATAATTCGTACAATTCGTGATATTCGTCTTCATTCGTTGTTAAAAAGAAAAGGGTGGGAGAGTTTAATAAAATCATATTCACATGGAACAATTCCCTGATCTTCTCAACGGCAAGACCCTGCTCTATGTCCACGGCTTCGCCTCCAGCGGACAGTCGGGCACTGTCAAGCGTCTGCGCAACGCCTTTCCCAATGCCAATGTCATTGCCCCCGACCTGCCTGTCCATCCTGAAGAAGCCATCGCCCTGCTGCACCAGGTGTGTGCCGATGTCCATCCTGACATCATCCTTGGCACATCGATGGGGGGCATGTATGCTGAACAGCTGTATGGCTACGACCGCATTCTGACCAACCCTGCGCTCTGCATCGCCGACACCATGGCGGCCCACGGCTTGACGGGCACGCAGACTTTTCAGAACCCTCGGCAGGACGGCCAGCAGACTTTCTATGTCGACAAAGCCTTGGTCAAAGCCTATCGCACCGTGTCCGAGCGACGCTTCTCAGGACTCACCACTGCCGATGGCCAGCCCTCGCCAGCGGCCGCCGACGAGCGCCGTCGCGTCTATGGCCTCTTTGGCGATGCCGATACGCTTGTCGACACGTTCGACCTTTTCCACCAGCATTACCCCAACGCCATCAGCTTCCATGGCGAGCACCGCATGGACGACCACTCGTTCATGCACTCCGTGCTGCCCGTCATACGCTGGGTGGACGACCGACAGGAGCATCGCGACCGTCCTATAATATATATAGGTATAGAGACGCTGCTGAACCACGGCGGCCCCATGCACCTCGACACGCCTCCCGCCAGCTCGGCACAGAAAGCCGTGCGCCAGCTCATTGCCCGCTACCAGCTCTTCTTCGTGGCACCAGCACTGACCGCTCAGCCCTCACTCTATGCCACGACAACAGCATGGCTACAGCAATATGTCAACGTTCCTGCATGGGGGCACACCATCTTCACCAATCAGCGACACCTGCTCTATGGCGACTACCTCGTCGAGGCACTCAGCACGGCCGACACGCTGGCCACACGACTGGAATTCGGCTCTGACACCTTCAAGTCGTGGGACGACCTTATCACCTATTTCGACCGCCTCGGCCTGTAGCCCTTCAACCATCTCTCCACAAAAGCCACCACGCGCCTCCCGTCGTTTGCTAATAAACGTCAAAAAGGAAAGATTTTCCAGTTTTTATTTGGCCGTTCAAGAAATAATGCCTACTTTTGTGGCGCATTAAGTAATTAACTTTTTGATAACTTTAAAAACATAATTCTATGGAAGTTGAGAAAATCATGCAACACCTGGAGCAGAAGCATCCAGGCGAGTTAGAGTTCCTGCAGGCTGTTCGCGAGGTACTCGAGTCAATCAAGGACGTGTACAACCAGCACCCTGAGTTCGAGAAAGCCAAGATCGTAGAGCGTATCGTAGAGCCTGAGCGCATCACCACATTCCGTGTGCCCTGGGTCGACGACAAAGGCGAGGTGCAGGTAAACATCGGCTACCGCGTGCAGTTCAACAGCGCCATTGGCCCCTACAAGGGCGGTCTGCGCTTCCACCCCTCTGTAAACCTCTCAATCCTGAAGTTCCTCGGCTTCGAGCAGACATTCAAGAATGCCCTCACCACGCTGCCTATGGGCGGTGGCAAGGGTGGCTCAGACTTCGCACCACGTGGAAAGAGCGACGCTGAGATCATGCGCTTCTGCCAGGCCTTCATGACTGAACTCTATAAGGTGATTGGTCCCGACATGGACGTGCCCGCTGGCGACATCGGCGTGGGCGGCCGTGAGATCGGCTACCTCTTTGGCATGTACAAGAAGCTCACCTCGCAGTTCCACGGCGCTACCCTCACTGGCAAGGGCCTGGAGTGGGGAGGCTCCATCCTGCGTCCAGAGGCTACCGGCTTTGGCGCACTCTACTTCGTCGACCACATGCTGAAGACCCACAACCTCGACATCAAGGGCAAGACCGTCGCCCTCTCAGGCTTCGGCAATGTCGCTTGGGGCGCTGCCAAGAAGGCTACCGAGCTGGGTGCCAAGGTCATCACCATCAGTGGACCTGACGGCTACATCTACGATCCTGCCGGCCTGAACGCTGAGAAGATCGAGTACATGCTCGAGCTCCGTGCTAGCGGTAACGACATCTGCTCGCCCTATGCCGACGAGTTCCCAGGCGCCACCTTCTATGCTGGTCGCAAGCCGTGGGAGCAGAAGGCCGACATCTATCTGCCCTGCGCCACGCAGAACGAGCTCAACGGCGACGATGCCGACAAGATCCTGGCCCAGAAGCCGCTGTGCGTCGCTGAGGTATCGAACATGGGCTGCACAGCCGAGGCTGTCAACAAGTTCATTGCCGCCAACCAGCTCTTCGCTCCTGGCAAGGCTGTCAACGCCGGTGGTGTCGCTACCAGCGGCCTGGAGATGACCCAGAACTCCATGCGTATGTCATGGACCGCTGAGGAGGTCGACCAGAAGCTCCACCAGATCATGGCAGGCATCCACGAGCAGTGCGTCAAGTACGGCAAGGAGAATGGCTACATCAACTACGTGAAGGGTGCCAACGTCGCCGGCTTCATGAAGGTTGCACACGCCATGATGGCACAGGGAATCGTGTAACCCCCCTTCCCTCCATCGTAACAGCAGTGAATGAATTATAGACAAAAGATATTTTTATTCACACTGGTGACATTAGTAGGCTTTATCACGCTGCCCGCCCAGACGCAGCGTGGTAAAGCCACTTATTATTCTAAGCGAGCCACAGGGCGTCGTACCGCCAATGGCGACCGTCTGCATCACGACAGCATGACCTGTGCTCATCGTACCTATCCTTTTGGCACCTTGCTGAAGGTCACCTATGAGGGCAACGGGCGTTCAGTCATTGTGCGTGTCAACGACCGTGGCCCCTTTGTCCGTGGCCGCATCATCGACCTCTCGTGGGGAGCCGCTCGCGACCTGGGCATTCTTGCTCAGGGCGTCGCCCCTGTCGTTGTCGAGCGTGTCGACCATCATCCCGTCGAAGAGGTTCACATCCCCATGCGTGAGCTGCCCGACACCCTCGAGCTGCCCTCGCTGTTCGACGAGATCGACGTTCCCGTCTTCCCATGGCCTGAGCTGAAGCCCTAATCAGCACATTCTCACGATGGCCGCTTCTATCGACCGATGAGGCTAAAAAGAGGTAACGACATTGCAGTTGGCTCAAGATGCTAAGCATCTACTGTAGTATAAAGTATTTTAGGTGAGATGATTCAATCCTTCACTTTTAATGTATGTGTCTGTGTATTAGGTGAATACGGTGAAGGGTTTGTTTTGGGTCTTCTGCCTTTGAGCACTTGTCTCTAATACGTAAGTCATAGGTTTACGACTTGTAAATGGCATACTTACGACTTGTAAATGGCATACTTACGACATGTAAATGGCATACTTACGACATGTAAACGGCATACTTACGACATGTAAACGGCATACTTACGACATGAAAACCGTATACTTACGACATGAAAACCGTATATTGTCTTCGTCGATATGCCACCCAACTTGCATTTTGAATCTCGGGAGTTAAACTATGAATCTCGGGAATTAAACTGTGAATCTCGGGAATTAGACTATGAATCTCGGGAATTAGACTGTGAATCTCGGGAATTGTAGATTCACTCTGTGACTAAAATTTTACAAGCAACAACGTCTGAAGACAACATAAACAATTAAGACAACAAATAATGATAGGGACAACATTTAACCCCAAATCCATGTAAAGCATTCCTTTTACACCAGTAGAATCAATGGAATAGCGTTTATATTCTACTGCTGTAAAAGTAGCTTTATAATTTGTTTGGGCTAAAGGAACCCTTCACCAGAACAGGCTTGCAATGAGACGGTTACGGGTGAAAGTGAATGGTTGTGAGGTTGCTGCTTATAGAAGTAATATGCCAGATATATTACTCCCAAAAAAGATGGACTCCCAGCTGGAAGTCCATCTTGCTCATGGATGCACGTCGTCTTTACGGATGATACGCTTGTCCTCTTATGGTCGGCTCAGCGTATGACGCGCTTGACCATCTTGCCGTCGGCACGGCGGACGATGGAGAGTCCACTCTTCTCGCCACTGATGCGCCGACCCTGCAGGTCGTAGAGGTATATCGAGTGTTCGGTGTTGGTCGTGGATGGGTCGATTGTCTCGATGCCAGTCTGAATCTCGCCCTCAGTGACGGCTGCCTGGTTGGCGTTGGCAACGATGTTCTTGGTGACGTCAGCTTCATCGTAGTCGAAGATCATGGCAGCGACGACGAGGTTTTCCTGATTGTACTCGTTGCGCACACGGAACTGGCACGCATAGGTATAGCTGCCGTCGGCGTTCCACTCGATGACGTCGCCCCACGACTTGTTGATGGCGCGTCCGACGTGCTGGTGCACAAAGTTGTTGCCACCATTCACCTGGTTGTGGGCCGCGATATTGTCCTCGACGAGCCACACGGTGATGCGTGCCGGATTGACGGTGATGTTCTCCTTCGAACGGCTGCCTTGTACGAGGACGTTGACCATGCCAGCCTCCTTGTCGAGCTTAGCCTGAAGGTTCACTGACACGAATGCGGGTTGGCGCAGACAGTAGTCGATGGCCAGTTTCAGCTCGTTCTCTGAGCTGGGGTTGAACAGGGGCGTATAGCCTTGCGGGTCGGTCGTCCATCGGTCGAGCATGATGGCAGGTGCATAGGATCCATTCTCCTCATCGTTGAAGTACCACAAGAGGTCTTTGTCGCTTGGGATGGTGAGCCAGTCGCTGTCGAAGCCCGTGTGGTGACAGACGGCCACGACGTTCTCCTTGTAATGCGCGTCCTCAAAGATGTTGTGCACAATGGCAGCCACGCGTGGGCAGTACTGGCACGGCTCAGTGGTGAACTCCTCGAGCAGCACGCGGCGCGTGAAGTCCTCGGACGCAATGTCGAAGGTGCGGCTCTGCGTGTTGTCGTCGATGTTTTCGTCATCACCCTCGTTGAGCGTGGTGATGGTGACCGTGATGGTGCCCTCGCCCGTCTGGTAGATGGCAGGCTCGATGACGTAGCTGAACTCGCTCTCCTCGAGATGGGCGAGCGTGAGGTCGACGTGCGACTGGTAGACCTTGTCGGTGCAGTCGAAGCGTGTCTCCACGTCGAAGCCCGTGATGGTCTGCAGGGCGACGTTCTTCACAATGCCTGTGACGGTCATCGTTCCACCCTTGATGATATAGACCTCAGGTGCCGTCAGCGACATCAGGCGCAGATTGTGCAGTGGCAGCTGGTCGCCGCTGATCATGGCCTCTAAGCAGAGCGTGCCCTCAGCCGAGCGGTCGACCCACTCTGCATCAGAGCCCAGCTGCACCCACAGTGCATTCTGCTGTGGATTGTCGAGCACTGACATGCCGTAGTTCGACGAAGTCTGATAAGTGGAGTAGCCAATGTAGAGCCCCGTCGTGTTGTCGGCAGGGATGGTGTAGGGTGTGTCGAACTTGATGACGTTCCAGCCCTTCAGGATGCTGGCCTTCTCGATGCTGGCCTCGACGAGGTTCTCACCGTCGAGGGTCTCGCGCACCCACACCTTCATTTCGCTGATGCCCAGCTTCTGAGCCAGTCCCACGCGGATGGAGTCGATGCTGCTGCCAGCGTAGGTCTTCACGTCGCCAGCGGGCAGGTAGATAGCTCCGCTGACCCACGTGTTCTTCTCCTTCGTGCCGAATGCCTGATTGGTGGATGTCTGCATCTGTCCGTCGCAGTAGCCCACGGTCAGGGCATTATTCTGGGCATTGCCCGCCATGCAGATGGCGAGCAATGCGATCAGAACTGTTAGTGCTTTTCTCATACGGATTAGACTTGTTACTTATTCATCATCTTCACGGACTTCACCGAGCCGTCCTTCATCGTCTGACGAACGATGTTGACGCCGTTAGCAGGACGGTTGACGCGCTGGCCGGCAGCGTTGAAGTACTGGCGGCTGACGATGTCGTTGCTTGTCGGCATGCCGTTGATGCTGGTGGCGATATCGTCCCACTTGTCCATGGTGTAGACGAACACATCGTCGATTCTCAACAGATACTGATTGGTGCAGTCGTGGTGACGGAAGGCCACCCTGACGGTCTTGCCCACATAGTCGGAGAGGTCGAGCTGGTGCTCGTGGTACTCAGCATCGGGATCGACTTCGAGCGTCTCTGAGAAGACGGGCGTCATACCGTTGAACTTCGACGGGTCGCTGAAGTCCTCCTCGATGTAGACGCTGTAGTGCTCAGCGCAGAGCGAGTTGTGCAGCGAGCCAGCCCACCATGTCAGCATGGCGCCACCCTCGGGCACTGTGAAGCTGGGCGATACGACCCAGTTGTCGGGTGTCAGGGCTTGTCCTGAGTCACTCGAGGCAGAAGCGATGCACTGAACGCCGCTGTGGCAGTATTCCGGCCGCTCGTACCACCAGAAGCTGGTGCCCAGATCCCAATATCTTTGGTCACCGTCTTGGTCGAAGCGGTCCCATCCGAAGGCGTCGTCCTCAAAGTCGCCGATGAGCAGAATGCCCTCAGAGCCCTTTGCCATGCCCCTGACATCGAGCGAGAAGTCGCCAGCCGTGGTCTTGATGGTCACCTTGTCAGTGAACCAGGTGTCGTACAGGCCGACGGTCTCGTCCACGGATTCGACGTTGCCGTTAGCATCGAGCTTAACGCCAGGATAGAACACCAGCGTGACGTCCAGGGTATTGTTGAACGAAGCCTCGTAGGTGGGAAGCATCGACACGAACGGTGAATTCTCGCCCTCTGCCTCAAAGCCCGTCACCTTCAGCGGCTGGCTGCCAGTGTTCTTCAGTGTTGCGTTGACCGTCGTGAAGCGGTTGAAGCCTACGTAGGTGGGCTCAAACACAACAGGTCCCTCGGTCAGAAGCTCGGCTCCGTACTCCTGGAAGTCGACCACGTGCAGGCGGATGTTACTGATCTCAATGCGGTTTCGGCCGAAGGTCTCGCCATCGCCATTGTGGTAGTAGCGGAAGGTGAATTTGTGTGTGCCAGGCTTGTTGGTCAGGAAGCTTGCCCAGAACTCATCGTTGCTGAACAGGCGTGAGCTGGCGTCGCCGCCATTTTCGATATCGTCGGCAAAGGCCTGCATCTGAGCTGAGGTGTTACCGTGGTCGACAAAGATTTGTGCGTAGTCGCCGTAGATGTGGCTGTAGGTCTCGTTGTCAACGGGGTTGCCCCATACGGTGGCCTCCCAGGAGAGGTAGCCAATCTTGCCCTCTGGAATGTCGATGTTGAGGGTCAGGTCGGTACCTACGGCGTACCAATCCATCGAAGATGCCACGAGGTCCTCCTTCTCACAGTCGACGTTGTAGGCCACGCCGTTCTCAACGATGTAGGGGCTTTCAGGGTTGATTGTGAAGGTGATGTACTCGGCGCCCTCTACCACGATCTGCGAGAAGTCGGGCTGGTTGTACACATTAGCCTTGGCCTCCACGGTGAACGTGCCTGCCGAGGTCTCCGCGGTGAATGTGGCGGTCTTGGTGCCAGCCGTTGTCGTCGAGAAGAAGACGGGGATGACGAGGTCTTCCAGCGTGCCGGCCTCTTCCACCTCGCTGGTATCAGCCATAAACTCATCGTTGTCGCAGGTAATGCTCTTCAGCACCAGCTTGTTGGAACCACGGTTCTGGATGACGATGGTCTGGTCGCCGTCGACGCCACCACCCTCCTCGAGAATGAAGAATCCGAAGTTCACCACGGGTGTCGTCACCTCGGCCACGTCGGCCTCAGGCTGCATCAGGTCTAAGTTCAGGTCGCGGATGTAGAGACCGTCGTCCTCGTAGGGCGAGGCGTACTGCGACTGCTGCTGGAAGCGGACGAAGTGCTTGCCAGGGCCGAACTCCTTCTCGCCGTTGGCTTCACCCTCGTTCTGCAGGACAACGTCAGCCAGGCCGTCCGTGTCGATGAACCAGCCAGCCAGATTGTAGAATGCATAGCGGAAGGCGGGGTTGCTCTTGTACTGGCCAGTCCACGTCAGCGTGCCAATCTGGCCCTCAGGCACCGTGAAGTTCACATACAGGTCGCTGATGGCTTTGCGGCCCGTAGCGCCTGACTTGGCCCATGTCACGCCTTCGCCGTCGGTCACGACGTTCCAGGGAGCGTCGATGTTGGTCTTGAACGTGAATTCGCCGTTCTTGACGACAGACGCGAAGTCGGGAGCTGAAACTACCTTTCCGTGGAGCACCACATCGAAGGCGCCTTCTGTGGCGACACCCTCGTAGGCAATGCTGCCGATGCCTTCCACGTCGTCGTTCAGGGCGATGCCCTTCAGCGTGAAGGCGATGGCCTTCATCTCTCCAGGCGCAATCTCGCCTGTAGGTGTTTTGACGACGATGTAACCCTCGGGTTCACATTCCACGTCGACCACGTAGCTGGCCGTGGCACCACCTAAGTTCAGCAGCTCCATCTGGCCGTTGACGTCCTCGCCAACGAAGGTCTCGCCAAAGTCGACGCTTGTCTTGGTAGCCAGCAGGTAGGCCTCGTCGCCAGGCAGGTTGATGATGAACTGGCGATAGACGGCGTTGTTGCCGTAGCTGTACGAGCCGTAGTAGGTGGGAAGGACGATGGCCTTGCGAGCCGTCATGCGTGTGATGTTGCCCTTGTCGTCGGTCAGCACGTCGAACACCAGTTTGCCGTCAGAACTCAGCTGACCTTTCTCGGTCACGTCGCCACTAAGGACCGTGAGGAACGAGCCGTTGCCTGTAGCCACAACCGTGCCGCTGGCGCCAGAGGGGGCGTCGATGGTCACCGTCTTGGCTTCGGCATCGTAGACGCCCGTTACTGACACGTCGACGTAGGGGTTATAGTCGGGTGAAAAGAACTCGACGTTGAACAGACGATCAAACGTGACGTTCGTGCCATCGATGGTCACGTCGATGCTCCAAAGCTGGAAGTCGCCGCCTTCGTACACGAAAGTGCCGTCCACGGAATGGCTCTGGGCTGCTACATAGTACTCCACAGCCCCAGCAGCTTTACGCATGGGGAACTTGGGGGCGTTGAATTTGTGAAAAGGCATGGTCGTTAACGACTTGGCAGCCTGCTCACGCGCAAAGTTCTCGAGAACCATCTGAGAGTTCACAGGGTTCAGGTTAGTCGGGTCAGCCTCAATGGGCTTCTGGCCTACCGGCTGCTGGGCCTGAACGGCCGAGAGCGAAAGGAGTGCCATGACAAGCAGTAACATTTTCTTTCTCATAACAATTAAGTTTAGTTAAAATTAAAAGATAAAGTGGTTATTTAGTTCCTTTTTTGTAATTTTGCCGCAAATTTACGAATCTTTCATGGAAAAATCGTTGTCTCATCATATCAAAAATGTGCCTATTCCCGAATGGGCACGAAAAAGCGCCTTTTTAGCCCTTCTCCTGCTTATATCGGCCCTCAGCATGCGTGCCGCCCAGCAGCACGAGGAGATGCAAAACCTCTATCGGCAGTACAGGGATACGCCGTCTGAGGAGCTCTACAAACTGGGGCGCACCTTCCTCGAACAGCAGAAGCTGGACGAGGCGATGGTCTGCTTCTCAATCGTCGGCAACCGCTACTCGCCCAAAATGAACAGCGACGAAAAGCGCATCTGCGCCTACGCCCTGAACAATGCCGGAGGCATCTCACAGCTGCGCTCCAGCTACTCCACAGCCTTCTCCTACTACAAGAAGGCCATGCAGGTGGCCGATGAGCCCATTCATCAGACCTATAATAATATCGCGGGCATATACCTCTTTTTTAATGACTACCAGAACGCCCGCAAGTACCTGACGCAGGCCTTCGACGTCAGCCTCGAGCAGAAGAACTGGGAGTCGCTGTCGAATGCCCTGCAGAACATCATCTTCCTCAGCTGGAAGGTCGACAGCCTCACCTTCCTGCAGCCGCGGATTGAGCGCTACCGCTCAGCCGACAGCATCCCTCACGACGTACGCTACGACTACACCGTCCGCATTGCCGACGGCACCATCGCCGCCTCCAAGGGCCACTACCAAGAGGCCATCCGCATCTTTAGTGGCATCGACTCGGAAGACTCTGCCCAGTCGTCGTTCTCAGTCAGCTACAATGCGCCGCTCTATGTCGCCAAGTGCTACATGGCACTCAACGATTACGACCAGGCACTGCACTACCTCAAGGCGGTCGAGGAAGAGACTCGCCGCAACGAGGATACCTACATGCTGATGTACGTCTACAACCTCCAGATAACCTGCTGCCAGCGTGCTGGCGACGCTGAGGCGGCACGCAAGGTCAAGTACGACCTGCTGAACCTGAAGGACTCTGTCAACACGGCTGAGGAACTGGAGAAAATCAAGAACATCGAGTTCTTCGACGAGGTCGACAAGTACGAGAAGCAGGTCATCGAGCTTAACCAGCAGAAGAACTCGCGCACCATCATAGCAGCCATCAGCTGCCTGGCGCTCCTCGTCGTCGCACTCTTCTTCATCGTCACCATCATTCAGAACCGACGCCTTTGGGAGAGCAACAAAGAGCTCTACAGGAAGAACGACGAACTGGTTCATCAGGCCGACTTCGAGAAGGAGCAACGTGCCGCCAATAAGAAGAAAATCGACGGTTTCATCGAAAAAATCGCCGCTATGCAGCAGACCATCGACGGCCTTCAGACTACCTCTGCAGCACCTGCCGTCGACCCACTCTGCCCACAGTCCCTCGATGCTGAGGAGGCGTCCGACGAAACTGCCCCCTGCGCCCAGCTCCCCGTTGAGCAGTCGACCATCGTCGAGAAAGTCTACCAGCAGCTCGACGACGTCGACTTCATCTGTCAGCCAGACCTCACCGTCGAGCGCCTGGCAAAGGCCATCGGCATTCACGACCGCTACGTCTCACAGGCCATCAACGAGGGCATGAGCAAGAACTTCAACACCCTGCTCAATGAGTACCGCGTCCGCGAGGCCTGCAAGCGTCTTACCGACTTTGATACCTACGGACAGCTCACCAACGAGACCATCGCCGAGGGTCTTGGCTACAAGTCGCGCAGCCACTTCACACGTACTTTCAAGAAGATTACAGGCCTCACGCCCTCGCAGTACCAGAAGATGGCAAAGGCGATGTAGGGGAGGAGAGGAGTTGAGGAGTTGGGTAGTTGAGGAGTAAAGGAGTAGAGGAGTAAAGGAGGTAAAGGAGTAAAGAAAAAGGGGCTTCGAAGCTTGTGTGCTTCGAAGCCCCTTTTCTATCAACTGTGGTTCAGTTCTATGCGCTGTCAGCGGCGTGAGGTGCGCAGCTGGAACTGCTGCACCTGCGTGGCTCCGTCTGAACCCTGTGCGAGGCCGATGCAGATGACGGCTTCGCCGTTCTTCAGACGTGGGTCGGCCTTGACGGTGGCTTTGTAGCGCACACCCTCACGCGGACCAATGCTACTGATGGCAAGGTTGCTGGAGATGTGGATGTGGCGGTTGCCTGTGACCTCCTCGACGAAGGGCTGCACGTCGCGGACTGCCTGGTCGCTGAGGTTACGTATCTCGAAGATCACTTGGCACTCCTCGCCAGCACGCAGCACCTGGTCGTTGACACCTTCGACGAGCACGGCATTGCGAATCTCGAGCTGTGGCTGTGCAGCGGCATAGTAGCCGTTGTCGTCAGGGTAGCCCTGAGTGGAGTTGTCGAACTCGATGCGGTCGTCGGCATAGCCCTGCTGGTCGCTGTTGTCGAAATAGCCCGAGTGGCGACGGCTGTTGGCGCGCTGGCCCTCGTAACGCTGGCCCTCGTAGCGCTGGCTCTCGTAGCGGCGGCGCTCGAGCTGAGCAGCCCGCTCCTCGTATTTTTGCTCCTGAGCCTTGTCGATGGCCGAGCCTGCTGCAGCACCTGCCACTGCACCGCCCACAGTGCCTATGAGCGTGCCCCAGTGATAGCCGCTGCGTCCGCCCGTGATGCCGCCGATGGCCGAGCCTACCACGCTGCCGATGTTAGCACCTGCGTAGGCGCCCGTTGCCTCGTTATAACTGCCGCAGCTGCTCAGTGTGAGCAGTGCGCCCATCATCAGTACGAATAGCTTCTTCATATCGCTCTTGGTTTTTTTGTTTGTTGTCGGTTTACGGCGGCAAAGGTACGCATTATTTCTGAATGCGCCAAATGGGAATCCCCTATTGTTTGGTAGGGAAAACCCTTTTTCAAGTGGTCAGGGGACTGACTCCTATCGCCGTCCCTTGATGCCGAAGACGCAGCAGGCACCAACGATGAGCAGCAGGCCGGCGACAATCATCATCGTGGCCTGAGTACCACCGATGGCACGCATGATGAGACCACCACAGAGGGCGGCGACGATCTGGGGCAGGCAGATGGTGCAGTTGAACAGGCCGAGGTAGGCTCCCATATGGCCGTAGCCCTGCAGGGCGTTGGTGACGAAGGTGAAAGGCATGGCGAGCATGGCTGCCCATGCACAGCCGATGAGCACGAAGGGGATGATCTGCAGATACTGACCGCCGCAGTAGGGGACGAGGGCGAAGCCCACACCACCAATGAGCAGGCTGACGGCATAGGCCACCTTGGTGTTGCTGAAGCGTGGCAGCACGAGGGCCCAGCATACGGAGGCCATGGCCTGGATGGCGTAGAGGATGCCCGTCCAGTTGCCAGCGACCTGGTAGGCCTCGCTGGTGGGCTCGTCGGTGTTCCAAACGGTGAGCGACACGGCGTCGACGACGTAGGTCCACATGTAGAGGAATGCTGACCAGCAGAAGAACTGCACGAGGCCGACGCGCCAGAAGGTGGCAGGGGCGTTCTTCAGCAGCACGAACCAGTTAGCGCTGCCTGAGTCCTTCGTCTCCTCGGCCACGCCGTTGTACTCCTCGTACTCCTTCGGCGGCCACTCCTTGACCTTCATGACGGTGTAGATGACGCAGAGGATGAGGATGGCGGCGCCGATGTAGAACGACCAGATGACGGTGTCAGGGACGATGCCCTCAGGGGCGATGTTGCTCAGGCCGATGGCTGCGAAGAAGAAGGGGAAGGCGAAGCCCACGACGCTGCCTGCATTGCAGAGGAACGACTGGATGCTGTAGGCCTTGGCCTTCTGCTCCTCGTTGACCATGTCGCCGACGAGCATCTTGAAGGGCTGCATGGCCATGTTGATGCTCGTGTCGAGGAGCATCAGCAGGATGGTGCCCACGAGGAGCACGGCGCCAACGGTGGCCAGCCCCAGCGAGCCGGCATTGGGCAGCAGGCACATGACGGCGACGGCAACGGCGGCTCCGATGAAGAGGTAGGGAATGCGACGGCCGAAGCGCATCCACGTCTTGTCGCTGAGGGTGCCGACGATGGGCTGCACGAGCATGCCCATAAGGGGCGGCAGGATCCAGAAGAAGCTCAGGTCGTGGGGGTCGGCTCCAAGCGTGCGGAATATACGCGAGATGTTAGCACTCTGGAGTGCATAGGCGATCTGCACTCCGAAAAATCCGAAGCTCAGGTTCCAGAGCTTCCAGAAAGACAAATTCGGTTTTGTTTTCATATTCGGTTATTTTGGGGTTAGTTTGTGGCATCGGTTTGGTTGTGGCATCGGTTTGGTTGTGGCATCGTTTTAACACGGTTTGACACGGTTGGTTGTGGCATCGGTTTAACACGGTTTGACACGGTTGGTTGTGGCATCGGTTTAACACGGTTTGACACGGTTTGGTGTGGCATCGGTTTAACACGGTTTGACACGGTTTATATGGTTTGACACGGTTTGGGGTGCTATTGGTCTTCACATCTTGCGGCTAAGCCAAGAAGACGTTTATAACCAGGGCCTGTCTGTTGAGTGAAATTTAGAATATAGCCTACTTTGCAATGAGTCAGATTGATATAGTTAAGGGTTTGTGCAATATGTTCAGGGGTGATTGAAACGGCAGCTTTTAGCTCGATAATGATTTTTCCTTCTATCATGAAATCAGCCACGTAGTTTCCTACGATATGACCTTTGTATTCGACCTGCAAAGGCTTCTGTCTCTCATACGACAGCCCCATCTGGTCGAATTCTATGCAAAGTGCATTCTCATAGACTTTTTCAGCAAGTCCTTTACCTAATGCATTCTGCACGTTGTTGTAGGCTCTTAGAACCTTGTCAGACAATTCCTGATATAAAAGCATAACAACTAAAGTATTCCTTTCTTATATATATTGTTCTATTTTATTATTTTATTCCTTCTTACACCGCCAAACCGTGTCAAACCGTGTCAAACCGATGCTCCTCCCAACACCCAACCGTGTCAAAACCGTGTCAAACCGATGCTTCCCACCACTCAACCGTGTTAAAACCGTGTTAAACCGATGCTTCTCCCAACACCCAACCGTGTTAAAACCGTGTCAAACCGATGCTCCTCCCAACCCAACCGTGTCAAAACCGTGTCAAACCGATGCTTCCCACCACTCAACCGTGTCAAAACCGTGTCAAACCAATGCCCCCCAACCCAACCGATGCCAATCACCGCGTCGTTCCGCGGATGATGAGCCGTGTGCGCACGATGCGGCGCTCGATGCGGTCGTGGGGCAGTGTGCCCTCGACTTGGCTGATGAGGATGTTGGCGGCCTCCTCGCCGACGCGCAGGCCGCGCTGCTCGACGGTGGTGAGCATGGGGTCGCAGGCGATGGCACGCTCGCCGTTGGTGAATCCGCAGATGGAGATGTCGTCAGGCACGCGGAGACCCATGCGCTTGACAGTGTAGAGGATGCCGATGGCCGTGTCGTCGTTGACGGCGAAGAACGCATCAGGGTATGGCTCGTCGTTGAACAGCTCAGGCGTGATGACCTCAGCATCGTCGCGGTTGTCGCAGATGCGCACCAGACGCTCGTCGTAGCGTAGGCCGTGCTTCAGCAGCGCGTCCTTATAGCCGTTGAAGCGGTTCTTGGCAATCTCAAGGTGCATGGGCAGTCCGTAGAAGGCGATGTGCCTGCACCCAGTGTTGATGAGGTAGGTCACGGCGTTGAAGGCGCCCATGTAGTCGTCGACGACGACGCGGCTGGCGTTGACGCCTGTGCAGATGCGGTCGTAGAACACCAGTGGCACGCCTGAGGCGATGAGCTGCTTGAAGTGGTCGTACTGCAGCGTGTCCTTGGCTTGTGAGACGATGATGCCGCAGACCTTGTTCTCGTAGAACGAGCGGCAGAGCTTCACCTCGCGCTCGTACTGCTCGCCACTCTGTCCCACCATCACACGGTAGCCGTGGGCCTCGGCCTCCTCCTCGATGCCTTTGAGGATCGAGGCGAAGTAGTAGTGGACCAGTTCAGGCACGATGACGCCGATGACCTTCATAGGCTGCACCTTGGAGTGGCGCAGCGACTCGGCAATGAGGTTTGGCGTGAAGTTGTGAGCGCGGGCATAGTCTTGGATGCGCTTGCGCTGCTCGGCCGAGATGCGTGGCGAATCCTTCAGTGCCCTTGAGACAGTAGCCACCGAAATACCCAGTTCGCGGGCGATGTCCTTCATCGTGAGTTGAGTGTTCTCGTTCATAGGCGTCTTAACTACTTTTGTGCAAAATTAAATAATTGTCCGTGCGTGCGTGAACATTAACTTTTGTTTTGTGTACAAGAAAGAATGCAAACGTTTGCACAAGAGTATATAACGAAAATAGTGTAAAAAAATAGTGAAGAACGCGGGAAACATTTAATTTTGCACATGAAATGGCCATAACAGCCTAAAGACAAAACAAGTTCAAATACTAACAATAATTAACTCTAACTAAATGTAATGATGAAGCAGGTAAACATTCAATTACCGCTGAGGACGCTCGCCCTGCTATTGGGTCTCTTCCTCTCGGTAGGAGCCTTTGCACAGCAGATTACTGTGAAAGGCCATGTGAAAGATGCCACTGGTGAACCCATCATCGGCGCAACCGTCAAGGTAGCAGGTGCCCAGGGAGGCGCCATCAGCGACTTCGATGGTAATTTCACCATTCAGGCAAATCAGGGAGCACAGCTGACAGTGACTTACATGGGCTATCAGCCCGCAACTGTCGCCGCTGCTCCCAGTGTTGTTGTCACGCTGCAGGACGATTCCGCCCTTCTTAACGAGGTGGTGGTCATCGGTTACGGTGTGGCAAAGAAGAGCGACTTGACCGGTTCGGTGACGGCCCTGAAGCCTGACACCAAGAACAAGGGTGTCGTGGTGAATCCCCAGGACATGATGCAGGGTAAGATCGCTGGTGTGGCCGTCAACTCAAACGACGGTACGCCTGGTGGTGGTGCCCAGATTCGTATCCGTGGTGGCTCGTCACTGTCAGGTAGCAACGATCCTCTGATTGTGATCGACGGCATGCCTATGGACAACAACGGCGTGAAAGGTCTGGCCAACCTTCTGGCCATGGTGAACCCTCAGGATATTGAGTCGTTCAACGTGCTGAAGGATGCCTCGGCCACTGCCATCTATGGTAGCCGTGGTTCTAACGGTGTCATCATCATCACCACGAAGAAGGGTCGCAAGGGCCAGAAGCCTACGGTGAGCTACGCTGGTAGCTTCACGGCCAGCTTCAACAAGAGCACTGTGGACGTGATGGACGGCAACGAGTTCCGTGGTTTCATCAAGAACCTCTATGCTGGCGATGCCAACTACGCCAACGCTGTTGACGCCCTTGGAACAGCCAACACCGACTGGCAGGACCTCATCTTCCGCACTGCCCTCAGCCACGACCACAACGTCACGGTCAGCGGTGCCCTGAAGAACCTGCCCTACCGCCTCTCAGTGGGCTTCACTGACCAGCAGGGTACGCTGAAGACCTCCGACTTCCAGCGTTCGACGGTTGCCCTCAACCTGAACCCCTCGCTGCTCGACGACCACCTGACGATGAACCTCAACGGTAAGGGTATGTATGCCCACTCGACCTATGCCGACGGTGGTGCCGTGGGAGCTGCTGTGCGCATGGATCCGACGCAGGATCCCTATGCCTACACCTCGAAGTACCACGCCAACCTGTTTGCTGCTGACGGCACGACGGCCGACGCCGTGCTGAAGAACTTCGGCGGCTACTTCCAGTGGGTTTCGAACGGCTCGTCGCTGGGCGACCCCACCTGGCCTTACACCTACAACAATCTGGCCACCAAGAACCCGCTCGACATGCTGAACAGCAAGGACGACCGCGCCAACAGCTATGCCTTCATCGGAACGGCTGAGATTGACTATAAGATTCATGGCTTCGAGGACCTGCGACTCCACGTCATCGGCGGTGCCGACCTCTCGACGGGTAAGCAGGAGACCGACGTCTCGAGCAATTCGGCCAACTCCATCTACTACGGCTGGAGCGGATGGGACAAGATCGTGAAGCGCAACCTCTCGCTCAGTGCCTACGCACAGTACTACAAGGACTTCGCTGAGACACAGCACTTCGACATTATGGCAGGTTACGAGTGGCAGCACTTCTGGCGCCACCAGACATCAGAAGGCTCGGGCTACTATCCCTCGACCCACAGCACCAATGCCAACAAGCCCCACGAGCCCAGCAGCAATGAGTACAAGACTGAGAACTACCTCGTCTCGTTCTTCGGCCGTGCCAACTACACCGCTTTCGACCGCTACATGCTGACTGCTACCATCCGTCACGATGGTACCTCGCGCTTCAAGAACCACTTCTCGACGTTCCCCGCCTTCGCATTCGCATGGCGCATCAACAACGAGCCGATCCTGAAGGGTGCCACATGGCTCTCAGACGCTAAGCTGCGTCTGGGCTGGGGTAAGACTGGTCAGCAGGAAGGCGTAGGCGACTACTGCTGGATTGCTACTTACTCGAAGAACACGGGCAACGGTTCTTACTATCCCGTCTTTGGCGATGGCTCACTCTATCGTCCTGACAACTTCACACCTGAGCTGAAGTGGGAGACCACCACGACCACCAACGTCGGTATCGACTTCGGAATCCTCGACCAGCGCCTGTCGTTCTCAGTCGATGGCTACTATCGTAAGACCACCGACCTGCTGAACTACGCTCCCGCTCCCATTATGACGGCTGTCCGTAACAAGTGCTGGCAGAACATCGGTTCGCTGAAGAACGTCGGTGTCGAGTTCGCTATCGACTGGAAGGTCATTCGCTCGAACGACTGGTTCTGGACGTTGAACTACAATATCACCTACAACCACAACGAGATTACCGACCTGACGGGCGTGAACGATGGTATCCCCGTGGAGACTGGTCCTAACATCGGTGGTGGTACTGGTAACTACGGTATGGCCAACCAGGTGGGATTCCCTGCCAACAGCTTCTATGTCTACCAGCAGGTGTACGACGAGAATGGCAAGCCCATCGAGAACATGGTGGTCGACCGCGACGGCGATGGTAAGATCACCTCTTCCGACCGCTACCTCTACAAGAGCATTGCCGCTCCGCTGCTCATGGGTCTGAGCTCACGTCTGGAGTACAAGAACTGGGACTTCGGCTTCTCGTGGCGCGCAAGCTTTGGCAACTACGTCTACAACGGCGTGGAGCAGGGCTTCAGCAATGTCAGCAAGGCTTCGATCTGGAGATCGTCGAACTACACTGACAACCTGATGCGCGAGGCCATCGAGAAGGGCTTCCAGACTGACGAGATGCAGGCCAAGCTGACCGACTACTACGTGAAGAACGCCAGCTTCCTGAAACTCGACAACATCACGCTGGGTTACAGCTTCGACAAGCTCTTCAGCGGCGCCAACTATAAGGGACTCAACGGACGTGTCTACGCAACAGCCAACAACGTGCTGACCGTCACCAAGTACAACGGTCTCGATCCTGAGGTCAACTCTGGTCTTGACAACAACATGTACCCCCGTCCGTTCTCAGTCATCGTCGGTCTTAATCTGAACTTTTAATTAGTAGAAAGGAGAAATAATCATGAACAAGTATATAAAGACTATATTGCCCGTTGCTGCTCTTGCTCTTACCATGGGCATGACATCGTGCACTGGCGACTTGGACGTTACTCCGATTGATCCCAACCTCGATTTGGAGTCGACACCCGAAGGCCTGCTGAACAAATGCTATGCTAACTTTGCCATGCAGGGAAACCAGGGTGGTAACGAAGTTGATATTGACGGCTTCGATGGTGGTACCGTCGGACTTGTCCGCCAAATGTGGAACTCGAACGAGCTGACTTCCGACGAGGCTATCTGCGGATGGGGCGATGCTGGTATCACGGAGTTCGTCACCAACACCTATGGTGACCAGCACCCCATGCTCTACGGCTACTACTCACGTCTGACAACGGGTATCACCTACTGCAATCAGTATATTGCTGAAAAGGGTGGCCACGATGCCACGATGACGGCAGAGGCTCGCTTCCTGCGCGCGTTCCAATATTATTTAATTATGGACGCCTGGGGCTCAGTGCCCTTTGCAACAGAGCCGTTGGCAACCCCAAGGCAGATCAGCCGTGAGGAAGCTTACGAGTGGATCCTGAACGAGGTGCTCGACCTGGAGCCCGCCCTGAGCGACGCCAAAGCCAAGAAGTCGAGCGACAAGGGCTATGGCCGCGTTGACAAGGCTGCTGCCTGGATGCTGCTGGCTCGCCTCTACCTCAACGCTGAGGTTTATACTGGCACGGCCCAGTGGGCAAAGGCTGCCGAGTATGCCAAGAAGGTGATGGACTCTGACTACAAGATCCATAAGAGTGGTGCCAACCAGTGGAGCGCTTACCAGATGCTCTTCATGGCCGACAATGGCGAGACGGGTGCTGCCTACGAGGGTATTTTCCCGCTTCTGCAAGACGGCAAGATGTCGCAGAGCTGGTGCTCGTCGCTGTTCCTCATTGGCTCAACCTACGATGCCGACCTGCATGCTAATGTCTATGATCCAGGTGCAACCAACAACACTGACCAGGCATGGGGTGGCAACCGCTGCCGTCCGACGCTGCTTCAGAAGTTCGGCATCACCAACGACGATGCCTACCACGTGTTTGCATGGGACATGACAGCCATCACAGGCGACGACCGTGCCCTGTTCGACGGTGTCGACCGCCTGTACGACAACACCGATCCTGGTGTGTTCAAGAATGGCTTTGCCACAACCAAGTTCAGCAACTGGCGCTCAGACAATGGAACCACCAATTCGGCTACGTTTGCTGACATGGACTTCTTCATCATGCGTGCTGCTGAGGCTAACCTCACCTATGCAGAAGCTACGGCTCGCATGAACAACGGTACGACAACGGCAGAGGGCAAGCAGGCCATCGACGAGTTGAGAGACCGTGCCCACGCTGCGAAGAAGGCATCCTACAGCCTTAACGATATCTGTGACGAGTGGTCGCGCGAGTTCTACTTCGAAGGCCGTCGTCGTGTTGACCTGATTCGCTTTGGTAAGTTTGGCGGCAAGAAGGTATTCCCCATTCCGTCGGTCGTTATCACTGCCAATGGTTTCACTCAGAACACTGGTTATTAACCCATAAAACTTATCGACAATGAAAAATATATTGAAATCAACATTGATGGCACTGGCTGGCCTGCTTGTCTTCACGGCCTGTGAAGAAGACAGGGACTCAAACCCCGTGCTCAATACAAAAGGTAACGTTGAGTTCAAACTCAATACACCTGAGTTCGCAGGTCTTAACGTTGCACTCGGTTCCACCGATTTCTTGACAATGACGTGGTCGCAGCCAGTGCTGACGACTGACAATGCGCCCCTTGGTGCTGCTGGCACCTATGGCATGCGCTATGCCGTACAGGTCTCAAAGGACGGCAACTTCACCAAGACGTTTGAATCGGCATTGGCCGAGGTTACCGATGCAGAAGGTAACTTTACAGGGACGCCCACAGGACACGACTACACGACGCTCGACGCATACTTCGATGAGTGCCGCGCCGAGATGAATGCCGACGACCTGAACTCAGCCCTGAACAAGCTCTACGTCTGGCCCGCTGGAACTGCCATGACGGCTACTGATGCCTATCTGCGCGTGGTCGCTCTTTGGATGAAGGGTGACGGCAGCCAGCAGATGCTTGCCAAGAGTAACGTCGTGAAGGTCATCCTCATTCCGTCGAAGTGGATCGACGTGATGGAGAAGCCCGCCGAGGAGAGCTACCTCTGGGTTCCTGGCAACGGCAATGGCTGGAACCACGGCGTATGTCCTGTCCTTGTTTCTGAGGATGGCGAGAACTACAGTGGCTACGCTTACATGAATGGCGAGTTCAAGTTCACACCTGTCGGCGACTGGTCGGCTGAGTTCAACAATGGCAGCTTCAAGGATGTCAGCGGCAACATCGACCTTGGCGACGGTGGTGGTGGCAACATCAACTTCGTTGGTGAGCCAGGCATGTACTACTTCACTGTGAACATTGTTGATAAGACCATTAATGCCGTTGCTACAACATGGTCAATCATTGGTGGATTCAACAACTGGGGTGATGATGTGGATATGACCTACGACACAGACAACCACTGTCTGACTGCTGATGTCAACTTCGACACCGACACTGAGTGGAAGTTCCGTCGCGACCACGACTGGGCTGTGAACTTCGGTGGCACGTTCGATGCACTTGAGCAGGACGGTGGCAACTTCACCGCTACTGCTGGCGCACACACCATCCAGCTCTTCATCGAGCGTCCTGCACAGGATGGCATGCGCGCAGTTCTCAAGTAAGACCTTGTCAGCCCGCCGTCCACGTGGCGGCGGGCCACAGGAAAAAAGAAATAGTAAAATAGTAAATCGTAAAATCGTAAATTATTATGATGTTTAAAAAGATATTTTTCGGACTGTCTGCCCTGGCTCTGTTTACTGCCTGCACCGATGACTACACCGATTGGGCAAAGCCACAGCAAAACGCTGAAGTGGCAGCAAAGACCGTAGAGTGGTCAGTGTCGGCCGCACAGCAGGCTGCCATCGCCCTTGACAATGTGGAGGGTGAAACCGTCAAGCTGTTGAACGTCTCACTGCCAGAGGGCGCTTCAGTCGATGCCATCAATGTGAAACTCACTGCCGATGGCGCCAACTATCCTGACTACAACATTACTGCCGACGGCGAGGGCTATGTCAGCCTTGCTGACCTGCAGAAGGCCACAACGGAAATGTTCACCGTCGAGGCCGTCGAGCGCACATTTGCTGCACTCGTCTCTGCTGACGTGCTTGTGAAAGGCCTCGAAGGCAATGCCGCCATTCATCTGGAGCAGGCAGTGCCCAGCCTCACCATCATTCCGCAGAAGCCCAAGTTCGCTCCGTTCATCTACTTTATCGGCGCCACTGACGGTTGGGCTGTTGCTGACCAGAAACTGGCATCGCCCGCTGGCGACGGTAACTATACCGGCTTCTGCTATGTCGCCGATCCGAACGGTTGGGGCATCGCCTTCAAGTTCCAGCGCGTATCTGGCTCTTGGGATAACGAGATCAACGCTGGCACGTTCACCACGAAGACGGGTGTCACTGGCGACAACAACATCGAGGTGGCCGAAGAGGGCGTCTACTACTTCGAGGTCAATCTGGCTAAGAACAGCATCTCGGCTACGAAGGTCGACTGCATGGGCATCATCGGCGACTTCAATGGTTGGGGCGGCGACGCTGTCATGACCTGGAATCCTGCAGAGTTCTGCTATGAGGCAACGGGTGCTGGCGTCAACGCCAATGGCTGGAAGTTCCGCGTCAACAACGACTGGGCTATCAACCTTGGCGGCAACGACGATGCAGAGCCATCAGCCAAGATTAGCGACCTTGTGGCCAATGGTAAGAACCTCGGCGTTGTGGGCAACACCATCAAGCTCTATCCGACGCGTAAGACCTCTGACAAGATTTACTGCACTGTCGAGTAATCTTCTCTGAGTCGAAACATTCATTCAACCCAAGCGGGGTGTGCTGTTCAGGCATGCTCCGCTTGAATCGTTTTTTTTGATGCTGCTGGCGGTGGCAGAGGGCGTTCTGTAGTACGCCTGCACGCCTAAAACTCTGTTAAACACCATGCGATTTGGCAGAAAACGTCGCAAAAACTTTGTGGTTTGGAAATAAAATCGTATCTTTGTCGCCAATAACTAACACTACGATGAATTGAACGAATAACTTAAATACCTACAAGAATGAAAACGAGAACTTATTACTACCTCACGTTACTCGTCGCCAGCATCATGCTCGGCTTTACTGCCTGTGGCGACGACGACCCAGTGAAGCCCGTTGAGCCTGAACCAGAACCACAACCGGTCGAAAACCCTGACACCACGAAGACTGACCCAGAGCCAGAGCCTGAGCCTGTAGGGTCGCCTACCGTCGGCTGGCCTGCTGAATATGGCGGCGTCATGCTGCAGGCGTTCTACTGGGATGGCTTCGACGATGCACAGTGGATAGAGCTTGAGAGCCATGCCGACGAGATGGCTGGCACCTTCGACCTGGTGTGGCTGCCACAGAGTGGTAACTGCGGCGGCAAGTCGATGGGCTACGACGACCTCTACTGGTTCTCCAACTACAACAGCTCGTTTGGCACTGAGGCCCAGCTGCGCTCGCTCATCAGCACGTTCAAGGCCAAGGGCATCAAGACCATCGCCGACGTGGTCATCAACCACCGTCGCAACGTCTCTAACTGGGTGGACTTCCCCAAGGAGACCTACAAAGGCGTGACCTACGAGATGAAGTCGACCGACATCGTGAAGAACGACGACGGTGGTGCCACCCTGAACTGGGCTACGCAGAACGGCTACCAGCTCTCGGCCTACAACGACACGGGCGAAGGCTGGGACGGCATGCGCGACCTTGATCACAGGAGCGAGAATGTGCAGACCAGCGTGAAGGCCTATCTCAACTTCCTGCGCAACGACCTGGGCTATGCTGGCTTCCGCTACGACATGGTGAAGGGCTATTCGCCCAGCTACACAGGCATGTATAATGCCGCCTCGCAGCCAGAATTCTCAGTTGGCGAGTGCTGGGACAGCTCGAACACCATCCGCAACTGGATCGACGGTACCAAGGTCGACGGCATCATCCAGAGTGCCGCCTTCGATTTCCAGTTCAAGTATGTGGTGCGTAACGCTACCGACAAGCAGGCCTGGAACTTCCTGAATGGACAGAACGACGGCAACTGGCCCCTCGTCAGCAATAACTACGAGCAGGGCAAGTATCGCCGCTATGCCGTCACCTTCGTCGAGAACCACGACACGGAGGTGCGACCTGACGGCTCGTCGAACGGTCCGCTGCGTAAGGACACCCTCGCTGCCAACGCTTTCCTGATGGCTATGCCTGGCACGCCCTGCGTGTTCCTGAAGCACTGGCTGACCTATCCTGCTGAGATCAAGACGATGGTGGCTGCCCGTAAGGAGGCTGGCATCAACAACGAGAGCGGCTATCAGCCCTTCCGCACGGGCACGAAGTACTATTCGTTTGTGACCACGACCAAGAACGAGAACCGCCTGCTCACCGTCGTGGGCGATCTGTCGGCTGTCGAGTCCAACATCGATGCGCAGCAGTGGACGAAGGTGACCCAGGGCTACCACTACGCCTACTACTTCCCCACCACCATGAATAAGGCCTATGTCGACCTGCCGTCGGGCAAGTATGAGGGCATACAGCATGTGATGCTCTCGGCCGTCACCACGACCGATGGCGCCAAGGTGGTCTATACCACTGATGGCTCGACGCCGACGGCTGCCAGCGCAGCTGTGGCTACTGGCACACTGGTTGACATCCCCGTTGGCACGACGACGCTGAAGGCCGCCATCCTGGCTGGCGGACAGGTGGGCGACGTCATCACCCGCACCTACGACGTGAAGGAGAGCGAGAAGGACAAGCCTGTCGAGATCCCGTCGTTCTGCACTGTGGCTCAGGGCGAGACCTGTGCCTTCTTCGAGGCACCCAACTCGTGGAACGAGACGATTTACTGCTGGGCATGGGACACGCAGAACTATACGGGTGGCAACTGGCCTGGCCAGGCCTGCCAGAAGCTCGGCACGTCGCCCAGCAATGGCAACAGCGTGTGGAAGTGGACCTACAGTGGCACGCTGACCACACGTCCCTCCAGCATCATCTTCAGCAGCAACGGTGCGCCCCAGACTGCCGACTTCAGCTTCCAGAACGGTGGCTACTACAACAAGGACGGCCTCAAGGGCGTGGTTGAACCTAAGTAATTAAAAACCGAAAACTATGAACAGACTTCTCATTCTTGTCAGCTGCGCTGTGCTCATGCTGACAGCCTGCGACCCTAAGAAGCAGGCATCCGGACAGGCTGAATTCAAGCTGCCTGCCGTCGACGACATCGCCATGTATCAGGTGAATCCGCGCGTGTTCGCACCCCAGCAGTCACTGCTGGCCGTGGCGCAGCGCATCGACAGCATTCAGGCGTTAGGTGTCAATGTGATGTGGGTGATGCCCATCTATCCCATTGGTGTTGAGAAAGGAAAGAATTCGCCCTATTGCATCAGCGACTATTGTGCCGTCGCCCCTGAGTTTGGCACCATCGACGATTTTAAGCACTTGGCACAGGTGTGCCACGAGCACCAGATGGCCATCATCCTCGACTGGGTGGCTAACCATACGGCGTGGGATCATCCCTGGTTCAGCCAACATCCTGACTGGTACACCCACGACGAGAAGACCGACACCGTGGTCCATCCGCCGTTCACTGACTGGTATGACGTGGCCGAACTGAACTACGACAACAGTGACATGCGGCGTGCCATGATCGACGCCATGAAATTCTGGATTGTGGAGGTAGGCATCGATGGCTTCCGCTGCGATGTCGCCGATGGCGTCCCTGCCGACTTCTGGAAAGAGGCCATCGACGAGCTGCGACAGGCTGCTGCGCCTCGCAGCATCGTGATGCTGGCCGAGGGTAAGAACGTGGACAACTTCACCGTTGGTGGCTTCGACATGAACTATGGCTGGGACTATAAGGATGCACTCCTCCGCGTCTTCCGCGACGGGCGCCCTGCCTCCGACCTCGTCAAGGCCGACTCGGCAGAGTACGCCCAGCTGCCCGCTGGCAAGGTGAAACTGCGCTTCACCACCAACCACGACCACTCCAACGAGGTCACGCCTGTGGTGGAGTTTACCAACGAGCGCGGCTCGATGGCCGCTTATGTCGCCTCCGTATTCCTCCATGGTGGCGCACTCATCTACGGCTCCCAGGAAGTGGGCTATCCCAATCCCATCAACTTCTTTAAGTATGTACCCGTCGACTGGACGGCCAATCCAAATCTCTATAAGGAGTATCAGGCGCTCATCGCACTCTACAACAGCCATCCTGCCCTGCGCAAGGGACAGCTCACGGCCTGGGCGACTGACGATGCACTGTTCTTTGAGAAGTCGCTGGACGGTGAGCGCTTCCTCGTCTTTGTCAACGTGAGGAACAATCCCGTCGTGGTCGACATACCAGAGACATGGAAGGGCCAGAAGGTCACCAACGTCATGGGCGGCGAACAGCCGGCACTCGAAAACACCTTGGAGCTTCCGCCCTTTGCATACCTGATCCTACAATCAGTAACCGACTGATGAAAGTACCCCAAGAAGGCTGTCACGATGATGACCTTCTTCCTGTAAGTGTGTTGAACCTGATGGTTAGTTGTTCTCAGGACGCAGCTTGCGGACCGTCTCTGCCGTGCGCCACATCTCCTGGTTACGCATGGCGGCGAGCTCACGCTCGAGTCCCTCACGGTAGTCGGGCTTCGAATTGGAGTCGATAGACAGCTGTGCCTCGCGGCCGCTCTTTACCTCTTCGTAGAGCTCTTCGACGACGGGCTTGATGGCGTCGTGGAAACGGGGAGCCCAGTCGAGGGCACCACGCTGTGCCGTCGTTGAGCAGTTGGCGTACATCCAGTCCATGCCCTTGGCGGCGAAGAGGGGGCCAAGGCTTTGGGTGAGCTCCTCGACGGTCTCGTTGAAGGCCTCTGAGGGCGAGTGGCCATGCTCACGGAGCACCTCATACTGAGCCAGCAGCAGGCCCTGGATGGCGCCCATCAGTGAGCCGCGCTCGCCCGTAAGGTCGCTGACGGCCTCGCGCTCGAAGGTGGTCTTGAACAGGTAGCCGGCGCCGATGCCGATGCCGAAGGCCAGCGTCTTCTCCTCTGCTTTGCCTGAGGCGTCCTGATAGACGGCATACGAGCAGTTCAGGCCGCGTCCCTCGCGGAACATAGTGCGCAGCGACGTGCCGCTACCCTTAGGTGCCACCATGATGACGTCGACGTCCTTTGGAGGGATGACGCCAGTGCGGTCGCTCCAGGTGATGGCGAAGCCGTGGCTGTAGTAAAGGGTCTTGCCAGCCGTCAGGTGCTTCTTCACCGTGGGCCATGCCTGTATCTGTCCGGCATCGCTGAGCAGCATGCAGACGATGGTGCCACGCTCGGCGGCCTCCTCGATGCTGAAGAGCGTCTTGCCAGGTACCCATCCGTCGGCGACGGCCTTGTCGAAGGTCTTGCCAGGGCGCTGTCCTACGATGACGTTAAAGCCATTGTCGCGCAGGTTGCAAGCCTGTCCGGGGCCTTGGATGCCGTAGCCGATGACGGCGATGACCTCGTCTTTAAGTACTTCACGTGCTTTCTCTACTGAGAACTCCTTGCTGGTGACAACGGTTTCGATGACACCGCCAAAATTCATTTCTGCCATAGTTTTGTTGGGTGTTTAGTTTTGACTGTTTATTGTTGAATGTTTAGTTTCTCGCGCTGTTCAAGGAAGTCGCTGACCTGCTCCTGTGTGCTGCGTGTGACGGCGATGCGTCCTGAGCGGGTGTACTGCAGCACGCAGCCGAACTTGTCGAGGGCGTGGTAGAGGCTGAGGATGTCGTCGGTCTTGCCGCTTTTCATCACGATGATGTAGGTGGCGTTGACCTCAGTGATCTTGGCGTCGTGTCGACGCACGGCCCGCGATATTTCCGGATTGTCAAGGACGGCCTGTGTAGACAGCTTGTAGAGCCCCGTCTCGCGTATGAACAGTTGGTCGTCGGTGAAGTAGGTGGCCTTGATGACGTCGATCTTCTTCTCGATCTGCCGTGTGATGATGTTGATCTGCTCCTCGTCGCTCCAGGCGGTGATGGTGTACTTATGGACGTGCGGAATGCTCGATGCCGACACGTTGAGGCTCTCGATGTTGACCTGGCGTCGCGTGAAGACGGCGGTGATCTGGTTCAGGATACCAGCGATGTTCTCCGAGTAGACCAGGAGGGTGTAGAGCTGCTGGTCGGTTCTCACCAGGTTAGGGGGTTGAGGGTATGATCGTACCACCTTTGTATTCTGATTCTCTTCCATTGTGCTGTTGTCTGATAGGTTGTGATTGTCGTTCAGCCCTCTGTGTCAGGTGCCAGGGCCAGTGCCATCTCGTCAACGTTGCGATAGGGCGTGGTCATGGGCAGGACGTTGTCGTCCTCCTTGACGCAGCATTCCAAAAGGAACGGCCCGTCGGTGGTGAGCATGCGCTCGACGGCGTCGGCGAGGGCGTCGCGGTCGCTGACGCGCTCGTAGTCGATATGGTAGGCTTGTGCGATGGTCTCGTAGTCAGGGTTGAGCATGCGTGTGAAGGCTCTGCGATGGTTCCAGAACATGTCCTGCCACTGTCGCACGTTTCCCAGGTAGTTGTTGTTCAGCAGGATCATCTTCACGGGCGCCTTCTGCTCCATGATGGTGCCCAGCTCCTGGATGCTCATCTGGAAGCCCCCGTCGCCCGTGACGAGGCAGACGCAGCGGCTGGGTGCGCCGAGGGTGGCGCCGATGGCAGCGGGCAGTCCGAAGCCCATGGTGCCCAGTCCGCCACTGGTGACGATGGAGCGTTGGTGGCTGAAGCTGAAGTAGCGGCATGCGAACAGCTGGTTCTGTCCTACGTCAGTGACCAGTATGGCCTCGCCCTTGGTGGCCTCGGCCACGGTGCGGACGACCTCGCCCATGAGCAGTGGCCCGTCGGTAGGATGCGTGGCAGGCTGAATGACCGTTGCCTCTTCCTCGTCGTGGTAGGGCTTGAAGGCGCTGATCCACGCTGTGTGCTGCGCCTTGTCGAGCAGCCGTGTGATGGCGGGCAGCGACTCCTTGCAGTCGGCGACGACGGCAACGTCGGTCTTGATACACTTGTCTATCTCGCTCTTGTCAATGTCGAGGTGTATGATTTTTGCCTGTGTGGCGTAGGTCGACATGAGACCCGTGACACGGGCGCTGAAGCGCATGCCGATGGCGATGAGCACGTCGCACTGCTGCGTCAGCTGGCTCAGGGCATACTGGCCGTGCATGCCCAGCATGCCCATGTTCAGACGGTGGTCGGTGGGCACTGCCGACAGGCCGAGCATGGTGCGCCCACACGGGATGTCGGCACGCTCGAGGAACGCGAGCAGCTCTTGCTGGGCACCACCTAACTCCACGCCCTGGCCGACGAGGGCCAGAGGGCGCTTGGCGCCGTTGATGAGCTCAGCGGCACGGCTGACGGCTTGCTGGTCGAGGGTGGGGTAGGGCACGTAGCTGCGCACGAAGTCGACGTGCTGTGCCTCCCATGTGCAGGTGCCTTTCTGGGCATTGGTGGGGAAGTCGAGTACGACGGGTCCTGGCCGTCCGCTGCGAGCGATGTAGAAGGCCCGGCTGACGGCCCATGCGACGTCCTCAGGGCGCCGTATCTGGTAGCTCCATTTGGAGATGGGTTGTGCTACGCCTACGAGGTCTACCTCCTGGAAGGCGTCGGTACCGAGGGCTCCGATGTTCACCTGTCCGGCGATGACCACCAGCGGTGTGGAGTCCATCATAGCATCAGCGACGCCCGTCAGCGTGTTCGTAGCGCCAGGGCCGCTGGTGACAATGCAGACGCCCACCTTGCCGCTAACGCGGGCATAGCCCTGTGCGGCGTGGGTGGCTGCCTGCTCGTGTCGTGCCAGCACGTGGTGGAACGCCTTCTGTTCGCCCTGTGTGTAGTCGTAGAGGGCGTCGTAGACTGGCATGATGGCACCGCCTGGATAGCCGAAGATGGTGGTCACACCCTCGTTCTTCAATGCGCGCATCAGTGCCTCGCTACCTGAAACAATCTCTTTCATTCCTTAAAAAAACGGTACCTTATTGTATATGTCTGTTGTCACTACTTATTCAATGAGCCTGACGCCGCCCTTGTCGGCACTCGCCACACTTTGGGCATAGGCTCGCAAGGCTTTCGACACGGTGCGCTTGCGGCGCAACGGCTGTTGTGGGCGGGTGGCGAGCTCCTCGTCGCTGAGCTTCACGTTGATGCTGCGCGACGGGATGTCGATGACGATGATGTCGCCATCCTTGATCTTGCCGATGTTGCCACCATTGGCAGCCTCGGGCGAGATGTGGCCGATGGAGAGGCCGCTGGTGCCGCCTGAGAAGCGGCCGTCGGTGATCAGGGCACACGCCCGACCGAGGTGCATGCTCTTAATATAAGAGGTGGGGTAGAGCATCTCCTGCATGCCTGGGCCGCCCTTCGGTCCCTCGTGGGTGATGACCACGCAGTCGCCGCTCTTCACGCGTCCACCGAGTATGCCCTCGCAGGCATCCTCCTGGGAGTCGAAGACGACGGCGGGTCCCTCGAAGTGCCACAGCGCCTCGTCGACGCCGGCCGTCTTCACCACGCAGCCGTCCTGCGCGATGTTGCCGAAGAGCACGGCCAGTCCGCCGTCCTTGGTGTAGGCATGTGCGATGTCGCGGATGCATCCGTTCTCGCGGTCCAGGTCGAGCTCCTTGTAGTATTCGTTCTGCGACCCCATCTCCGTTGAGAATCGTCCAGCGGGCGCACTGTAGTAGATGGCCGTCTCGTCTTCAAGTCCGTTGACGTCATATCGCTGGATGGCTTCGCTGAGCGTCATGCCGTCCACGCGCTTGGCTGAGCCGTCGATGAGTCCACCCTTGCTGAGCTCGTTCAGAATGCCCAGGATGCCACCAGCACGGTTGCACTCCTGCACACTGTACTTCTGCGTGTTAGGCGCGAGTTTGCAGAGGCATGGCACGCGGCGCGACAGGGCGTCGATGTCGCTCATCGTGAAGTCGACGTCGGCCTCCTGTGCGATGGCCAGCAGATGCAGTATCGTATTGGTCGAGCCACCCATGGCGATGTCGAGGCTCATGGCGTTGAGGAACGCCTGGCGTGTGGCGATGCTGCGTGGCAGCACGCTCTCGTCGCCGTCTTCGTAGTAGGCGATGGCATTCTTCACGATCTGCCGTGCGGCCTGCTTGAACAGCTCGATGCGGTTGGTGTGGGTCGCCAGGATGGTGCCGTTGCCTGGCAGCGAGAGTCCGATGGCCTCCGTGAGCGAGTTCATCGAGTTGGCCGTGAACATGCCGCTGCAGGAGCCGCAGCCAGGACAGGCGCAGCGCTCTATCTCCTCCAGGTCGGCATCGCTGACGGCAGGGTCGGCGCCTTTCACCATGGCGGTGATGAGGTCGGCATTCTCGCCACGCCAGCGTCCCGCCTCCATGGGTCCTCCTGAGCAGAACACGGCAGGGATGTTCAGGCGCATGGCCGCCATCAGCATGCCAGGCGTCACCTTGTCGCAGTTCGAGATGCAGATCATGGCGTCGGCCTTGTGGGCGTTGACCATGTACTCCACCGAGTCGGCAATGATGTCACGCGAAGGCAGCGAGTAGAGCATGCCGTCGTGGCCCATGGCGATGCCGTCGTCGATGGCGATGGTGTTGAATTCGGCGGCATAGCAGCCCATCCGTTCTATCTCTTGTTTGACGATCTGGCCAATCTCATGCAGATGGGTATGGCCTGGCACGAACTGCGTGAACGAGTTGACGACGGCGATGATGGGCCGTCCGAACTGCTCGTGCTTCATGCCTGCGGCCACCCACAGCGCGCGGGCACCTGCCATTCGCCTGCCATCGGTGCAGGCGCTGCTACGTAGCGTATTTTTCATTGTGGTCAAAATGCGTTAGGCAGGGCTCTGAAGGGAGGTCCCTGCAAATTTGGCCGCAAAGATACAATTTTTCTTTGAAATACCAACAAAATGTCTCAAAAAAATGCAAAAAAGTGCCAGTTTGTTATCTGGTGTCAATCGTTTTGTGCCGAAATGGAAGTTTTTGGGCGGTGTTGCGCACCACGAACCATGCATGCATCAGCAGCGTGACAGGCAGGCCGTAGTGGTGGCGCATGATGGTAAACCGCTCGCGGAGCGAGTCGCGGTGGTGGCGCGTGGTGGTACCCTCCTCCGTGTAGTTGGCCACCACCTTATTAATATTATAGAGGGGCAGGCCCATACGCTCCGTCTCACGCATCACGCGGATGCACCAGTCGACATCGGCCGAGTAGCGATAGTGCAGGTCGTACTGCAGGTTCTTGGCAATGTCGGTGCGGGCATAGAAGGCTTGGTGGCAGACCAGCATGCCATGGCGGAACGATCGCCATGTCAGCCGCGCAGGGGGCTGCAGACGGCGTGGGTGCAGATAGCGACCCTCGTTGTCGACGATGTCGGTGCGCCCGTAGAGCACGCCTGGCAGCTCTGCCGAGGGCAGCTCGTTCAGGTGGCAGCGGTGTGCCACCTGCTCCAGCGTGTCGTCGTTGGGGAAGTAGTCGCCAGCGTTCATGTAGACGATGTAGTCGCCCGAGGCCTGCGTAAGCCCCTTGTTCATGGCGTCGTAGATGCCGTCGTCGGGCTCCGAGACGATGATGACCTTGTGCGCGTTGTTGGCGTCAGATGCCGCTTTGTAGGCTTCGGCGAGTGGCAGTGTGCCATCGGTCGATGCCCCGTCGATGATGAGGTGGTCGACGTCAGGATAGGTTTGGTGTAGCACGCTGTCGAGTGTGCGCTGCAGCACGCCCTCGGCATTGTAGGTGATGGTGATAACCGTGAATCGTATCATCTGATGTTGAATTGCTGCTCGGCGATGGCCTGTTGGTAGACTTCTATGTAGTGCATGCTGACACTCGTCTGCGAATAGTTGTGAGCCACCTTGCGCAGGGCGTCACGCCGCAGCTCCTCGCGGTCGGCCTCGCCGAGCACCCATCCGATGCCCTTGGCCAGCGTCTCGCTGTCGCGCGGATCGGCCAGGAAGCCGTTGCGCTGGTGGTCGATCATCTCAGGAATGCCGCCAACGCGGAAGCCCACGCAGGGCACGCCGCAGGCCATGGCCTCCATGATGGTGTTGGGCAGGTTGTCCTCGAGCGACGGTGTGACGTAGACGTCGGCAGCGCTGTAGACGTTGACAATGGTTTGCTCGTCGCTGACGTAGCCTAACTGATGGGCGGGCAGTGGCAGCAGGTCTACAATCTCGTCGGCATGGCCGCCAAGGATGGCCACGGTGGTCTGGCTGGCCGTCTGTGGCTGCTGCTCAGCAAAGTGGCGCAGGGCCTCGATGAAGTAGCTGATGCCCTTGCGCTCGTCGGTGACGCGCTGCGACACGAACAGGATGACGTGCCCCTCCACGGGCAGTCCTAACGAGCGGCGGGCCTCCATGCGGTCGTGTGGACAGAAGGTGCGTGTGTCGATGGCATTAGGGATGCTGGTGACCGTCTGGTTGCGCAGCAGGGCGCTACGCTTGGCCTCGCCCTCGAGCCAGCGGCTGCACGTCACGAAGGTGATGCTGCCTGTCTGCAGCAACTGTTGCTTCTGGCGCCATACGCGTGCCGACAGGTCGTTGTCGCTCCCGTTGCCAGGCAGCAGTGGGCAGCGTCCGCAGTGGTTCGTGTAGCGGCGGCAGTTGCGGGCATAGTGGCAGATGGCGGTCGAGGGCCACTGGTCGTGCATGGTCCAGACGACGGGCTTTCCCGATTTCAGTATCTTCTTGATGCCTTTCAGCGAGAGCATACCCTGGTTCACCCAGTGCAGGTGTACGACGTCGGCCTCCTTGAATTCTGGCAGTCGGGTGATGTCGAAGCCGCTGTTGGCAATGTCTACCTGGAAGACGCGGGCATACTTCAGGTGCATGTGCAGGTAGATGACGATGCGCTCCCACAGGAAGTGCCAGAGGCCCGTCAGCCTGTTGCCGCACTCGACGGTGGTGGGGTTGAACGTCTGCGGGTGGCCGTCGTCAGCGCCGTGGCTCGCCTTGTCGCGCACCAGCATCTTGGCCTTCACGCCATTGTTGTTGAGGGCACTGGTAAGGCGGCGGGCAGCAACGGCAGCTCCGCCGGTGGTCTCGCTGGTGTTGACGATGAGCACTTTCATGGCGTTGGCTTTTTAGTCCTTCGATTCCTTGGCTCTCTTCTTGGCCTCTTTCTCTAAGCGCTTCTGCTCCTTGCGGGCCTCTTTCTCCTGGCGCTTACGCTCCTTCTCCAGCTCCTTCTCGCGTTTCTTCTGCTCTTTCTCAAGCTGCTTCAGCTCCTTGGCGCTCTGCTTGGCGGCCTCCTTCTCGTTGGCGGCCTCCTCCTTGCTCTGCATAGCCTCCTCCAGCTTCTCGCGCAGCATCTTCTTGTCGAAGGTGATGACCTGGCCCAGCAGGCCTACCGACAGCAGCTGGTCCTTGCCTTTCAGGCGCACGTGCGTGGTATTAAAGAGGTAGTAGTCGTCCATCTTCAGTTTGGCGTTGAGGGCTGTCTCGACGGTCTTGTTCACAATGTTCTTGCCAAGACTGGTCAGCACATTGTCGCCGAAGCCGCGCTCATCGGCCTCTTCGTCTACAAATTCCTTCACGGCCTTCATCATCGCCTCCTTGTGGGCATCTTTCTCTGGACGTGTCATCACCATCAGCACGGCAACGAGCAGAATGGCTACAATAACGAGTAACTTTTTCATTGCATTTCTTGGGGTTTGGATTACAGCCGACAAAGGTACAAAGAATTACTGAATTACGAGCACAAAAATGCAAAATAATCGCTGTTTGCGAACACAAACGGTTGATTTACGTCAAGGAAACCCCATTTTTCGGCTTAAAAAGCCATCAAAGTCTTGCGGGAATGAAAAAATCGTCGTACCTTTGCAGCGTCAAAAGACAAAAGATAGATTGTTTTAGGTTAGTAGTAATATTTATAGTTTTAGGTTTTTAGTTATTGGTAAAAGAAAGTTTTCAACTGTGGGATAACAGGAGGTCGCTGTGAAGCTCCCTTTTAAACTTTCAAATTTTTAGCCTTAGGGCTGAAAATTTCTTTTAGAGAAAAGGATTTTTAGTTAAACATAGGCTTTTGGTGCTCCGGCTCGTGAGGGTCGGAGTACTTTTTTTTGGCTGGATTCAAATGCTGTTACAGGGGATGGCAGCGCAGGCTGTCAGCGGACTATACTCGCTGAGTCATAAAAACAGCAAACAAAGGCGCAGTTTTATCAAACACTGACGCAGTTTTATCAAACAAAGGCGCAGTTTTATCAAACGTTGGCGCAGTTTTAACTTTTACTGCCGCCATCCATATCAAAAATGGGGGGCTTGCAACCCTTTTACGCGGCACTCTCATGGAGAGTTCTCGTAGCGGCCTGATGGTCGCTAAGGCCGACAGAAGCTTCGTGTCAGGCGATCTCTTCCACGGATGCAGCGGCTTCGGCGGCCGCTGCTTCCTGCTGTTTCCGCTCCTCCTCCATCAGCTGGAAGTCTTTCTTGCGTAGCACGAAGGATGTCGAGAGGTACTTCTCACGTACTATCTTGTTGGCTGCGAGCTCCTCTGGCGTGCCGTGGAACAGGATGCGGCCCTCGAAGAGCAGGTAGGCGCGGTCGGTGATGCAAAGGGTCTCCTGCACATTATGGTCGGTGATAAGGATGCCGATGTTGCGGTCCTTCAGCTTCCAGACGATCTGCTGAATGTCCTCCACAGCAATTGGGTCGACGCCAGCAAACGGCTCGTCGAGCATGATGAACTTCGGCTCGATGGCGAGGCAGCGCGCTATCTCGCAGCGGCGGCGCTCACCACCCGAGAGGCGGTCGCCAAGGTTCTTACGGACTTTCTCCAGACGGAACTCCTTGATGAGGCTCTCGAGCTTCTCGAGTTGGTAGTTACGCGGCTTGCCCGTCATCTCGAGGACACTGAGGATGTTGTCCTCGACCGACATCTTACGGAAGACGCTGGCTTCCTGCGCCAGATAGCCGATGCCGGCCCGTGCACGCTTGTAGACAGGGAAGTCGGTGACCTCCTGGTCGCCTAAGTAGATGTGGCCTCCGTTGGGCAGCACCAGGCCTGTGGTCATATAGAAAGAGGTGGTTTTGCCAGCACCGTTGGGCCCTAACAGTCCGACGATCTCGCCCTGGCGCACGTTGAACGTGACATCGTTGACTACGGTGCGCTTGCCATAACGTTTCACAAGCCCTTCGCTCCTCAATACAATGGATTCTTCTGCCATAATGCACATTTTTGCGTGCAAAGTTACAACATTTTGAAAAAAAATCGTAACTTTGCACGCAAAATCATGTTAAGACAATGCTAATACACCGCTGGCTGACCGTTTTCGGCCGATATCTCATCCTTATGGGGCGCACGTTCTCGGTGCCCGAGCGCTTCCGTATGTTCTGGAAACAGTACGTCAAGGAGATGGCGCAGCTCGGCATCAACTCCATCGGCATCGTGCTGCTCATCTCGTTTTTCATCGGCGCCGTCATCTGCATCCAGATGAAGATGAACATCGAGTCGCCGTGGATGCCTCGCTGGGTGGCGGGCTACACCACCCGTGAGATTATGCTGCTGGAGTTCTCGAGCAGCATCATGTGCTTGATCCTGGCCGGAAAGGTGGGGTCGAACATTGCCTCGGAGTTGGGTACGATGCGCGTGACCCAGCAGATCGACGCTCTTGACATCATGGGCGTGAACTCGGCCTGCTACCTCATCCTGCCCAAGATCCTCGGCATGCTCACACTGATGCCCGTGCTTGTCATCTTCTCGTCGGCCATGGGCATTGCTGGTGCCTACGGTACCGCTTACCTTGGCCACATCATGCCGCCTGACGACCTCACAGCAGGCCTGCAGCATAACTTTGTGCCTTGGTTCCTCTGGATGTCGATCATCAAGAGCCAGTTCTTCGCTTTCATCATCAGCTCGGTCCCTGCCTACTGCGGTTACACTGTCGAGGGCGGCAGCGTCAATGTGGGCAAGGCCTCGACCGATGCCGTTGTGACGTCGAGCGTGCTCATCCTGTTTAGCGATGTGTTCCTCACGCAACTATTGTCCTGAACTACTGAAAAATGATTGAAGTAAAACACTTGTATAAGTCGTTCGAGGACAAGGAAGTCCTGAAAGACATCTCAACCGTCTTTGAAGACGGCAAGACCAACCTGATTATCGGCCAGAGCGGTAGCGGTAAAACTGTGCTGATGAAGAACCTCGTAGGACTGCTGGAGCCCACCAGCGGCCAGGTGCTCTACGATGGGCGTGACTTCGTGAGGATGACGAAAAGGGAGAAGATACACATGCGCCGCGAGATGGGCATGATCTTCCAAAGTGCTGCCCTCTTCGATTCGCTCACCGTCCTGGAGAATGTCATGTTCCCACTTGACATGTTCTCGAGTATGACCCTGCGCGAGCGGCAGCGACGTGCCATGGACTGCCTTGCCCGCGTGAACCTTGTGGATGCTGAGCAGAAGTTTCCTGGCGAGATCAGTGGTGGCATGCAGAAGCGCGTGGCCATCGCCCGTGCCATCGCCCTGAACCCTAAGTATCTGTTCTGCGACGAGCCTAACTCTGGCCTCGACCCGAAGACCTCGCTCGTCATCGACGAGCTGCTGCATGGCATCACCCACGAGTTTAACACCACGACCATCATCAACACCCACGACATGAACTCGGTGATGGGCATTGGCGAGAATATCGTCTTCATCTACGAAGGGCAGAAAGAGTGGCAGGGCGTCTCCGCCGACATCATGGGAAGCACGAACAGCAGGCTGACTGACTTCATCTTCGCCAGCGACCTGCTGAAGGAAATGCGATCGGCAGTGAGGGGAGTGAAGGAGAAGTAGTTAGAAGTAGTTAGAGGTAGTTAGAAGTAGTTAGAGGTAGTTAGAAGTGCCTACCTCATCATCCACTGGTCGCCCTCCAAGACCATCGGCACGACGATCTCTTCGGAAGAGGCATCGTGGTAGTTAATAAGGAGAAACACCTGCATGAGGTTTAGTGTGGAGTCAGGGACGGCACGTGATGCCTGGATGCTCACTATGCCGCCACGGAACTTCTTCTGCTGCGAAGCGTACTGTTTATACGTGGCGATGAGCTGCTCACGGAAAGAGTCGGGGATGCCATCCATGCCAGCACGGCCGGCCAAGAAACGATCGTAGTCGCCTCGCAGCAGGAACCCATAGTAAACTTCAGCCGCCACGCGTGCTCCCTCCTGCGCCTTTTCCAACGGCGTCTGGCGGGAACAGGCAATGACGAGAAGGATCAGCGACAACGCAGCAATCCTTTTGACCATTGACTTACTCATTTTCTGTCTCAACTCAGCGAACAATTCTATATAACCTCCCCTCCCTTGGGGAGGGGTAGGGGGTGGGTTGCCCTTGTGAGGGTCTGGGGGTGGGTTTCTCCCTTTGGGAGGGGTAGGTGGTGGGTTGTTTGTTTTTTCTCCTACTTCTGTCTGACAAACACGTTGATGGGTGTGCCCGTCAGCGTCCAGTTCTCACGGATCTTGTTCTCGAGGAAGCGTTTGTAGGGCTCCTTCACGTACTGCGGCAGGTTTGCGTAGAAGATGAACGTTGGAATCTGCGTGTCGGGCACCTGCGAAATGTACTTGATCTTGATGTACTTGCCCTTGATAGATGGGGGCGGTGTGGCCTCGATGAGTGGCAGCAGTACCTCGTTGAGCTTCGACGTGCCAATCTTCACCTTACGGTTCAAGTAGACCTGCTTGGCCGTCTCCAGAACGCGGAAGATGCGCTGCTTGGTCATGGCCGAGGCAAAGATGATGGGGAAGTCGCGGAATGGTGCCATGCGCTCGCGGATGGCGCCCTCGAAGGTGTCGATGACCTTTTGTGTCTTGTCCTCGACAAGGTCCCACTTGTTGACGACGACGACAAGGCTCTTGTCGTTCTTCTGGATGAGCTGGAAGATGTTCATGTCCTGTGCCTCGATGCCGCGTGTGGCATCGATCATGAGGATGCAGACGTCCGAGTTCTCGATGGCTCGGATGGAGCGCATCACGGAGTAGAACTCCAGGTCCTCAGTCACCTTGTTCTTACGGCGGATGCCAGCGGTGTCGACCAGGTAGAAGTCGAAGCCGAACTTGTCGTAGCGGGTGTAGATGCTGTCGCGCGTCGTGCCGGCAATGTCGGTGACGATGTGACGCTCCTCGCCGATGAAGGCGTTGATAAGGCTCGACTTGCCGACGTTTGGACGGCCCACGACGGCAAAGCGGGGGATGCCTTCTTCGAGGTCGTCCTCTTTCTTCTCGGGCAGCATCTCCACGACCTTGTCGAGCAGGTCGCCAGTGCCACTGCCCGTGGCGGCACTGATGCAGTAGGGGTCGCCCAGGCCCAGCTTGTAGAAGTCGTACTGGCCGTAGAGGTCCTTACCGTCGTCAGCCTTGTTAGCCACGAGCAGCGTCGGCAACTTTGCCCGACGGAGGATCTGCGCCACGTCCTGGTCCCAGTCGGTGACGCCGTTCTTGATGTCACAGACGAAGAGCACCAGGTCGGCCTCCTCGGTGGCGATGACCACCTGTTTGCGTATCTCCTCCTCGAAGATGTCGTCTGAGTTAACCACCCAGCCGCCTGTGTCGACGACCGAGAACTCCCGTCCGCACCACTCGCACTTGCCGTACTGGCGGTCGCGTGTTGTGCCTGCCTCGTCGCTCACAATCGCTTGCCGCGACTTCGTCAGTCTGTTAAATAAGGTGGACTTCCCCACGTTGGGACGGCCCACGATGGCTACTAAATTTCCCATGTCTCTTTCAATTTTGGTGCAAAGGTACGAATAAGCGAGCAAAAAACCAAATTTATTTGAGTTTTTTCGAGCATGAGTACTTTCGAGCAGGGCTCAGAGGTGCGAAAAAAAAACCGAAACGGCTGTAGCGTTTCGGAATTATTTTACTCAGGGTTATACCCGAAGTTGTCGAGCTCCTTCTGCGACGAGCGCCAGTCCTTGTCGACCTTAACGAAGATTTCGAGGAAGATGTGCTTGTCGAAGAACTTCTCCAGGGACTTGCGGGCCTCGGTGGAGATCTTTTTCAGGGCGACACCCTGGTGGCCGATGATGATGCCCTTCTGGCTTTCGCGCTCTACGTAGATGACGGCGTTGATGTGAATCTGGCGGTCGTCCTCCTTAAAGCGCTCGACGACGACCTCCACCGAATAAGGTATCTCCTTGTCGTAGTAGAGCAGAATCTTCTCACGGATGATTTCTGAGACGAAGAAGCGGGCGGGCTTGTCGGTCAGTTGGTCCTTGTCGAAGAAGGCCGGACTTTCGGGCAGCAGCTCCTGGATGCGCTTCAGCAGCATGTCAACGCCGAACTTGTTCTTCGCCGAGATGGGCAGAATCTCAGCGTTAGGCAGCAGTGCGTGCCACTTGTCGACGATACAGGCGAGAGCCTCCCCAGGCCCCTTCGAAGGAGATGGCGTATGGTTAGAAGAGGCTTTTCTGTTACTCCTACTTTGGCCATTATCTGACTGAACATCCCCTCCTTCGGAGGGGCTTGGGGAGGCCTTCAACTCATCAATCTTGTTGATCAGCAGGATGACGGGAATGTCCATCCGCTGCACCTTTTCGAGGAAGTCCATGTTCTTCTCTGGATTCTCGACGACATCGGTGACATAGAGCAGCACGTCAGCGTCGGTGAGAGCGCTCTCAGAGAAGGCGAGCATCGACTCCTGCAACTTGTAGTTAGGCTTCAGCACGCCAGGCGTGTCGCTGAACACAATTTGCATGTCGGGCGTGTTGACGATGCCCATGATACGGTGGCGCGTGGTCTGCGCCTTGAATGTCGCAATAGAAATACGCTCACCAACCAGCTGGTTCATGAGCGTACTTTTACCTACATTGGGATTTCCAACGATGTTTACAAATCCGGCTTTGTGCACCGCAGTCATTTACTATTTGACTAATTACAATTTACGATTTAGCAGCACCGTCGTAGGCCCAGCGTACGAGGTTGGCCCCGTGGACGAAGCCGGCGCCGAAGGCGGTCATGATAATGTTGTCGCCCTTGCGCAGCTGTGGCTCATACTCCCAGAGTGCCAGGGGAATGGTACCTGCCGAGGTGTTGCCGTAGCGCTGGATGTTCACCATCACCTTCTCCATTGGCATGTCGAGGCGCTTGGCCACGGCTTCAATGATGCGCATGTTGGCCTGATGGGGGACAATCCACTGGATGGAGTCCTTGTCGAGACCGTTGCGCTGGGCGATGAGTGCGCTGTCGTCGCTCATGTTTGTGACGGCATAACGGAAGACGGTGCGCCCCTCCTGATAGGTGTAGTGCATGCGATGGTCGACCGTGAAGTGACTGGGCGGGCAGACGCTGCCGCCGGCCTTCATGTGAAGGAAGGGCAGACCCATGCCGTCGGTGCGCAGGTGGCTGTCTTGCAATCCCAGTTCCACCTCCTCGGAGGCTTCGAGCATCACGGCACCAGCACCGTCGCCGAAGAGCGGGCACGTCTGTCGGTCGGTGTAGTCGGTGACAGACGACATCTTGTCGGCACCGATGAGCAGGATGCGCTTGTAGCGGCCACTCTGTATCATCGACGTTGCGACGTCGAGCGAGTAGATGAAGCCGCAGCAGGCAGCCCAGAAGTCGAAGGCCATCGCGTTCTTAAGGCCCAGCTTGCCCAGTACGATGCTGGCCGTTGACGGGTATTTGTAGTCGGCCGTCGACGTGCATACGATGAGCGCGTCGATGGTGTCGGGGTCAACGCCCGTCTTCTTGAGCAGCAGCTTGGCGGCCTTGCGCGCCATATAGGAAGTGCCGAGTCCCTCTTCAGTGAGGATTCGGCGCTCCTTGATGCCCACGCGCGTCATTATCCACTCATCGTTGGTGTCGACCATGCGCGAGAGTTCCTCGTTGGTGAGGACATAGTCGGGCACGTAGCCAGCGACGCCGGTGATGATCGCGTTAACCTTTCCCATTACTCAGCGACTTCTTCTTCCTTCTTGATAGCGACCTTGCCACGATAGTAACCGCAGGCGGGGCATACGGTGTGATACAGATAGTAAGCGCCACAGTTGGGACATACTGCCAGTGTGGGAGCTACGGCCTTGTCATGGGTACGACGTTTAGCGGTACGTGTCTTTGATTGTCTTCTTTTAGGATGTGCCATTTTGTTTTTTGTTTTTTATTGAAGCTTGAAGGTTGAAGATTGAAGATTGCTCTTCAGCTTCAACATTCGCCCTTCGTTGTTAATGAATGTTCGTATTTTCTCTTTTACGTGGAATCTCCCGATCTCCAATTGTCAGTCTTCAATCTTCAACCCCTTCAGTGCATTCCACCGCGGGTCGATGTCTTTTGCGTCCGCATCGCTGCTTCGGGCAGCCGAGTGCTCTTCGAGCACCCGCATCATGGCATCGTTGCAACCGCCAAGTTGGTGAACGTGCTGGATGGGTACCGCCAAGACTATCGTCTCGTAGATGAGCCATGCCGTCCGGAGTATTCCTTCGTTCTCGTCGACGGTGATGACTTCATCGTCCTCGGTGTTCTCGTCGCCCAGTTTTACGATGAGCCGCAGGTCGGTGTCGATGGGTTGGTCCATCAGCTCCAGGCAGCGGTCGCAGGGTATGCGAACTGAGCCAACGATGTGTAGCAGCAACTCAAAAAAGCCGACGGCCTTGCGTATAGACCCCGACACATGCAGCGAGCCGCCCTGCACCAGTGCGTCACTATCAGACAGCGTGAAGAACGTGTCGTCAAGGGCGTATTCCAAGGGCGTTATGTCCTCGGTCAGCCCCTTCAAATCGATGTCAAACTGTCCTAAGTTGCACATACACACTTCTTTTGCGGGTGCAAAGGTACAAACTTTTTTTGATATACGCCTAACTTTTCGCGTTTTTTTTTCACTTTTGCACACTACCCCTCCCACTGTGCAACTCAGGATGTGCCATCAAGAATGTCTGCTCACCCTGTAGGCACGCAGGCCATAGATGCAAATAACTACGAAGCAGAGCAGGGGTAGTATGAAGGATACATTGACAGCGGGATGGCCAAGGATGGTCTGCTGGTCGATAATCAGGCCCTGCAGCGGCGGCATAAGGGCTCCGCCGACGATGGCCATGACCAGGAAGGCGGCGCCGAGCGTGGTGTCTTGTGCGTCGACGTTCTCCAAGGCAATGCCGTAGATGGTGGGGAACATCAGCGACATGAAGAAGCTGACGCCCACGAGGCAATAGAGTCCTGGCATGCCGACGATGGTGATGGCTCCGAGTGTGCATAGCCCTGCACCAACGGCGAAGATGCTGAGCAGGATGCGCGTATTGACGAAGCGCATGAGGAAGGTGGCGATGAAACGGCTGCTGAGGAAGAGCACCATGGCCACGATGTTGTACATCTGCGCCGTGGCCTTGTTGATGCCGAGGTTATCGGCGTATTGGATGATGAACGTCCATGTCATGATCTGGGCAGCGACGTAGAACATCTGCGTCAGCACGCCCTCGCGGTAAATGGCGTTGTGCCACAGGTTGCGGAGTGTCTGTCCGGCTTTATGGGTGTGGCCGGCAGCTTTCTGTTCCTCGCTCTCCGTCTTGGGCATCTTTGTCAGGGCAATGATGACGAAGACAGCCAGCACTACGAGGCCGATGGTCACGTAGGGATTGCGGATGACGGCGAGGTCGTGCAGGCGGATGTCAGCCTTTTCGGCTTCAGAGAGTGTGGAGAAGATGATCTGTCCGGCAGCATCGCGGCGGTCGCTGATGAGCTGTGGCAGCACGATGAGCGAGGCGACGCTCATGCCGCAGAGTGAACCCATCGGGTTGAAAGCTTGTGCCAGGTTGAGGCGGCGTGTCGATGTCTCCTTGTCACCCAGCGAGAGAATGAAGGGGTTGGCCGTTGTCTCGAGGAAAGCCAGACCAAAGGTCAGGATGTAAAGCGACAGGCAGAAGAAGAGGAAACTCTGCTGGGCAGCAGCGGGAATGAACAGGAAGGCGCCCGTGGCGTAGAGTGCCAGTCCGAGCAGTATACCTTTTTTATATGTATAGCGACGAATGAACAGGGCGGCAGGGATGGCCATCGTAGCATAGCCGCCGTAGAAGGCGAACTGCACCATCGAGGCTTTTGCGGCGGTCAGCTCCATCAGTGTCTGAAAGGCGGCCACCATGGGGTTGGTGATGTCGTTAGCGAAGCCCCACAGGGCGAACAGCGACGTCACGAGGATGAACGTTACGAGGTATTTCTTCTCTATAAGTTTTGCTTTCATCGTTTTAGGGCGCATTTGGTAAAACGTCGGCAAAGATACAAAGAAAAGTCCAAACGGGCAAACGATTAGGGAACATTAACGTTAAACTTTGCTTTTAGTAGCATAATAAATTTGTTTTTTTTGCTCGCTTATTCGTACCTTTGAGCTTCGCTCGAAAGTACTCCCGCTCGAAAAAACTCAAATAAATTTGGTTTTTTGCTCGCTTATTCGTACCTTTGAGCTTCGCTCGAAAGTACTCCCGCTCGAAAAAACTCAAATAAATTTGGTTTTTTGCTCGCTTATTCGTACCTTTGAGCTTTGCTCGAAAGTACTCCCGCTCGAAAAAACTCAAATAAATTTGGTTTTTTGCTCGCTTATTCGTACCTTTGCACCAAAATTCAAAAAAGCAAGTATCAATGATGACGATTTATTTCTTCAAGACGCCCCAGCAGAGTGTCATTGCCACACAGGCAGACCACCTGCTCACTCAGGACGAAGTACAGAAACTATGTTGGCTCTATGGCGGCGCAACCCTTCTCGAAGGTCAGTCGCTCACGGGTCGTTTTATTGGCCCGCGCCGTGAGATGGTGACACCATGGTCGACCAACGCTGTGGAAATCACGCAAAACATGGGCATGAAAGGCATTCTCCGCATTGAGGAATACTTCCCCATTTTACCATTTGACAATTTACAATCTGACAATTCGGCTGCGCCACAGGGCCCATCGTCCAATAGTGAATCGTCAGATAGTCAAATGTTTGACCCCATGCTTCAGCGTAAGTACAACGGTCTCGACCAGGACATCTTCACGGTTCACATCGAGCCCGAGCCCATCAAGTACGTCGATGACTTAGAGAAGTACAACGAGCAGGAGGGCCTCGCCCTTTCGCCTGAGGAAATCGAATACCTGCACGGTCTGGAGCAGCAAAATGGCCGTCCGCTTACCGACTCTGAGATATTCGGCTTCGCACAGGTCAACTCCGAGCACTGCCGTCACAAGATTTTTGGTGGCACCTTTATTATTGATGGTCAGGAAATGGAGTCGAGCCTATTCCAGTTGATTAAGAAGACAACACAGGAGAACCCGAACAAGATTCTCTCTGCCTATAAAGATAATGTGGCGTTTGCCGAGGGTCCCGTTGTGGAGCAGTTTGCCCCCGCCGACCAGTCGACGAGCGACTGGTTCCGTGTGAAGGACATCGAGAGCGTCATCTCGCTGAAGGCCGAGACCCACAACTTCCCCACTACCGTGGAGCCCTTCAACGGTGCTGCCACTGGTACTGGCGGCGAGATTCGCGACCGCATGGGCGGTGGCGTGGGCTCCTGGCCTATTGCTGGCACAGCTGTCTACATGACGGCCTATCCCCGCTTGAAGAGTGATGAGGAAGAGACCGACAGCGACAAGTGCTGCGAAAGGGACTGGGAGAACATCCTGCCTGTGCGTGAGTGGCTCTACCAGACGCCCGAGCAGATTCTCATCAAGGCTTCGAACGGTGCCAGCGACTTTGGTAATAAGTTCGGCCAGCCCCTTATCTGTGGCTCATTGCTCACCTTTGAGCATCAGGAGCCCTCGGAGGGACAGACGGAAGCACCAACCAAGTATGCCTATGACAAAGTCATCATGCTGGCTGGTGGCGTTGGCTATGGCACCAAGCGCGACTGTCTGAAGAAAGAGCCTCGGAAAGACAACAAGATTGTCGTCGTCGGTGGTGACAACTACCGCATCGGACTGGGTGGTGGCAGCGTTTCGAGTGTTGACACGGGTCGCTATACCAGCGGCGTGGAGCTGAACGCCATCCAGCGTGCCAACCCTGAGATGCAGAAGCGTGCCTACAACCTAGTGCGCGCCCTTTGCGAGGAGGATGTGAATCCCGTTGTGTCAATCCATGACCACGGTGCAGCCGGTCACCTGAACTGTCTCTCAGAGCTGGTTGAGGATTGTGGCGGAAGCATCGACATGACGAAGCTACCCATCGGCGACAAGACGCTGTCGTCGAAAGAAATCATTGCCAACGAGAGCCAGGAACGCATGGGACTGCTCATCGACGAGCAGCATCTGGAGCACGTGCGGCGTATTGCTGAGCGTGAGCGTGCCCCCATGTACGTCGTCGGCGAGACCACTGGCGATGCCCACTTCTCGTTTGTTCAGGGCGACGGCGTGAAGCCTTTCGACCTCGATGTAGCCCAGATGTTTGGCCACTCGCCGAAGACCGTGATGCGCGACAACACGGTGGAGCGCCATTACGTTCCAGTACAGTACGATAGCGCGCAGCTCTCAACGCTCAATGCCCTGCTCGAACGCGTTCTCCAGCTGGAGGCCGTGGCATGTAAGGACTGGTTGACGAACAAGGTTGACCGCTCGGTGACGGGAAAGATCGCCCGTCAGCAGTGTCAGGGCGAGCTGCAGCTGCCGTTGAGCGACTGCGGCGTGGTGGCCCTCGACTATCGTGGCGTGAAGGGCATCGCCACAGCCATCGGTCATGCTCCGCAGGCTGGCCTGGCATCGCCTCAGGCTGGCAGTGTGATTTCGGTTGCCGAGGCACTGACCAACCTTGTGTGGGCTCCGCTTTCCGAGGGTCTCGACTCCGTGTCGCTCTCTGCCAACTGGATGTGGCCTTGCCGCTCACAAGAGGGTGAAGACGCCCGTCTTTACACGGCCGTGAAAGCCCTCTCCGACTTCTGCTGCGACCTGCACATCAATGTGCCGACGGGCAAAGACTCGCTGTCGCTCTCGCAGCAGTATCCCAATGGCGAGAAGATCATCTCACCGGGTACGGTTATCGTCTCAGCAGGAGGCGAGGTCTCCGACGTAAAGAAAGTGGTGTCGCCCGTACTCGTCAACGACAAGCGTGCCTCACTCTATCACATCGACTTCTCGTTCTGTGAGCAGCGTCTTGGTGGCTCCGCTTTTGCACAGAGTCTCAACCGTGTAGGCGACGACGTGCCGACGGTTGTGAACCCCGAATACTTTGCCGATGCCTTCAATGCCATTCAGGAGCTCATCGAGCGCGGCTGGATTATGGCAGGTCACGACATCTCGGCAGGTGGTCTCATCACGACGCTTCTTGAGATGTGCTTCGCCAACACCCGCGGTGGCCTGCACATCAACTTGCACGACCTCTGCCACGACGGCGACTTCGTGAAGACGCTCTTCGCCGAGAACCCCGGTGTGGTGATCGAGGTCAGCGATGAGCATAAGATAGAGTTCAAGGAGTTCATGGAGGAGCAGGGCATTGGCTATGCCAAGATTGGCTATCCTGTAGAGGACAGCCGCACCATCGAGATCGTCGCTCCTGAGACGAACGCTCAGATCAGTCTCGACATCGACCATCTTCGCGACGTGTGGTACAAGACCAGCTACCTGCTCGACCGTCGGCAGAGCTTCAATGGCAAGGCCCACGAGCGTTTCGAGAACTACAAGCACCAGCCGGTGGAGATGAAGTTCCCGCGTGGCTTCCGAGGCACGTTGGCTCAATATGGCCTTAACCCCGATCGTGTCGCAACAGACAAGACCCCACGGGCAGCCATCATTCGCGAGAAGGGCACCAACGGTGAGCGTGAGATGGCTTACTCGATGTATCTCGCAGGCTTCGACGTGAAGGACGTCATGATGACCGACCTCATCACTGGCCGTGAGACACTCGACGACGTGAACTTCATCGTCTTCTGCGGAGGCTTCTCGAACAGCGACGTCCTTGGCTCGGCTAAGGGTTGGGCGGGCGCCTTCCTCTTCAATCCTAAGGCAAAGGAAGCCCTCGACCGCTTCTATGCCCGTAAGGACACGCTGTCGCTCGGCATCTGTAACGGTTGCCAGTTGATGGTAGAACTGGGGCTGTTGTGCAGTTCATCGTCAAATAGTGAAATCGTCCAATCGTCAAATATCAAGATGCTTCATAACGACAGTCACAAGTTCGAGAGCGGCTTCATCGCCCTGCAGATACCTGAGAACAAGAGCGTGATGTTCGGCTCGCTCAGTGGCTCGAAGCTGGGCATCTGGGTGGCTCATGGCGAGGGTAAGTTCTCGCTGCCTGAGAACGAGGACCACTACAACGTGGTGGCAAAATACAACTACCACGGCTATCCCGCAAACCCCAACGGCTCCGACTACGACGTGGCTGGCATCTGTTCGGCCGACGGTCGCCATCTGGCCATGATGCCCCATCTGGAGCGTGCCATCTTCCCCTGGCAGAACGCCTGGTATCCCGCTGCCCATCGCAACGACGAGGTGACACCATGGATCGAGGCCTTCGTCAATGCCCGCAAATGGATCGAGGCCCTTGACTAAGGGCCTCCCTCAACCCCTCCAAAGGAGGGGCAATTAGATAGACGATTTAATGGAAACAAGTAACGATAATAATAGTAACATTGCAACCAAACATCCCTCTCTTTGGGAGGGCTTGGGTGGTTTTTTCACCACTTTCTTCAAGATAGGCCTGTTCACACTTGGCGGTGGTTATGCCATGATACCGCTGATTGAGGCAGAGGTGGTCGACAAGCACAAGTGGGTGACGAAAGAGGAGTTCCTCGACATCATCGCCATCGCACAGAGCTGTCCCGGTGTCTTCGCCATCAATGTAAGCACGTTCATCGGCTACAAGTTGCGACAAATGAAGGGAGCCGTTGCCTGCGCCGTAGGCACGGCTCTGCCCTCATTTCTCATCATCCTGGCCATTGCCATGTTCTTCAGCCAGTTCCAGGATAACCCAGTGGTGGCTGCCATCTTCCGTGGCATACGTCCGGCAGTGGTGGCGCTGATTGCCGTTCCTACGTTCAAGCTGGCACGCTCGGCGCGGCTCTCTTGGGCTAACTGCTGGATTCCCGTCGGCGGTGCGCTGGCCATTTGGCTGCTTGGCGTGTCGCCCATCCTCATCATCCTGCTGGCCGCTGTTGGCGGCTATGTGTACGGCACACTCATCAAACCCACCGAATAGTCCCCACTTCTCACTTCCATGCTATACCTTTATTTATTTATAACATTCTTCGAGATAGGCGTCTTCGGCTTCGGTGGCGGCTACGGCATGCTGTCGCTCATTCAGGGCGAGGTAGTGCAGCACTGGCAGTGGATGACGATGGCGCAGTTTACCGACATCGTTGCCATTAGCCAGATGACGCCAGGCCCCATCGGCATCAACTCTGCCACCTACTGCGGCTATACCGCCTGCCAGAATGCGGGCTACGGTGCTGGCATGTCGGTGCTCGGCTCGGTAGTGGCTACATTCGCCCTCGTGCTGCCGTCGCTCATCCTGATGATTCTCATCAGCCGGCTTTTCATGCGATACATGAAGACGGCCGCCGTGCAGAGCATCTTTGCCGGGCTGCGGCCTGCCGTTGTGGGCCTGCTGGCCGCTGCTACGCTGCTGCTCTGCACCCGTGAGAACTTTTCCACACCTGGCGAGAGCCCCTGGCAGTTCTGGATCAGCGTGTTCCTTTTCCTGGCCACCTTCATTGGGACGTTGGTTTTCAAAATCAACCCCATCAAGATGATTCTCATGGCTGGCTTCGCCGGCTTGCTGCTGCTCTACTGACAGCTGAGAAAAGCGTCTCTGGCCTCTGAAACTCACTTAAAGACCTTGAAATGAGGGCGGGCGGTGGTTAATTATTCCTAATTCCCTTTGACAATCGCCGTCGTTCGGCGTTTAATCAATATATTTGCAGCCGAATTGCGAATGAATGAACAATACTGACATTAAACGAAAAAGAACTATGAAGAAGAACATGTTTGTAATGGCCGCTGCTGCCGCCATCCTGATGAGCAGCTGCGTAACGAAGAAAGAACTGGTGGCATGCCAGGACGAGAACAAAGCCCTGAGCAGCACGCTGATGACCGCCAAGGAGGACCTTGCTGCCAAGAACGCCCGCATCACCGCTCTTGAGGAGCAGCAGAAGGGCATGCAGCAGGCACTCAAAGCTGCCGAGGCAAAATATGCCAAGCTGCAGGCATCGCTCGACAAGAGTCTGACGAACGCCTCGCAGAACAACATCTCCATCGAGAAGCTCGTCGACCAGATCAACGAGTCGAACCAGTACATTCGCCATCTTGTTGAAGTGAAGTCGAAGAGCGACTCCCTGAACATGGTGCTCACCAACAACCTCACCCGCTCGCTCTCAAAAGAGGAGCTGAAAGAGGTCGACGTGCAGGTGCTCAAGGGCGTCGTCTACATCTCGCTGGCCGACAACATGCTTTACCGCAGCGGCTCCTACGAGATTAACGACCGCGCTTCTGAGACACTCTCGAAGATTGCCAAGATTATCAAGGACTACAAGGATTACGACGTGCTCATCGAGGGTAACACCGACGATGTGCCCATCTCGCGTGAAAACATCCGTAACAACTGGGACCTCTCCTGCCTCCGTGCCTCTAGCGTCGTTCAGGCCCTGCAGAACCAATACGGTGTAGACCCTAAGCGCCTCACTGCCGGCGGCCGTGGCGAGTACAACCCCTTGCAGCCTAACACCACCGAGTTGGGCAAGCAGCGCAACCGCCGCACCCAGATTATCATCACGCCTAAGCTCGACGAGTTCATGGAGCTCATTGGCGAGGCTCCCGAGACGAAGTAACAGTGACCACAAACCTTTCACCCTCCTGCCCGTTGGCACCATGCTTTGGTGTCGGACGGGCAGGTTTTTTTTACCGAATTCGAACCCCTACGAAACATTCGGTTCAAAAAAAGGGTAAAAACAGGTAAAAGCGCTCCTGCGGAACGTCTTTTTCGCCCAAACCTTTCGCTATTTGCAACCAAATGACTAACTTTGCAGCATGAAAACCAAAGAACGAATCGTATTTATCGACTACATCCGCGTGATAGCATGCTTCATGGTGATGCTCGTTCACGCCAGTGAGAACTTCTATGGGACCGACACTGCTGACGGCTTGGCAAGCAACATGTCGATGTTGGCTAACGAGTCGAATCGCTTTTGGGTCGCTTTCTACGACGGTGGCCTCGCCCGCGTGTCGGTGCCACTGTTTATGATTGTCTCGGCTTTCCTGCTGGTACCTATGCCCAAAGGACAGACGATGCCGGCTTTCTATCGCCGACGTTTCATGCGCATCATCCCCCCGTTCGTATGCTTCCTGCTGCTCTACACTTTCCTGCCGCTGTTGTGGGGCGGCATGACGTGGGAGCAGTCGATGGCCGACCTGCGCATGTTACCCTTCAACTTCCCCTCGATGGCCGGCCACCTGTGGTTCATGTACCCGCTGATCTCGCTCTACCTCATCATACCCGTCGTGTCGCCATGGCTTGAGCGCTCTTCTGCTCGCGACGAGCGCATCTTCCTCACCATCTTCGTCGTTTCGACGTTCATTCCTTGGCTCCACCGCTTTGTGTCACCCGAAATCTGGGGCGAATGCTTCTGGAACCAGTTCAGCATGCTCTGGTACTGCTCTGGCTATCTGGGCTATCTGGTGCTGGCTCACTACATTCGCGTGCATCTCGCCCACTGGAGCGTGACGAAGCGGTTGCGCGTGGGTCTGCCCTGCTTCATTGTAGGTGCAGCCTTTACGGCCTGGAGCTTCTGGTGGAAGGGCGAACCTGGTCAACTCATTGAAACACCTATGTTGGAGTGGTCGTGGGAGTTTTGCACGCCCAACGTGCTGCTCGCCACCTTCGGCATATTCTTGATTTTTAGCTGCATCCGTCAGCCGAAGGCGCCAGCCATCATAGGTGCGCTGTCGCGCCTCTCGTTCGGCATGTACCTCATGCACATGTTCTTCCTGGCACCCATCGCCTCGTTCATCGTGGCTGGCAATGTGGCTGCACCCCAGCTGCCCGTGTGGCTGGCCATCCCTGTCATTGCCATGCTCACTTTCCTTTGCAGTGCCATCACCACCAAGTTGCTCTCCTTCCTTCCCGGCAGCAAATATCTTGTGGGATAGGTAAAAGTGAATTTCCGCACAAACAAGTCCGCTTTTATCGAGAGAAACACGGATACGCAGGCAGTGAAGTGTCGCTTCGCTTCCCGCGAAGTGTCGCTTCGCTGATGGTGAAGTGCCGCTTTTCTGATGGTGAAGTGCCACTTTGCTCTGAGCGAGTAGGACACTTATCGGAGAAGTGTAGCAGTCCTCTCGGAGAAGTGTGGCAGTCCTCTCGGAGAAGTGTGACAGTCTTCTCGGAGAAGTGTGGCGGTCCTCTCGGCGCAAAGCAGAGGGGCTCGGCGCATTGAAGTACTGCCATCCCAAAACCAGCTGAAAGTTTCACCGTTTTTTTAGAAAAAAGCGGGCGGAAGTGATGGTAGGTCAAAAAAAAGTTGTAACTTTGTGGCCGAAACGTAAATAATAAAGGTATGAAGAAACAATTTCTATTTTTGGCGCTGGCCTTTATGGCCATTTCAGCAACAGCACAGAATGTGCAGAAGGGTACTTACGGCTACCTCTATTGCCACATGAGCGACCGTGGCGAGTATACCGCCTATGCGCTGAGTCGCGACGGTTATCACTATGAGGACATCATCGGCGGCGACGCCGTCATCGACCCCAAGGTGCATGCCCGCATCGAGGGTGGACAGCGTGACGCTTTCATCACACGCTCATGGGACGGCAAAGGCTTCGTGATGGTGACGACGGACATGTGCGTGGCCAAATCGCACAAGTGGGACAACTACGGCATCGACCTGATGACGAGCCGCGACCTCATCAACTGGGAGAGCAAGACGTTTGACTATCGCCAGGGGCCTTCCATCTTTTGTAACCCCGAGGGCGAGAGCGTCTATAAGGATTGGTCGACCATCAACCGCGTGTGGGCGCCACAGATATTCTGGGATCCTGACTACGTCTGGGAGAATGGCGACAAGGGCGGCTACATGATCTACTACTCCATGCTCAACCGCCCTGAAGAAGGCTACGACCGCATGTACTATTCATATGCCGACAAGTCGTTCACACGTCTGACGCAGCCACGTCTGCTCTTCGACTGGGGCTATGCCACCATCGATGCCGACATTAACCTGCTCGACGACGGCCTCTACCACATGCTCATCAAGAAAGAGGGCGGCAAGCCAGGCATCTATACCGCCACATCGAAGCAGCTCACTACCGGCTGGGGCGAACCCGTTGAAAACGACTATGTCAGCTTCGAGGGCCGCAAGAACTGCGAGGGCAGCAGCGCTTTCCAGCTGATGGGTGACAAGACTTGGCGCGTGGCCTATATTCAGTACAGCGACAACCCCAAGCACTACCGCATTTGTAAGGCCGACGAGCACCTGCGCAACTTCCACGACCCCGTCGACATACAGGGTGTGACAGGCCCTCAGCACGGCTCCTTTATGCGCCTGACGAAGAAAGAGTACAAACGTCTGCAGAAGTGGTCGGCGAAACAGCGCTGAGGAAATTGAGAGTTGAGAATTGAAAATTGAGAATTGAGCGAATTGAGAATTGAGAGTTGAGAATTGAGAATTGGCTGCGCGTCCCTTCACCCTTCACTTCCCTCTCTCATTAGCTATCGTCCCTTTAACTCCCCCTAACTCCCCCTTTAACTCCCCCTAACTCCCCCTAACTCCCCTTTAACTCACTCATTAGCTATCGTCCCTTTAACTCCCCTTTAACTCCCCTTAACTCCCCTTAACTCCCCCTAACTCCCCCCTAAACATCTCCTCCCTCTCCCCCTGTGCAATGGACTGATAAGATTCGTCAGGTCAAGATTTGGCTTGTGGTCGCAGCGGTGCTCATCGCTGTGGCCTCGCTGTTCGTGTCGCACGTGCTGGTGCGCGACCTCCAGCAAGAGGAGCGTAACAATATGGAGGTGTGGGCACAGGCGATGAACGCCCTGAATCAGGCTGACGAGAACACCGACCTGGCGCTGGTGACGGCCGTCATCGAGGGCAACAACACCATCCCCGTCGTTGTACTGAACAGCGACGATGAAGTGATGGACTACCGTAACATCGCCGACACGGCCAATGTCGCGTCTTACGCACAGCGTATGAAGCGTGCTGGCGACTACTTTAAGATCGAGTTTGGCGACGAGGGCGACTACCAGCTGGTGTGCTACGATGAGTCGACGATGTTGAAACGACTGACGCAGTATCCCTACTGGCAGCTGGGCATCGTGATGATCTTCGTTGTTGTGGCCATCTTTGCCCTCCTCTCGTCGAAGCGTGCCGAGCAAAACAAGGTGTGGGTGGGCCTGTCGAAGGAGACGGCCCACCAGCTGGGCACACCCATCTCCAGCCTGATGGCCTGGGTTGAGGTGCTGCGTGAGACTTATCCTGACGACGACATGATACCCGAGATGAACAAGGACGTGAAGCGCCTGGAGCGCATCGCCGAGCGATTCTCTAAGATTGGTTCCATGCCCGAGCCTGTCGACAGCTCTATGAACCAACTGCTCGACCGTGTCATTGAATATATGGACAAGCGCACGTCGCAGAAGGTGCAGATACGCGGGCACTACCCCGACCACGACGTCATTGTGAAGATGAACGCCTCGCTCTTCGAGTGGGTCATCGAGAACCTTTGTAAGAACGCCGTCGACGCCATGGAGGGGGGCAAGGGGAGCATCGACCTGTGGCTGCTCGAGGAGGGCAATATCGTGGCCGTCGAGGTAGCCGACACGGGTAAGGGCATCCGTAAGAAGAACATCAAGAACGTTTTCCGGCCAGGCTTCACCACAAAGCAGCGCGGCTGGGGCCTCGGATTGTCGCTGGCCAAGCGCATCGTCGAGGAATACCACAAGGGCCGCATCTACGTCAAGCAGTCAGAGCTAGGACGTGGCACCACCTTTCGCGTGGAGCTCAGAACGGGTAAGCGGTGAGCCACGGGTGGGGTGAGATGGCATCGGTTTTACACGGTTGGATACGGTGGAGGGGGATGGCATCGGTTTTACACGGTTGGACACGGGTGGGGTGAGATGGCATCGGTTTTACACGGTTGGACACGGTGGAGGGGCCACGGTTTTACACGGTTCTGCACGGTGTGGCAGGATGGGGGGAGGAAAGGTAAACTAAGGCGTTTAGTTTAATTAACTAAGCTATTTAGTTTAATTAACTAAGACTTTTAGTCGTATAACGAAAAGATTTAGTTACTTTGCAGTCGAAAACCCAAAAAGACTGCAAAGATGAAACCATTGACACAAAAAGAAGAGGAAATCATGGAGCGCTACTGGCAGTATGGCCCCATGCAGATACGGGAGTTGCAGACGCATTATGACGAGCCGCAACCCCATGTGAACACTTTGGCTACGCTGGTGAAGATACTCGAGGAGAAAGGATTCCTGGGACATACAGCCATCACGGCCCGCTGCTTTCAGTACTACGCTAAGATTTCACGAGAGGATTACAAGGGCGGTGCCCTGGCTAACATAATCGACAAGTTGTTTGGGCACTCGTATTTGAGTGCTGTCTCCGCACTGGTTAAAACGGAGAAGATTAGTGTGGACGAGCTGAAGGCACTCATCCAAGAAGTGGAGAAGGACTCTAACTCGTAATTCTCAATTCTCAATTCTCATTTTTCAATTTTCAATTCTCAAATATGCTTGTTGTCTATCAATTGAAAGTAGGCTTTTGCCTGATCGCATTCTATCTGCTGTTCAAACTGCTGTTTAGCCACGACACGCTGCATCGGTTCAATCGCGTGCTATTGCTTACGCTGGTGGGCGTTTCTCTGGTGTTGCCATGGGTGAAACTGTCGATCGATTCACCCACGGCGGTGGGGCAGGGCGTTGTGATGCTTAGCGAGGTGTTCGTCAGTCAGGAAGCCGCCGCAGAAGCACCCTTTTCGTGGCACAGTTTGTTACACCTCTTATATATTATAGGGAGCATTGCGGCCTTTTGTGGGTTTATCTATGCCGACTATAAGCCGCGTAAGCTGATAAATACCTGGCCGTCTGTTGACGGCGGCGCCGGTGTGAAGATTCACGTTGTGGCAGGCAATCAGTCGCCATTCAGTTATTTCCACCATATTATTATAAGTGCCGACGACTACAATGGCAATGCTCGTGAGATACTTGTCCATGAGCGGGCACACATCAGGTTGGGACACAGCTACGACGTGCTGCTGTTGAATGTGCTGTTGCTGTTTCAGTGGTGGAATCCAGCAGTCTGGCTGTTTAAACGCGAACTGCAGCAAATACATGAATTTGAGGCCGATGAGGCTGTTTTGAACGAAGGAGTCGACGCCCGGCAGTACCAGTTGCTGCTGATACGCAAGTCCGTCGGGGACCAGCTATTCTCGATGGCAAACAATTTTAATCACCATTCATTAAAACGTAGAATTCGTATGATGACACAGAAAAGAACAAACCGTTGGCAGGTGGCTAAAGTGTTGGCCGTATTGCCAGTAGCGGCACTGCTTGCATTGGCATGTGCCCAAAAGAGTGAACGACCCGCCGAAGAACCTGCGGGTGCTGCGAGTGTGACCGCCGAGTGCGATAGCGCTCAGGTGTTCGATGTGGTGGAGCAGATGCCGGAGTTTCCTGGTGGCTCAGCTGAACTATTGGATTACCTGATGGAGAACCTGAAGTACCCCAAGGATGCCGAGGCGTCGAAGACCGAAGGCCGCGTCATCGTGACTTTCGTCGTGGACGAAGAGGGCCGGATCGTGGATCCTCAGGTAGCGAAGGGCGTGTCGCCCAGTCTTGATGCTGAGGCCCTGCGCGTCGTGCAGTCTATGCCCCAGTGGACACCTGGCCGTCAGAGTGGCAAGGTCGTACGGGTGAAATACACCGTGCCCATCAATTTCCAGTTGAAATAGCCTCTCTCTCGTTGAAGCAAGCTGCGTTAGCGGGCTCGCAATTCCCGAGATCCAGCTCGCAAATCCCGAGGTTCAGAACGTGAATCTCGGGATTCAATTTCATTACGCGGAAACAGAGACTGACCAAAGTGTTATTGGTAAGTAATCGAACTTTTCCACATGCCATCCGCCACAATTGTTGACAATTCTATTCAATTTCCGCAAGTTTTGAACGTACCCACATAGCGGCCCCCTGCAAAATAGGCAGAGGGGACCGCGTCACTATCAAGAATAGAAACTGCGAAAAATGCCCCGCGCCCCCTCGCAAACGCCCTGTGGCAGGGCAAACTGCGTGGGGCATTTTTTTTAGGGACTGGTTTGGCTGTTGGACTATTTAAGCCCAACCGTTCCCTCTCCCCATGTACTTTTCTACACTTTTCTAGGGGCAACCGATGCCGAGGCATCAGATGTTGGTAGCCAGCCATACAGCTACTCCGTAGGAGTTGCGAAATGGCTGGTATTTGCGTTCGTCGCAGAGGGCGTGCCTTTAGGTACGCGACAACACCGTGCCTTGGACGCGAACCTAAAGGCACGCTTTCCTCCGTCCTGTCTTCGTCCCAGCCATTTCGCAGCCCCTAAAGGGGCAGCTGTATGGCTGGCTACGGAAATCTGATGCCTACGGCATCCTATTCTTGCCGGTTAAATTGTTCTTTAGCGCGGTTTCTCTTTGTGAAAACCAGCGTTTTACTGTCTTGCCACTTATGTCGCAAGTTCTTACCACTTAAGTCGCAAGTTCTTACCACTTAAGTCGCAAGTTCTTACCACTTAAGTCGCAAGATAGTTTCCAGTGGTTTTTGTGGACTTGTCCTTTAGGTTTTGCAAGCATTAGGCAAAGGTGGTCGGCCGTTTTTAACAGTCGCCAAATTGATGGATGCGGCTCTATGTCCCATCCCTGTCACTAAAATGACTGCCGAACACTGTCAGATTCCTATGTGAGAAAAAATGCCCCGCGCTAAAGTGTCAGATAATCAATAGGTTGCCTGCCTGCGCGGGGCATTTTTTTTTAGAAGCTATTTTGTGCTCGTTGCCGTCCGTTAAACTTGTGAATGAACCACAAGAACCGGACAAAAGCCTGCTTTCGGGCAGGTGTGGAGCCCTCCATGAACCAACAAAACCCTGTTTCTGGGCAGGTGTGGAGCCCTCCATGAATCAACAAAACCCTACTTTAAAGTGGTAAAACTCATGAAGCAGATTTGTTGGAACTTGCGGAGGTCGAATTATTTTACAGCATTAATCATAAATAATAGGCAAAAAGAGAGGGAGAATGCAGAAAAAGTTGTATCTTTGCACGCAAATACAACCAATAACTATTTTTAGCATGAAAAGACTTTTTATAATCGCTTCGTTGGTGATGATGACGATGACGACACAGGCGCAGGTCTATCTTGATCCGCAGGCGCCGCTGGAGCAGCGAGTGCAAGATGCACTGAGCCGCATGACTACGCACGAAAAGATTCAGGTGCTGCACGCACAGAGTAAGTTCACTTCGGCAGGCGTGCCCCGGCTGGGCATCCGTCAGCTGAACATGGACGACGGGCCTCACGGCGTGCGTGAGGAGCTGGAATGGAACACCTGGAGTCCGGCTCGGTGGACGAACGACTCGATTGTGGCCTTCCCGTCGCTGACGTGTCTGGCATCCACGTGGAACCGCGACCTGTCGACCCTCTATGGCCGTGTGCTCAGCGAGGAGTTCGCCTTTCGTGGAAAGGACGTGCTGTTAGGCCCTGGCGTGAACATACAGCGTACGCCGATGAACGGGCGCGCTTTCGAATACATGGGCGAAGACCCCGTGTTGGCTGGCGAGATGGTGGTGCCCTACATTCGGGCAGCTCAGCAGAATGGCGTGGCTTGCTGTCTGAAGCATTTCGTGCTGAACGACCAGGAGACCGACCGCTTCGCAGTGAATGTCAATGTGTCGGAGCGTGCCATGCGCGAAATTTATCTCTACCCCTTCCAGCGGGCGGTCGCCGATGCCCATGTGTGGACCATCATGGGCAGTTACAACTTCTGGAAAGGCACGCACTGCTGCCAGCACGACGAACTACTCAACGGCATCCTGAAGGGTGAGTGGCAGTGGGACGGTGCTGTCGTCAGCGACTGGGGCGGTGTTACCGACACCTGGCAGGCAGCCACCGGAGGCCTCGACATCGAGATGGGGTCGTTTACCGACGGTAAGGTTAAGGAGGCCGAGTTCAGCTACAAGGACTATTATCTGGCTGACAAGTTCGAGCGGCTCATCAACGAGGGGCGCATCCCCATGTCGGTGCTCGACGATAAGGTGGCCCGTGTGCTGCGCACCATCTTCCGCACCAGCATGAATCCCAAGAAGGTCATTGGCAGCCAATGCTCGGAAGCCCACTACGAGGCGTGCCGTGAGATTGGCGAGGAGGGAATCGTGTTGCTGAAGAATGGACCCCATCCCCAGCCCCTCTCCAAGGGAGGGGAGTCTGAAAAGATTCTTCCCCTCGATTTGTCGAAGTACAAGAATGTGCTGGTGGTTGGTGAGAATGCCACACGCTCGCTCACTCAGGGTGGTGGCTCGTCAGAGCTGAAGACGCTTCGCGACATTTCGCCCCTCGACGCCCTGCGTAGCCATTGCTCGACGCTCAATGCCCAATGCTCAGTGAGTTACGCCCAGGGTTACACCTCTGGTCGTGCGCTCTACGACCATGTTGACAAAGTTGACCCTGCCGATAACGAGCGCCTGAAGGCGGAGGCCCTTTCGAAAGCCGAAGACGCTGACCTGATCGTCTTTGTCGGTGGCCTTAACAAGAACCACCGTCAGGATTGTGAGAACGGCGACCGCGAGTCGTACGACCTCTCTTTTGGACAGAACGAGCTTATCAGCCAGTTGGCCAAGATTCAGCCCAACATTGTGGTGGTGACCTTTGGCGGCAATCCCTATGCCATGCCGTGGCTCCCTGAGGTGAAAGCCCTCGTACACTGCTGGTATCTGGGCAGTGAGGCAGGCACGTCCCTAGTCAACGTGCTCACGGGCAAGGTGTGTCCCAGTGGCAAGCTTCCTGTCACCTTCGCCAAGCAGTACGAGGATTACCCCTACGTGAAATACGGTGCGGAGGCTTATCCCGGCGTCGACAAACAAGTATATTATAAGGAGGACGTCTTCGTGGGTTATCGTGGATTCGAACGTGACAAGCGGCAACCCCTGTTCCCCTTCGGCTTTGGCCTTAGCTATACCACCTTTGCCTACAGCAATGTAACGATTAAGGAATTGGGAACTGAGCGCATTGAGGTCAGTGTCACCGTCGAGAACACGGGCAGCGTGGCAGGCAAGGAGACGGCTCAGCTGTATGTCACAGCGCCGAAGAACAAGGCGTTCCCCCGTCCCGTCAAGGAGCTGAAAGGATTCGCCAAAACCCGCTTGCTGAAGCCTGGCGAGAGCGAGACGCTTACCATGACCATTCCGCGCCACGCCTTGGCATTCTGGAACGACGTCACCCACCAGTGGCAGACGGATGCCGGCACCTACAGCTTCCTCATAGGTGCCAGCAGTGCCGACATCAGGGGAAAGGTAAGTGCCAAGTTGTAAACAAAAGGGATGCAAACGTTTGCATCCCTTCATTGGCTAATAATGGTCGTTGCTCGCTCGCCAGAAGGATAAAAAATCGTAACTTTGACCCAGATTAGAAACCACTCGACTTATGAAATTACTATTTAACTTAGATTACCAGACAACTTTTGGCGAGCAACTGGTACTGAACATTTTTGGTGAGGATGGCCGCACGGCCAGCCACGCCATGTCGACAAACAATGGTCAGCAATGGACCTACGAGATGACCAAGGCCGATAACGATGACACTCAGACACTGTGCTACTACTACAGCGTGCAGCGGGGTGACGACATCGTTCGCACGGAATGGCTGACGGCTCCCCACCAGGCACGTCTGCTGCCCGATGTCAAGTCTTACGTCTTCTATGACCGTTGGATTGACATCCCTGAGGACAGCTATCTCTATTCTTCGGCCTTCACACAGTGTGTTGAGAAACGGCTGGTCACCGATCCGCAGCAACCCAACATCCCCACACCCCACATCGTCCTGACCGTCCGTGCCGCACAGTTGCGCAGCACCGACCGCCTGGGCGTTGTAGGCTCTCCCACTTACCTTGGCGCATGGGATGTCGCCAAGGCACTTCCGATGACCGAGCAGCAGCCCAACGAGTGGGCCATCTGCCTCGAAGCTGACCGTCTGCCGGCCGACATGGAGTTCAAGTTCGTGGTGCTCACTGGCGGCGATGCCCTCTGGGAGCAGGCTGACAATCGCACGATCGTCGTTCCGCAGCTGAAGCGTGGCGAGTGTGTGGCTTACCAACTGGCACCCGCGTTCTTCGCCATTCCCGGCTGGCGCGGAGCAGGTACCGTCGTCCCCGTCTTCTCGCTGCGCTCTGAGGGTAGCTTCGGCGTGGGCGACTTTGGCGACCTGAAGATGATGGTCGACTGGTGTGCCAAGACGGGGCAGCGCATCCTTCAGATCCTGCCCATCAACGACACCACCATCACCCACACTTGGACGGACTCCTATCCCTACAACGCCATCAGCATCTACGCTCTCCACCCGCAGTTCACCGACCTGCGCCAGCTGCCGCCCCTCAAGGACGAGGAGCAGCGCAGCCAGTTTGAACAGTTGCGCCAGGAGCTTAACGCCCTGCCACAGATTGACTACGAGCGCGTCAACGATGCCAAGTGCGAATACCTGAAGCTGATCTTCAAGCAGGAGGGCGCACGTATCATGCGCACCAAGGCCTACAAGTCGTTCTTCGAGGACAACAAGGAGTGGCTCGTGCCCTATGCTGACTATTGCGTCAAGAGGGATGGTGCTGGCGATCAGGCCTTCTGGTTCTTCGTGCAGTTCAACCTCGACCAACAGATGCACCTCGCACACGAGTATGCCCGTAACAACAAGGTCATCCTCAAGGGCGACATTCCCATCGGCATCTCACGCGACGGCGTCGAGGCACAGGTTGAGCCACGCTACTTCAACCTCAACGGACAGGCTGGTGCACCACCCGATGCTTTCTCGACCAACGGCCAGAACTGGGGATTCCCCACCTACAACTGGGACGTCATGCTGCAGGATGGATGCTCGTGGTGGGTACGCCGCTTCCGTAAGATGGCGCAATTCTTCGATGCCTACCGCATCGACCACGTGCTGGGCTTCTTCCGCATCTGGGAGATTCCCATCGATGCCGTTCACGGTCTGCTCGGACAGTTCTCGCCCGCACTGGGTATGTCGCGCGAAGAGATAGAGGCCTACGGCCTTCCCTTTAATGAGGAGCACATGACGCGGCCCTTCATCGCCAACTGGACGCTGCAGCGCATCTTTGGTGAGCGCACCGCCTACGTCAAGGAGCACTTCCTCCAGCCGCTGCACGACGACATCTGGCAGATGAAGCCTGAGTTCGACACGCAGCGCAAGATTGAAGCTTACTTCGCCGACAAGGACGACAATAACCTGCGCGACGGCCTCTATGCCCTCATCAGCGACGTCCTTTTCGTCCACGACCGCAAGGACCCCAACAAGTTCCACCCGCGCATCGCCGTGCAAACCGACTTCGTCTACGAGGCACTGTGGGACAAGGATAAGGATGCCTTCAACCGCCTCTACAACGATTACTTCTATCGTCGCAACAACCAGTACTGGTACCACGAGGCCATGAAGAAGCTGCCACGCCTGACGCAAGCCACACGCATGCTCGTCTGTGCCGAGGACCTCGGCATGGTGCCCGACTGCGTGGCTTGGGTGATGAACGAGTTGCGCATCCTCTCGCTCGAGATACAGTCGATGCCTAAGGATCCGCGTTCACGCTTTGGCTATCTACCCGCCAACCCCTATCGTTCGGTGGCCACTATCTCAACCCACGACATGTCGACGCTTCGCCAGTGGTGGGATGAAGACTGGGACCAGACGCAGGCATACTACGCAGACATGCTCCACCATGGTGGACCAGCGCCTCACCCGCTGCCCGGCGTTCTGGCTGAGGAGATTGTGGCAGCTCACCTCCACTCGCCGTCCATGCTCTGCCTCCTCTCGCTACAGGATTGGCTCTCCATCGACGAGGGCCTGAGGTTGGCCGACCCCAATGGTGAGCGCATCAACATCCCCGCTAACCCACGCCACTACTGGCGTTGGCGCATGCACCTCACCATCGAGCAGCTCATGGAGGCCGTTGACTTCAATCGCGAAGTCACCCGCCTCGTGCAGCAGAGCGGACGATAAGAGAAGTGAGAAGTGGTAAGTGAGAAATGAGAGGTAACTTACCACTTCTCATTTCTCATAATTTACTAATCTTCCGTCTACGACATGAAAAAAGCAACCCTGTTTACTGCCCTGTTCGTAGGGACAGCCCTGTCAAACCTTCCCCAAGTGGGAATGGGCACCGTCGTTAAGTCGCCTGGCGGCAACATTGAAATGGCTTTCTACGTCGACCAGCAAGGCCGTCCCACCTATGAGATGTCCTACAAGGGACGGCCAGTCGTGCTGTCATCACACCTCGGCTTGGAACTGGCTAAGGACAAGCATGCCTCGATGGGCATGAACGAGCACGACCTCATCGACGGCTTTACCATTGCCGACGAAGTCACCACCACCTTTGACGAGACCTGGAAGCCCGTCTGGGGTGAGACAGCCACCATTCGTAACCACTACGTCGAGTATGCTGTGACGCTGTTGCAGAGATGGGAGGACAAGCGCCGCCCTGCCGACCCCACCCTTGAGGGGCTTGTCGTCACACCCCATGAGCGCACCATCGTTGTGCGCTTCCGTGTCTACGACGATGGCATCGGCTTCCGCTACGAGTTTCCACAGCAACGCGACCTAAACTACTTCCTCATCCGCGAGGAGCGCTCAGAGTTCAGCATGACGGGCGACCACACTGCCTGGTGGATTCCTGGCGACTACGACACGCAGGAGCCGACGATACGGCAGACACGTCTTTCCGAGATACGCGGCAACATGCGCAAGGCTGTCAACTGGAACAACTCGAGCGTCGCCGTCTTCTCGGAAACCGGTGTGCAGACATCGCTGCAGATGAAGACCGATGACGGCCTTTACGTCAATATCCACGAGGCGGCGTGCATCAACTATGCCACCATGCACCTTGAACTCGTGGACGAACAGACGAAAAGCCTCTCCACGAAGCTCGAGGGCAGCAGCAACGTCTACACCCCCAACCCGCTGCCGTCGCCCTACCCGTTGCCAAAACCCTACACCTTCGTTAGCCACCTGACGCCTGACGCCACAGGACTGAAAGGCTGCATGCAGACGCCCTGCCAGACGCCTTGGCGCACGGTGATGGTGAGCGATGACGCTCGCGACATGTTGTCGTCGAATCTCATTCTGAACCTCAACGAGCCTTGTGCCATCGACGACACGTCGTGGATTCACCCCACGAAGTATTGCGGCGTGTGGTGGGAAATGATTGTGGGCAAGTCGTCGTGGAACTATACCGACGAGTATCCCTCAGTATACATTGACAAGGTGGATTGGGCACACGTGAAGCCCAACGGCCGTCATGGCGCCAACAACGAGAAGGTGCGCCGCTATATCGACTTTGCTGCTGACAACGGTCTCGACCAGGTGCTCGTCGAAGGTTGGAACATCGGCTGGGAGGATTGGGCAAACCTGTGGAAACGCGATGTCTTCGACTTCACGACGCCCTATCCTGACTTCGACCTGAAGGCGCTGAACGACTATGCTCACCAGCGTGGTGTCAAGCTGATGATGCATCATGAGACCTCGTCGTCGGCACAAAACTACGAGCGCCACCTCGAGGAGGCCTATGACCTCATGAACCGCTACGGCTACGATGCCGTCAAGAGCGGCTATGTCGGCGACATCATACCCCGTGGCGACCACCACTTCTCACAGTCGATGAACGACCACTACCTCTACTGCATCAAGGAGGCTGCACGCCACCACGTCATGGTCAATGCCCACGAAGCCGTACGTCCGACGGGCCTCTGTCGCACCTGGCCGAACCTGGTTGGCAACGAGTCGGCACGTGGCAATGAGTACGAGGCCTTCGAAGGTTCGCGCCCTGACCACACCGTCGTCCTGCCCTTCACACGCCTGCAGGGCGGTCCGATGGATTATACGCCAGGCATTCTTGAGACGCAGCTCTCGACATGGAGCGACAACCACCACTTCGTGCACACCACGCTTGTAGGACAGCTGGCACTCTACGTCACCCTCTACTCGCCGTTGCAGATGGCTGCCGACCTGCCCGAAAACTATGTGAAGTTTATGGATGCCTTCCAGTTCATCCGCGATGTGGCATGTGACTGGGACGACTCGCGCTACCTCGAGGCAGAGCCTGCCGACTACATCACCGTGGCCCGCAAAGCGAAAGGCACCGACAATTGGTTTGTAGGCGGTAAGTGCGATGAGAACGGCCACCTGACGACCCTGAAGCTCGACTTCCTGGATCCAGGACGCAAGTACGTGGCAACCATCTACGCCGATGCCAAGGACGCCCACTACGAGACGAACCCCAAGGCTTACACCATTACGCGCAAAACCGTCAAGGCCAACCAAACGCTGAAGCTGCAGCAGGCGCCAGGCGGCGGATTCGCCATCTCGCTCATGGCGCAATAGGCACGTCTGGGAATCGTTTTTCTACTTTTTTTTCAAAAAAGAGGGTGGAACGCGCGTGCTTTCATTATTTTTTTGTAATTTTGCCCCCAAGTATAACTAAAAACAATAAGCTCATGAAACAACTCACTTTGGCTGCCATCACAGCGCTGCTGTTGGCATGCGGCCCCAGCGACACTACGTTTACGTTCGACGAGATGACGTATTCGCCCGACAAGACCATCTTCAAGCTCTTCGCACCCGACGATGCACAGTGCTACGTCATCATCGGCGAGGACACCGTTCCCATGACCAAGCTTAATACCAAAACGCCGCCTGACGAGGGCGCCTTCTGGACGGCTACTGTCAAAGGCGATCAGAAAGGCAAGGAGTATGTCTTCGTGGTCAATGGGCAGGTATCGCCAGGCACCTTTGCCAAGGCCGTTACCGTCAATGGTCAGAAGGGCGTTGTTGCCGACCTGAGCGAAACGAACCCTGAAGGGTGGGGGAGCGACAACTTCCAGCGCCCTGCGAATTGGGCCGACATCGTTGTCTATGAGATGCACCATCGTGACTTCTCCGTCGCCCGTCCCGATGCCCAGCACCCTGGCAAGTACCTCGCCCTGACCGAGCCGTGGGCCATTGCCCACCTGACCGACCTCGGCGTGAATGCCGTTCACATTCTGCCGAGCTACGACTACGGCTCAGTAGACGAGACACGCCTCGATGAGCCGCAATACAACTGGGGCTACGACCCTGTGAACTACAACGTGCCTGAGGGTGGCTACTCCACTGATCCCTACGACCCGCTGTGCCGCGTCCGTGAGTTCAAACAGATGGTTCAGAGCCTCCACAAGGCAGGCATTGCTGTGGTGCTCGATGTCGTCTATAACCACACGTTCAACATCGACGGCTCGAACTTCCAGCGCACCTTCCCTGACTACTACTACCGCAAGACGGCTGACGGCCAGTATTCCAATGGCTCTGGCTGTGGCAATGAGACGGCCTCTGAGAAGCCCATGATGCGCCGCTTCATGATCGAGAGCGTGAAGTACTGGGCCACGGAATACCACATCGACGGCTTCCGCTTCGACCTGATGGGATGCCACGACATTGAGACGATGAACGCCATACGCGCCGCCCTCGACGAGATTGATCCCTCCATATTTATCTATGGTGAAGGTTGGAGTGCTGGCAGCTGCGGCCTGCCAGGCGAGGATTTGGGTCTGAAGGCTAACATCTCGCAGATGCCACGCATCGCTGCTTTCAGCGACGACATGCGCGACGCCCTGCGTGGCCCCTTTAGCGACGATACCAAGGGCGCATTCCTGGCAGGACAGCCTGGCGAGGAGGAAAGCCTGAAAGCTGGCATCGCCGGCATGGTGGAGCACCCACAGGTGGATTACGAGAAGGTGAACTACTCGAAGGTTCCCTATGCTCTGGAGCCAACGCAGATGATGGCTTACGTGAGCTGTCACGACGACATGTGTCTTGTTGACCGCCTGCGCGCCTCGATACCTAGTCTCAACGAGGCAACGCTCATTAAGCTCGACCTGCTGGCACAGACGGCCGTGTTTACCTCGCAGGGTGTGCCCTTCATGCTCTGCGGCGAGGAGCTGCTGCGCGACAAGAAGGGCGTCCACAACTCCTACGAGTCGCCCGACAGCATCAATAAGCTCGATTGGAGCAATAAGGAGCGCTATCCGCAGGTGTTCGACTACTACAAGAACCTTATCGCCCTGCGCAAGCATCACCCTGCCTTCCGCCTGGGTCAGACGACACTGGTGAAGCAGCACCTGGAGTTCCTGCCCGTTGAGGGCGACTGCCTGGTGGCCTACCGCCTGAAGGAACATGCTGGTGGCGATGAGTGGCAGGACATCATCGTCGTGCTCAATGCCAACCGCGCCGCACGGACGGTCAGCGTCCCTGAAGGCACTTACCAGGTGGTGTGCCGCGATGGAAAGATCGACGAGCAGGGCCTCGGCGAGGTGAGTGGCACCACGGTTAGCGTTGCCCCACAGTCGGCACTGATCATGCATAATTAACAACAGACAGACATTAATTCCTATAACCACCCAAGTATGAAACGCATAATATTACTGATGGCCCTTGTGGCTCAAATCCTGACAATGAGTGCAGCAAAGAAACCTCTGGTGAGCGTCGACCGCATCGACCCTACTGACTGGTATGTAGGCATGAAGAACCCGTCGCTGCAGCTGATGATCTACGGAAAGAACATTCGCAGCACCACCAACGTGACGACTGACTATCCAGGCGTTCGCGTCGACAGCGTCGTGCGCCTCGACTCGCCCAACTACCTGCTCGTCTACCTGAACCTGAAGGATGCCCGTCCTGGCACGATGACGCTGAAGCTGACGGTGAAGGACGACGCGCTGAAAATCAAGAACAAGGAACTCACGGCGCAGTACACGCTGAAGCAGCGTGAGCGTCGTGGTGAGGAGCGTCGTGGCTTCGATATCAGCGACGTGCTCTACCTGCTCATGCCCGACCGCTTTGCACAGTCGGCCGACCATCAGGCACAGATGCCCGGCTTACGTCCCTACAAAGAAGACCGCTCGGCACCGTCGCTTCGCCATGGTGGCGACCTTGAGGGCTTGCGGCAGCACCTCGACTACTTCACCGATTTGGGCGTCACGGCCCTCTGGTTCACGCCCATCCTCGAAAACGACTCGCCCGACATGATGGAGTGGTCGACCTATCACGGCTACGCCTGCACCGACTACTACCGCGTTGACCCCCGCTTCGGCACCAACCAGAAGTACCGTCAGGTCATCGATGAGTGCCACCAGCGTGGCCTCAAGGTGGTGATGGACATGATCTTCAACCACTGTGGCTTTGAGCACCCCTGGGTGGCCGACATGCCTTCTAACGACTGGTTCAACCTGCACGAATGGCTCAAGGAGAGCGGCGGCACCAGCGACTCGCGCAACACCAGCTTCCTCCAGACAAGCTACAAGCTGACGCCCGTGCTCGATCCCTACGCCTCTGACGTCGACAAGCGCGAGACGCAGGACGGCTGGTTCGTCTCGACGATGCCCGACTTCAACCAGCGCAACCCACACCTCATGCGCTACCTCATTCAGAACAGTATCTGGTGGATTGAGACCGCCGACATCGACGGCATCCGCATGGACACTTATCCTTACGCCTTCCGAGAGCCAATGGCACAGTGGATGAAGGAGCTCGACACTGAGTACCCCAACTTCAATACTGTCGGCGAGACGTGGGTCACCACACCCGCCTACACCGCCACATGGCAGAAAGACTCGAAGCTCAGCGACCAGAACTCGTACCTCAAGACCGTGATGGACTTCGCCTTCCAGGAGCGTCTCGACTCGGCCAAGCAGGAGGAGACCGATGGGTGGTGGCGTGGCTTCAACCGCCTCTACGACTCGTTCGTCTACGACTACCTATACCCCAACCCCACCAGCGTGATGGCCTTCATCGACAACCACGACACCAACCGCTTCCTTGAGAACGGACAGGACTCGCTGGCACTGAAGCAGGCACTCGCACTGCTGCTCACCGTGCGCCGCATACCCCAGCTGTACTATGGCACTGAGATTATGATGAACGGTACCAAGGACAAGTCGGACGGCTATGTGCGCAAGGACTTCCCTGGCGGATTCCCTGGCGACGACCACAGCGCATTCACCCGCGAAGGTCGCACGCAGAAGGAACAGCAGATGTTCTCATGGCTCTCACGACTGCTGCACTGGCGTCAGGGCAACGACGTGATAACAAAGGGTTCGATGAAGCAGTTCATACCTCACAAGGGCGTCTATGTCGTCGCACGTCAGTACAAGGGACGCACCGTGATGACCATCCTCAACGGCACCACAAAGCCCGCCACACTCGATGTCAAGCGCTACGAAGAGGTCATCGGCAAAGCCTCCCGTGTGAAGGACATCCTCACGGGCCGCTACTACGATTTGAGCGACAATCTGCCCATGAAACCTCGCCAAACCTTGGTCTTGGACTTCTAAAGCCCAAAATGTGCGGTTGCCGATGGTGCAAGCTGAATGAAAAGAATTGCGTACCTTTGCGGTCGGTTGTGAAAACTTAAAACAATAAGATACACGTATGAAGAAACTTGGATTTATTTTAGTCGCGTTGATGGTGATGCTTGCCAGCTGTGGCGACTCGATTCTGAAGCGAGTGGTGACTGGCGAACCTATCCTCCCTGTTCGTGAGACAGGTGACACGACAGTCGTCTATCTGACTGATTATCTGCCGAGTGTGGACTTGCAAAAGATCAGCAGCGTTCGCGTGACCGACGGCTACGACAGCCTCGTGGTGACCACCGACAGCCTCACGCTTTACGGCTCTGCCGCTCAGGTGGGCGTGCTGACCGTTGGCGACGGCAGTTGCGAAGTGGACATCGCCATTCTTCCAAAGCTGCCTGTGGTGCAAGGCCTGACGACTGCTGGCATCGCCGACGGACGGCTGCAGCTGACGGCCGACACGGCTCTGGTGCCGCTGCGCTTCCGCTGCTTCGTGCAGAATCGGCTGCTGCCTGAGACGGTGGTCGAAGGCGGCGAGGATGGTGCCTACGCCATCGACCTGGCAAGCCTGCCGAAACAGCAGGGACGCAGTTACCTGCGCGTCTTTGCCTGCAACGACACGGTGCAGCTGAACGACCTGCTGATACCGCTTGAGAACGGCGTCCCAGTGGTCGATGTCAGTCAGCTTACGCGCCACGACGCCCATGCTCAGGTGCTCTACAGCGTGCTTATCGACCGCTTCAACAATGGCAATACCAGCAACGATGCGCCTCTGAACCGTGCTGACGTTGATCCGCGTGCCGACTATAAAGGTGGCGACTTGAAAGGCATCACTGACAAAATAGCCGACGGATTCTTCGACAGCTTAGGCGTTAACACGTTGTGGATCTCGCCCATCACCCAGAACCCGACGGACGCCTGGGGACAATATCACAATCCTGACACGAAGTTCTCTGGCTATCATGGCTATTGGCCCATCTACAACACGAAAATCGACGACCGCATGGGCACTGACGCTGAGCTCAGGGAACTGCTAGCGACGGCTCACCAGCACCAGATGAACGTCATCCTCGACTACGTGGCCAACCACATGCATATCAACTCGCCAACGCTGAAGGCCCATCCCGACTGGATCACTGACAGCATCCTGCCCGACGGGCGGCGCAACTTTGAGCTCTGGGACGAGCAGCGCCTGACGACCTGGTTCGACAAGCACATCCCCACACTCGACCTTGAGCGCGAGGACATCTGCGAGGCCATGACCGACACGGCCCTCTACTGGATTGAGAACTACGACTTCGACGGCTATCGCCACGATGCCTGCAAGCACATCCCACTGAACTACTGGCGCATGTTCACTCACAAGATGAAGAGCCGCTTCCCTGACCGACCCCTCTGGATGATTGGCGAGACCTATGGCAGCAGCGAGCTCATCGCCTCGTATGTGAAGACGGGCATGCTGAACGCACAGTTCGACTTCAATGTCTACCAAACGGCCATCGAAGTGCTGGGCAAGCAGGGTGAGTCCATGAAGCGCGTTGCCAAGGCCATCGACGAGGCGCTCGCTAACTATGGTGCCCACCACACGATGGGCAACATCTCAGGCAACCACGACAAGACGCGCTTCATCTCGCTGGCGGGTGGTGCCGTCGACTGGGATGAAGACGGCAAGGCAGCAGGCTGGAACCGCAATATAGGCGTCACTGCCGACGGTAATGCTGAGCGTGAGACCGTTGCCTTCAAGAAGGCACTGCTGCTGGAAGTGCTGAACCTCTGCATCCCTGGTGTGCCCTGCATTTACCAAGGCGACGAGTATGGCCAGTGTGGTGGCAACGACCCTGACAACCGCCGCATGATGCGCTTCAGCGGCCTCTCGGACAACGAGCAGTGGCTCCTCAAGCAGACGGAGCAGCTCGTCCACCAGCGCCGCAGCAGCATGCCGCTGCTCTATGGCGACTACAAGCTGCTCTATGTTAGCGACGACGTGCTGGCCTTCTCGCGCACCTACATGGGCAAGAGCGTCATCGTTGCCCTTAACAACGGCCCTGCGAGCGTCCATCTCGATCTATGTGGCCCTCAATGCGACATTGAGCCTTACGGATTCACCATTTTCTAACCCTCACTGCACGCCCCATGAACCAACGTACACTGCTGATTGCAGCCCTCATGCTGACCACTATGTTTGGATTTGCAAAGAAAGTAAAACTGACCATCGACGGCACGGTGAGCCCATCGCAAACCACGCTCTACCTCATCGTTAACGAAGATACGGCCAACGCCCAAGTCGTTCCCGTCAACGATGCCAGGTTCTCAGTCGATATCAAGGTCGACAGGGATGCCTTCATCCGCTTGCACGACAGCAAGAAATGGCCGAAGAGCAGCCAGTTTGTGCTCATCCCTGACAGCCGCCACATCACGGTCGACAGCCAGAGTGGACGGATCACGGGCTCGCCCATGTCGCAACGCCTGCAAGCAGCCCTTGAATTGGTGCAGCAAGCCAGCCCTGAAGGCTTCCACATCGATGTGTTCTCACAGGACAAGGCGGCTTGGGAAGAAGCGCGTGAGCGAGAAAGAAGCATGCGTGCGCAAATGGAAGCCCAGCAGCTAAAAATGCTTTTGGAAGTCATCAATGACAACCGCACGAACAATATTCCTGCGTGGATGGTCTTCTGCTTCCCTAATCTGGTGGAGCCTGTCCTGCCCGGCCTTACTCAGGATTCGCCAAAATGGGCGAGCCATCCTGTGCTGAAGAAATAAGTGTTTGCTCCCTTGTCTCTTTGTGCTACGATGGGTTTTAGTAATGATTCAAGTTTCGCAAGCTATGAAAACGATGCGCAGCCAGCCCCGTAGGGGCATGACAGCTACCATTGTCTGATGCCTACGGCATCGGTTGCGCAGAACGTAGAGAAACTTGAATAATGATAAAAAATAAGTTGGTATAAATTCACCACAGAGGCACAGAGAAACCTTTCCTAACTGGCTTCTATATAACTCACCACAGAGGCACAGAGTCGCAGAGAGAGAAAACTCTGTGACTCTGTGCCTCTGTAGTGAAATCATTTTTCGGCTTTGCTTTCATTTTTGAAAAGTTTACTGCTAAGGTACAAAATGTTTCTCAAAAGGCGTACATTTTTAACAGAAATGTTTGGTGGAATGGAAGAAATATCGTACCTTTGCGCTCAATTACGCAACCCTAATTATAGCTATGATCAACAAACAACTGTTACAACCTGAGAGCATCGTCGTCATCGGCGGCTCAAACAACTGTCACAAACCTGGCGGCGCCGTCGTCCGCAACCTGCTTAGCGGTGGCTATCAAGGCACGCTGCGCATTGTCAACCCCAAGGAGGACGAGGTGCAAGGCATCAAGGCCTTCCACGATGCGAAGGAGCTGCCGCCCACCGACCTGGCCATCCTTGTCGTGGCTGCTAAGTTCTGCCCACAGTATGTGGAGTTCCTGGCAGCTGAGAAGCGGGTGCGCGCGTTCATCATCATCTCTGCCGGCTTTGGCGAGGAGACCCATGAGGGTGCCGTCTTCGAGCAGCAGATACTCGACACGTGCGAGAAGTACGGCTGCGCACTCATCGGCCCCAACTGCATCGGCTTGCTGACACGCTGGCACCACTCTGTGTTCACAAAGCCCATCCCAAACCTGAATCCGAAAGGCGTCGACTTCATCTCCGGCTCTGGCGCCACTGCCGTGTTCATCCTCGAGAGTGCCGTCACGAAGGGCCTGCCCTTCAACAGCGTCTGGTCGATAGGCAACGGCAAGCAGATTGGCATCGAGACCGTTCTGGAATACATGGACGAGCACTTCGACCCTGAGAAAGACTCGCTGGTGAAGCTGCTCTACATTGAGAATATTGCCGACCCTGACAAGCTGCTCTACCATGCCACGTCGCTCATCCGCAAGGGCTGTCGCATCGCCGCCATCAAGGCTGGCTCGTCAGCAGCAGGCAGCCGTGCCGCCAGCAGCCACACGGGCGCCATTGCCTCGAGCGACTCAGCCGTTGAGGCCCTGTTCCGCAAGGCCGGCATCGTGCGCTGCTTCTCGCGTGAGGAGCTCACCACCGTCGGCTGTATCTTCACCCTGCCTCGCTTTACAGGCAAGAACGTGGCCATCGTCACGCATGCCGGCGGCCCTGGTGTGATGCTTACTGATGCGCTGTCGAAGGGCGGCATGAAGATTCCGTCGCTCAGTGGTCCTGTGGCCGACGAACTGAAGGCACAGCTGTTCCCTGGCTCGAGTGTTGCCAACCCCATCGACATCCTCGCCACAGGTACGCCTGAGCACCTAGGCATCGCCATCGACTACTGCGAGAATCGATTCGAAAACATCGACGCCATCATGGTCATCTTTGGCACGCCTGGCTTGGTGGAGCTCTACGAGACGTACGATGTGCTACACAAGAAGATGCAGGAGTGCAAGAAACCCATCTTCCCCATCCTGCCCAGTGTCAACACTGCTGGTCCTGAGGTGCAGGAGTTCCTCAGCCGTGGCCATGTGAACTTCAGCGACGAGGTGACGCTGGCCACTGCTCTGACGCAGATCATGAAGACACCAGCACCTGCTGAGCAAACCATCACGGTGAACGGCGTCGACGTGCCTCGCATCCGCCGTATCATCGACAGCATCGAGGACAATGGCTATATTGCGCCTGAGCTGGTACACCAGTTGCTGCAGAGCGCTGGCATTCCCACCGTGCCTGAGTTTGTCAGTGCCGACAAGGCCGAGGTGATTGCCTTTGCTGAGAAGTGCGGCTTCCCCGTGGTAGCCAAGGTCGTTGGACCTGTGCACAAGAGCGATGTGGGTGGCGTTGCCCTGAATATCCGCTCGAAGGAGGTGCTCGCTGCTGAGTACGACCGTATGATGCAGATACCCGATGCCACCGCCATCATGGTCCAGAAGATGATCAAGGGCACTGAGCTGTTCATCGGCGCAAAGTACGAGCCACGCTTTGGTCACGTGGTGCTCTGTGGCCTCGGCGGTATCTTTGTCGAGGTGCTGAAGGACGTGAGCAGCGGCTTGGCTCCGCTGAGCATGGAGGAGGCTGAGAACATGATCCACTCGCTGCGTGGCTACAAGATTCTGAAAGGCACGCGCGGACAGAAGGGCATCAACCAGCGGAAGTATGCCGAAATCATCGTGCGCCTCTCAACGCTGCTGCGCTTCGCCACGGAGATTAAGGAGATGGACATCAACCCACTGCTGGCCGACGAGGAGAACGTCATCGCCGTCGATGCCCGCATATTGGTAGAGAAATGACACTGAAAGAATTCTTCCTGGGAGACCGCTTCGCCGTGAATGCTGGCGTAGAGCTGATGGAGGTGCGACCTGGCTATGCCAAATGTCGCATGCTTGTCACACCTGAGCATCTGAACGGCGGAGGGGTTTGTCAGGGCGGCGCCCTGTTCACACTGGCTGACTTGGCCTTTGCGGCAGCCGTGAACAGCCACCTGACGCTGACGTTCTCGACGACGGCGAACATCACTTTCCTGCGCTCTGTGGCCTCCGGCTATGTCTATGCCGAGGCCACAGAGAAATTTAACCACCCTCGGTTGCCGTTTGCCGAGGTGCGCATCACCGACGAGGATGGCCAGTTAGTGGCCATCCTCACGTCGAGTGGCTACCGCAAGCAGGGGGCCACCATCGACGCTACACTCTGAACCTACATCCACTTCGTGAGATCGCTCTCAGGGATATACTTCAGGTTGTTCTTGAGAATCACGTCGAGTGCCTGCGGGCGGTTGTCAGTGCGGAACACCAGGATGCCCTTGCCCTTGAACAGGAACGAGTAAAGGTAGGCGATGCTGATGCCTGCGTCGCTGAACAGCTTGACGGCGTCGGCGGCACGTCCTGGCTCGTCGTCGAGCTCGATGGCGAGCACGTCGCTCAGGGCAACGGCAATGCCGGCCTTCTTCAGTTCGTCGTAGGCACGCAGCGGCTCACTGCAGATGAGTCGGTAGATGCCGTACTCGGCAGTGTCAGCGATGGTCGAAGCCACAATCTGGATGCCTGCCTGCTTCAGTACTTCGAGCACCTTGAGGAGCGTGCCCGATCGGTTCTCGATGAAAATGGATAGCTGATGGATGGTCATAGGTATTTACGTTTTACTTGTTTAGGAATTACTATTTAGTCAAAACAGTTTGCGCAGGTCTTTCACGCGCACTGCTTTCTTCTCGTCGCTGACGGCGAGGGCTCCCTTCTGCACGAAGCGCACCTTCGGCGTGATGAGTATCTCGTCCTTCAGCAGTCGGGTGATCACTTTCTCAAGGCGCTGCAGGTCGCGATAGTCGTCGGTGAAGAGTTGGTTGAGCTCCACGTCGATGGTCATCGTGTCGTTGCCGTCCTTGGTTTCGATGGTGATGAGGTAGTCAGTCGACAGCTCCTTGAACTTCAGCAGAATCTTCTCAATCTGGATGGGGAAGATGTTGACGCCCTTCAGAATGATCATGTCGTCGCTGCGCCCTTGCAGACGAGCGAGACGGCGATGATGGCGACCACAGGGACACTCGCCAGGCAGAATGCGCGTCAGGTCGCGGGTGCGGTAGCGCAACAGCGGCATGGCTTCGCGGTTGATGGTGGTCAGCACCAGCTCGCCCAATTGTCCGTCGGGCACGGGTTGCAGCGTCACAGGGTCGATGATCTCGACGATGAAGTAGTCTTCCCAGATGTGAAGACCGTTCTGCTCAGGGCACTCGAAGGCCACGCCAGGGCCCATCATCTCTGAGATGCCGTACGAGTTGTAGGCTTTCACGCCGAGGTTCTGCTCGATGCGCTGGCGCTGCTCCTCGCTGTGAGGCTCTGCACCGATGCAGAGCACGCGCAGCTTCGTGTCGCGGCGTGGATTGCAGCCCTCCTCCTTCATCACCTCGTAGATGCGCGAGGCATAGCTGGGAATGGCGTGGAGCACTGTGGTGCCAAAGTCGCGGATGAACTTTATCTGGCGCGTCGTGTTGCCAGCGGCAGCGGGCACGGTGAGCATGCCTACGCGCTCAGCACCATACTGGAAGCCCAGGCCGGCAGTGAACATGCCGTAGCCGGCAGAGTTCTGGAACACGTCGTCAGGGCGCGACCCCACCATCCACAGGCAGCGTGCCACAGCGTTTGCCCACTCGTCGAGGTCGCGCTGGGTGTGGAGCACAACGGTGGGGTTGCCTGTCGTGCCGCTCGATGAGTGCAGACGGGTACATTCTCTTAGTGGAACGCACGCGAGGCCGAAGGGGTAGTTTTCGCGCAAGTCCTCTTTAGTGGTAAAGGGCAGCTTGCGCACGTCGTCCAGCGTCTGGATGTCGTCAGGCGTGATGCCCAATTCTGCAAACCGCTTACGGTAGAACTCTGCGTTCATGCAGTGGTTGACGGTTTTCTTGAGTCGCTCCAGCTGGAGCGCTTCCAGTGCATCACGCGATAGTGTTTCTAATTCTGGGTTGAAATACTGTTCAGGATTCATTATTGATGGTAATTATTGTTGTTAGAGGTAGTTAGAGGTGGTTATAAGGAGTTAGAGGTCATTAGTATTCAAGTTCCGCAAGTTCTGCGCAACCGATGCCGTAGGCATCAGACAATGGTAGCCAGCCATTTTAATGGCTGGTACACAGGGCTGGGGTAACGAGCGTGCCGTAGGTACGCGACAAGGGTTGGATGCTGTCGCGTACCTAAAGGCACGCATTTCTACCGTCCCTTTATACCAGCCATTGAAATGGCTGGCTACCACTGTCACGCCCCTACGGGGCTGGCTGCGCATAGTTTCCTTAGCTTGCAGTACTTGAATCATTAGCATAGTCCTCAAAGGTGTATCGTAGCGTCAAGTCTATCGACTTCTTACTACTTCTTACTATTTCTTACTATTTCTTGCTATTTCTTACTATTTCTTACTACTTTTTACTACTTCTTACTACTTTTTACTCCTTTACTCCTATACTCCTTACTCCTTTACTCCTTAATCACAGTTTCCTCTTGTCAATGACGTGGGCGCTCTTTCCCTGCGAGCGCTCGATGGCGCCAGGCGCTTTCAGCTGCACCTTGGCGGCGATGCTGAGCACGCTCTTCAGGCGCGAGGCGAGCTTCTTCTCCAGTGCATCGACGGCGGCTGGCGTGTCGAAGGTGCTGGTAAGGTGCTCCTGTCGCAGCTCCACCTGTACCTGCAGGGTGTCGAGGTTGTTCACGCGGTCGACGATGAGCATGTAGTGTGGCGCGAACTCTGGCATCGAGAGCACGACGCTCTCCACCTGCGAGGGGAACACGTTGATGCCACGGATGATGAGCATGTCGTCGCTGCGACCCTCGATGCGCGACATACGGACAGCCGTACGACCACATTCGCAGGTTCCTGGCAGCAGCGAGCAGAGATCGCGCGTGCGATAGCGCAGCACGGGCATGCCCTCCTTCGTCAGCGTTGTAAAGACGAGCTCGCCCGTCTGTCCAGCTGGCAGCGGCTCAAGGGTGACAGGGTCGATGATCTCTGGGTAGAAATGGTCTTCGCAGATGTGCGAACCGTGCTGGCACTCACACTCGTAGCTGACGCTGGGACCCATCACCTCTGACAGGCCGTAGAGGTTGTAGCCTTTCAGGCCGAGGCGCTCTTCTATCTCCTTACGCATGCTCTCCGTCCACGGCTCTGCGCCAAAGGCTCCCACACGCAGGCGTATCTGGTCTTTGGTGATGCCCATCTTGTCCATCGTTTCAGCCAGGTAGAGGGCGTAGCTGGGGGTGCAGGCAAGGCCAGTGATGCCAAGGTCGCGGATGAGCTTCAGGTGCTTCTCCGTGTTGCCCGTGCCAGCAGGGATGACGGCTGCTCCAAGGTGCTCGACACCGTAGTGGGCACCAAGGCCACCCGTGAAAAGGCCGTAGCCGTAGCTGACTGAGAACGTGTCGTCGCGCGTGATGCCGTAGGCCGTCAGGCAGCGCGCCATACACTCGCTCCAGACGCCAATGTCCTTGCGCGTATAGCCGACGATGGTGGGGTTGCCCGTGGTGCCGCTGGAGGCGTGCACGCGTATGATCTCACTCTTCGGAGCGGCTTGCAGGCCGAAGGGGTAGTTGTCGCGTAGGTCTTTCTTTGTGGTAAAGGGCAGCTTGCGGATGTCCTCGATTGTCTGGATGTCGTCAGGACGGATATCCAGCTCCTGTAGCTTGTGCCTGTAGAATGGCACGTTGTGGTAGACGTACTCCACAGTCTTGTGGAGCCGCTTGCCCTGGAGCGCGCTCATCTCGTCGCGGCTCATGCACTCTTTGTTTGGATTCCAAATCATAGTCTAGCGTTTTGGTATTTATTTCTTATAGCAGTCGAAGATGCGCTCCACCAACTGGTGGGACAGACGTGGCGTAAAGAGGCTGACAAGCCACACCACGGGGAAGCCGCCGACCATCGCGATGGCGCCGCAGTTCACAGGGTTGATGGGGTTGCCCAGCATCATGTTAATAACGGTAAGACCCACGCCCCATGCGAAGCATGCCCAAACGGCGGCAGTCGTCGTCCCACGCCAGTAGAGGCCCAGCATGAACGGCGCGAGGAACGCACCAGCCAGGGCGCCCCACGAGATGCCCATCAGCTGGGCGATGAATGTGGGTGGGTTCAAGGCTATCATCAGCGAAATGACGATGAAGAACACGATCAGCACGCGCATCACCACCACCTTGCGGCGCTCGATGTGCTCGGCCACCATGTCGTCGATGCTACCCTCCGTCACCTCACCAGGCTCCGACTTCTTGTCGCGATAGATAAGGTCGAGCGTCATCGTCGACGACGACGTGAGCACCAGCGATGCCAGTGTCGACATCGAGGCCGACAGCACCAGCAGCACCACAAGGGCTATCAGGATGTCGGGCAGCGTGGCCAGCATCGAAGGCACGATGGCGTCAAAGTCCAGGCGGCCGTTGGGCAGCGTCGGTGGCGTGCCGAATAGGCGTCCGAAACCACCGAGGAAGTAGCAGCCACCAGCGACGACAAAGGCGAAGAGCGTCGAGATGACCGTGCCACGGCGGATGGCTTTCTCGTCGGTGATGGAGTAGAATTTGCCCACCATCTGCGGCAGGCCCCACGTCCCTAAAGACGTCAGCACCACCACGCCCAGCAGGCTCCACGGGTCAGGGCCGAAGAGCGACGTCAGCTGTCCTGCTGTCTCCTGAGTGCCGTCGACAGGCAGCTCTGACATCTTCCCCACGGCAGCGGCCAGTCCGCCCTGTGTGTTGAGCACGGCAGCAATGACGATGACGATGCCAAAGAGCATGATGACGCCCTGGAAGAAGTCGTTGATGGCCGTCGCCTTGTAGCCGCCGAGAATGACGTAGACGGCCGTCAGCAGTGCCATCAGCACCACGCAGTACTCGTAGCTGATGCCAAAGCCCATCTCGAAGAGTGTCGAGATGCCTTTGTAGACACCCGCCGTATAAGGTATCAGGAACACGAAGGCAATGATCGAGGCCATCACGCGCAGACCTTGGCTGGCAAAGCGCGTGCCAAAGAAGTCGGGCATCGTGCGACTCTCAATGTGCTGCGTCATCAGCTTCGTGCGCCGTCCCAGCACAAGCCACGCCAGCAGCGAGCCAATCACGGCGTTGCCAATGCCGATCCATGCCGACGACAAACCGTATTTCCATCCGAACTGTCCAGCGTAGCCCACGAAGACCACGGCGGAGAAGTAGCTCGTGCCATAGGCAAAGGCCGAGAGCCACGGGCCCACGGCGCGTCCGCCGAGCACAAAGCCGTCAACACTGCTGGCCTGCTTGCGCGAGTAGATGCCTACCGCCACAACCATGACAAGGAAAACCAGCGTCAATAGAATTTTGACAATCATTGTTCTTTTATCTTTTTACCTTAAAACTGTTTGCTTTCAGCGTGCAAAAGTACATTAAAAAATGCAAACTGCCAAATAATCGGCCTAAAATCTTTCAGTTTTCCTGTAAAAAAGGGTCAAAAACAAGCAATTTGGAACGGCGGAGCCTTTTATACAAATAATAAAAAACCAAGTTGCTACTATTCTCAATGAAAGAAATTGGCAACAATTAGAAAATAATTACATTCAGAAATTAGAAGAAATATTTTTTTTCTCATTGTTGAGAAACGAGTCTTTTTTTGAAACGAATTTATTTAATTTGTTTTTAATTTTGGCCACGAATGTGGCCTTGTTGAAACAATTAAATAAAATTAGTTTTCAATTGGGACAATTCGTTTCCAACACAAACATTTCCTGTTCATTTCAACCATAAGGTCGGAATTTCTTCTCATTGTTGGAAATGATTCTTTCTAATTCTTGCCGATTTCTTTCAATACAATACCAAGTTATTTTTTAATTTCTACTAAATCAATTATAATGCGTTGTTAATAGAAAAATCACCTGACGGGGAAGTTCTCAGCAAAGATGGCCATGCGCTCGTCGAGCTGGGCGTACTGGTGGTCTTCTATAAACGAGGTACACACGCGCAAACCTTCTTGATGCGAGCCAGTGGTGACAAGGCAGATGGCCGACACGCCGTAGTACATCAGGTTACGCGCCAGCTCGCCGCTCGTCATGCCCGGATAGCCGATGGTGAAGTAGAAGCCGTCGGCAATGGGCTGGTCGAGGTCCTTGTCGTACACCACGTAGAAGTTGTGGCGCAGGAAGATCTCCTTCAGCTTGTGGGCGCGCTCGCCGTAGACCTTGATGTCGTCGCGGAAACGGTATTCGCCGTCGCAGGCGGCACGCATCATCGCAGCCATCGCATACTGTGCCGAGTGGCTTGTGCCGCTGCTGAGGGCATAGAGCATGCGCGTGGAGAACACCAGACCGAAGGGCAGGCCCTCGTAGCGGGCGGCCAAGTCGGGGTAGTGGCGGTGGAACAGCTTGTCAGAGATGCACACCACGCCAATGCGCTCGCCGGCATAGCTGAAAGCCTTCGAACCGCTGATGAGCAGCATGTAGTTGTCGGTATAGTGGGCCACACTGGGTTGGTAGGGCGGCTCAAAGGGCACGCTGAGATCCTGGCGGAAGTCCATGGCGAAGTAGGCGAGGTCTTCCAGGATGATGGTGTCGTACTTCGTGGCCAGCTCGCCGATGATGCGCAGCTCCTCGTCGGTGAAGCAGATCCACGACGGGTTGTTGGGGTTCGAGTAGATGATGGCGCAGATGTTGCCGCCCTTCAGGTAGCTCTCTACTTTCTCGCGGAGCTTCTCGCCACGGTAGTCGTAGACGTCGAAGGTCTCGTACTTCACGCCCTGCACCTGCAGCTGCATCTTCTGCACTGGGAAGCCAGGGTCGATAAACAGCACGGTGTCCTTCCTCTTGTCGGCTTGCGAGCAGGTGAGGAACGAGGCGAAAGCACCCTGCATCGAGCCTACCACGGGCACGCAGCCTTCGGGTTTGACGTCCACATTGATGAAAGCCTTGACGAAGCGTGAGGCCTGCTTCTTCAGCTCCGGATAGCCCTGAATGTCGGGGTACATCGAGGCGATGCCGTCTTGCAGCGCCTTGACTTGCGCGTCGACGCCGACCTTGGCGGCAGGCAGGCCAGGGATGCCCATCTCCATCTTGATATACTCCACGCCGCTCTCCTGTTCGGCTTTCGCAGCTACCTGCTTCACCTCGCGGATGGTGGCCTTGGCGAAGTCCTTGATACCTAAGTCGGCCACCAGACGGTCGACAATCTCTTGCTTGATAGGTGTTTGTTTCATAGTTTGTATAGTTTCGTGAACCATAATGATGCTGTTTCGCAATCTTGCTGCAAAGGTACGAAGTTTTTCTGGAACGGCAAAATTTATTCTGCGAAAAAACCACCGCTGCATCATTTTGTGCCAAGTGTCCATCATCTCTTTAGCGCAAGAACTATCCTCGTACCCCCGCACCTCCGTACCCCCGCACCTTCGCACCCCCGAATACTCAACAAAGGGGAGCCAGAAGTCTTCACGCTCAGACTCCCCTTCGTTGAAGCCCCTGCGCTAAAACGGTCCGTGGCCCAGGCAGCTCGTCGTGCCCATGGCCGTCAGCGCAGCCGTCAGAATCGAGATCAGCATCTGGAGAATCGTCCTCCACATCTCCTTGTTGTTTTTCATGGTTGTTCAGGTTTAGTGATAACTAAAGAAGGCCTCCCCCTGCTCCTTGTTGTTTTTCATGGTCGTTCAGGTTTGGTGGTAACTAAAGAGAGCCTCCCCCTGCTCCTTGTTGCTTTCATGGTCGTTCAGGTTTGGTGGTAACTAAAGAGAGCCTCCCCCTGCTCCTTGTTGTTTTTCATGGTCGTTCAGGTTTGGTGGTAACTTAAGAGAGCCTCCCCCAGTTCCTTGTTGTTTTTCATGGTCGTTCAGGTTTGGTGGTAACTAAAGAGAGCCTCCCCCAAGGGGGAGGTTGGAGGGGGCTTTACCCCTCCTCTCCGTCGCCTGGCGTGTACTGGTAGTACTTCACCACCTTCTTGTGCTTGTCGATGTCGGCCTCGCGCGTGAACGACATGCGCTTCATCAGCTCACGGCTGGTGATGTTGTCCGTGGCGCTCGAATCGGGCAGGAAGCGCAGGTGGACGCCCTTGAGCATCGTGGTAATGTCGTAGTCCTCGGCACTCACGGCGCCCTCGCTCTCGAACGACGGGTAGAACGTGCCCAGCGTGTCGAGCTTCACGGCAACGCCCTGCTCGATGAGCTCCTTCATGCACGTGGAGAACTTCACCAGTACGCCGTAGATCACGTCGAGCGTGTAGATCGAGCCGTGCTCAGCGATGTGGTTTGCCAGGCCGCGCAGGCTCAGCGTGCCATTACGCTTTACGCGGGCGTACCATTTCTCATTAGGATAAGGGCCTTCCTGAGCGTTGGCCTGCACTACGTTGTAGCGCATCTGAATCTTGTCTTTTAATGCCATAATGTTTTTTTAGATTTGAGATTTAAGATTTGAGATTTTGATATTAGATTATTGGTTGGTTTGAGGTTTGAGGTTTGAGATTTACTTTGATTTGAGAATTGAGATTTGAGATTTAGGTTAGTTTTGAGGTTTAGTTTTTGAGGTTTGAGGTGTGTTTTCACTCAACTTTCACAAGCTAAGTGAAGATATTTTTCGCATGCGAAGCGGCCGCTCTATTCAACTTTACTACTTTACTCCTTTACTCCTTTTACTCCTTTACTCCTTTACTCCTAAAGAACTCCTCCACTTTTCACCTACAAAGGTACAAAAAAATCCTTTCAAACCAAATTTTAAGGCAAATATCCGGGTTAAAAGACGTTAACAACTTGTAACATATTGATTATAAGTGAGTTGAAAATTTTTTATGGCTCAATTTGTGTCTTAACTGAGCGTGTGTATATTGCAAAAATTACACTCGGAAGCACATCGTGGATACAGAATACAGAATACAGTTTTCTCATGTGTACCCTCCAAACCCGGCGCAAAAAATTATAATATATAATATATTTTAATATATTTATAATATTTTTTAGAATTCGCCTCTTTTCATCCTTTGCATGCTCCGCTGAGAAAACTGTATTCTGTATTCTGTATCCATCTTATCTTATTACCTATATCATCCTGACTGCGCTACCCCCCTTTCAATCAGACAGGAAACGCCTTTCCTGACCTGAATAATTTCCCTTCGCCGCCTTCGGACCGCCGTGTCCTCCTAACGCCCCATAAGCAGTTCTAAGGCCTTAATAAGCAGTTCTAACGCCTTAATAAGCAGCCCTAACGCCCCTTTTACGACCAGAAACGACTTTCCCCTCCATTTTCTTGTCCATTCCAAAATTTCTTCGTACCTTTGCACCAACCCACTTTGTAGCGTACGCCACCATCGTCTGGAGGCTGGCATCCGCGAGACGCTCGCAGGATTGGATTTAAGATAAGTAAAGGCTGATGATGTATATACCACCATTCACAGTAAGTGCCGAGGCCCATCAGGGGGCGCCATTGCAGGGAAAACTGCACGATAAACTGCACGATAAACTGCACGATAAACTGCACGATAAACTGCACGATAAACTGCACGATAAACTGCACGATAAGTTCCCGGAATTGTCCGAAAAAGCCATTGCAGTATTTGATGTCATTCATGCGCATCGTGGTTTTAATGCTGCCGAGATAGGTAAGCAAGTCGCTCTTTCAGAACGTCAAGTCAAGACTTATATTATTCAAGTTTCGCAAGTTTTGCGTAAGTTCTGCACAGCCGATGCCGTAGGCATCAGACAATGGTAGCCAGCCATTTTAATGGCTGGTACACAGGGCTGGGGTAGCGAGCGTGCCGTAGGTACGCGACAAGGGTTGAAT
>JAFPZD010000106.1 GCA_017417465.1 Prevotella sp. | reverse complement strand
GGAATCGCCCTGTCCATCGTCTGATTGTCGTTCTTCATTTTCGTTATTACGTTATTACGAATCATTTAATTATCTTCTCGAAATCCTCACTGAGTTCGCAGCCGCGCTCGAAGTCCCAGAGGGCGATGCTGCGGAGTTGATAGTAATAGTACCAGTAGTTGAAGAGCTGCTGGATGCGGTTCTGGCGGGCCTGGTCCTTGGCGGTCTGGGCGCTGGAGAGTTCGAGTGTCGAGATGCTGCCGATTTTGAACGTCTCGACGTTGGTGTGGTAGCGGCGGCGGGCTATGGTGTCGGTCTCGCAGGCGATGCGCAGTTGTTCGGCCTGGTTGTTGAACTGCTCGGTCAGGATAAAGATGTCCTGGCGGAAGTCCTGCGACTGTTGGCGCAGCTGGCCCTGGATGTTGTCGCGGTTCGACTCGGCCTTGCGACGCTGCCCCTTGCGCTTACCCCAGTCGAGCAGCGGCACGGTGATGCCCACTGATACCACCTCGTTGCTCAGCAGGTTGCGGTAGGCAGCGTTTAGGTTGTCGGCGCTGCCGGTGTAGCCTAACTGAGCGTAGAGGTTGATGCTCTGGCGGTTGGCGCGGGCCGTGGCCACAGCGTAGTCGGCCTCCATTTGGCGGCGGCGCATGGTGGTGGCAAGAGCGTTGTTCTGGAGGGCGTGATTCAGCACATTGTCATAGTCGAGGCGCACCTGTGGCACATCCTCAGGCACTACTGGCTCTATGTCTGCTTCCACATCGAGGAACGAGCGGAGGGCGAACTGGCGGGCCTGCCGGTTGCTCTCGCTATTGGTCAGAGCACTGCGGGCGGTGAGCACGTCGAGGCGCAGTTGCAGCACGTCGTTCTCGCTGATGGTGCCCATGCGGCGCTTGGCCTGCGCCACCTCGTAGAGTTTTTCGGCGGTCTGCAGGTTCTGGCGGGCAATGTTCACCTGTTCGCCAGCCAACAGCAGACCAAAATAGAGACTGATGGCCTGCATGGCCACCTGCTCCGTCTCGGTGAGGAATCGCGCCTGCGCCTCGCGGTAGCGCAGCGGCTCTATGCGACGGTTCCACTTCAGGTGGTTCACGCTGAAGAGCGGCTGCGAGAGGGTGACGGCCACGGGTAGCGACATGAACTGATTTCCCGACCCGCCGCTGCCCGACTGGTGCAGATACTCAAGCGACGACTCCACCGAGAGCGTGCCGCCCGTGGGCCACAGTTTCTGCGTGATGTGCAGCGCACCGTCCAGTCCGAGGTAGTCGTTGCGCACAAACGATAGCGAGCCGTCGGCCTGCTGGTACGAGCTGTAGCGCTTGTTCCATGACGGTGCTGTGCCCGACAGCGACACCTCCGGCAGCAAGTCGGCCCGGTAGCTGCGCCACTGCCAGTAGGCCGACCGCAGTTCGCCCAGGGCCACGGCTGCGTCGATGCTTTGGCGCCGCGCCATCACGATGCAGTCGTCGAGAGTGAGGCGCAGGGTGTCAGATACAGACCCCACCCCCGACCCCTCCCCTTGAAGGGAGGGGAGCGTCTGCGCCGAGGCGCTCAGTACGCCGAATGTAGCGATAAAAAGAATCATTGCTTTCATAACACCCTATATGATACAAAAAGGATGCCAAAATGCTAAATGCTTGATAATCAGCAGCGGGTCAGAAAGCAAGTGTCCATAATTGGACAGTCGGGTGTCCGGAAATGGACAGTTTGAAGCAAGAGGCAATCAGGGAAAAGGTTCCCATGATTCAGTTTTTTTCATTTGAAAAGTTCTTCTGCAGTTACTGTAGACTTAACTATATCAGAATGGATGTTTCGCTCGATCGGATTGACGGTCACAAAAGTCAGATGGAATTTCTTGTCGGACTGAACATGCTCCAATGCGTCGAGACGTTTTTGCAGTTTCTCTGCGTAAGACTTCGTAATGGCATAGTTCGACTTGGAATACTTCATCTCGCAGACATTGACCACATCGTCAGCACGGTCGATTAGCAAATCTATCTGCATGCCTTCAGTATCATCGTCACCACTGACTACCAGCGATGACTCATGAGAAGTCACGCCGGCTATCTGCAAGGCCATCTTAATCTGCAGAATATGCTGTAGACAGACTTCCTCGAAGGCAATTCCCCGCCACGACGTTATCTCGCTTTCTTTCATGTGGTTCATCCAGTAGTCCCGTTCTGTCACCGCCTTTCCCTCCTTGAAATGCAACCAGAACCAGCAGAAGCAGTCCGTCAGTTTGTAGTATTCCTCATTATTGGCACTGCCGTATGGCACGTATTTCGTCACGAAGTCACTTGCGATAAGCGCCTTCAGCATCTTAGTGAAATCACCATTGGGATTGATGTCAGTCTTGCGGGCTATCTCGTCACGACGGTAACCGGCATGGCGCATACTCAGGAAACGGATGATCTTCATGCAGTCTTCGGCATTGTCGAAAACCGAGTTGAACAGCCGCTCAAATTCGTCACCGAGTTTTGCCTTTGGATTGAAGAACAGCGTGTCGATATTCTGCGCCAGACTGAGCGATGGGTTGAAGCAGTCGAGATAGAAAGGTATGCCACCGAGAATCATATATGCCTGAATGATGTTGTAGCGCGACAAGTCGATTTTCCTGCTCTTGAAGAACTGCTCACACTCCAACAGCGTAAACGGCGACAATTTCATCTCGCAAGTCAGACGTCCATACAGGCCACCTTTGTTATTGATGATATTGTCAAGCATCCACGATGTTGCTGAACCGCAAACCACCAGGCACAGGTTGTGACGGCTGCATGCCCATCCGTTCCAAAATGATTCCAGGGCCGTCAGGAAACCAGAACGCGGCGTGTCCATCCAAGGCAGTTCGTCGATGAACACCACCTGTCGCGAACCGTTG
>JAFPZD010000105.1 GCA_017417465.1 Prevotella sp. | reverse complement strand
CTTCGTCCCAGGTACGGCCATAAACTCGAACATCCAATAATAACAGTGGCTATTCATGTCGAAACTCATGTGCGTCTCGAAATATCTTGCCGCGTTGAAGTCGAATTTGGAGCCCCATAGCTGGGAACGGAAGGTGTAGGTGCCGCCTCCTGGGTCATCATGGGTTTCGTCATAGCTCCACCACGCCCATGTGGGCGAGGTACCAGCCATGAGCATCACGAGTGTCACGGCCATCTGCTTAATGAAATGTTTTGTCTTCATATCGTTGTTCTTTTAGTTATTCTTGGTTAGCTTCAGCCCCGTGGCCACGACGTACTCGCCCTCGGTGAGTGTGGCCTTGGCCGTGCCGGTGTAGGTGTTGTCGCTGCCATCGGTGACGGTAAAGTTGAAGGTGCGCTGGCCGCTGGTGGGCAGCAGGGCGACGAAGACGGCATCCTGCGCTGAAGGGCAGGTGACGGTGAGCGGCGTATTGCCAACCATGCCCATGGCATGAACATCGGTCTGCGTCGTGTTGGCACCGATGGCTACCGTGGCTGTCTGCGGATAAGTGCCTGCATCGCTGCCGCTGCCGCCATAAGCGATGACGAGCGACTGGATGGGGATGACAGCACCGCCGTCCTTATCGACAAACGAGAACTTGCAGACCGTGAGCAGGCTCTTCATCCTCTCCATCGTGGCATCGGCTGTCTTGTCGGTGACAGACGTGACGGTAGCCTTGCCAAAAACATAATGGAAGTTTGTGGCGAGCCCGCTGAGCGTGCCGTCCTGTCCGCTGAGCGTAATGGTGTAGCTGTCGTTGCCGGTAAAGGACGTGGCAGGATATACCACAGCCAAATAGTCGCCCTTTCGGCACGTCACATTGCCCGTAAACTGCGAGGTAGCGGCGGTAGTGGCGGCGGTCAGCGCACCGCAGTATATCTCCTCATTTATAGGATTCGTACTGCTCAGATTGCAGTACGTCAGTCCGTCGCCCGCCGTCCATGAGGCAGTTAGCCCGTCATCTTCCGTGAGGGTGGCGCGTGTCAGCCCTTGTCGTGCTGCCGCCCCGTCGGTTTGGGTAATGGTCATCCGGCGCACCTTCACACCGTCGTCGGGCATGTCCGTCTGATCATCATCGCCCGAGCAGGCCGTCAGCCCGACAAGCATCATGCTGCCGAGCATCGCCCATAGATAGTGTCGTCTCTTGTTCATAGTGTGTGTTGTGGTTTTTCGTTATGGTTCGTCTTCTTCATCCTGGCTGAAGCCGCTGCTCGACTTTCTATACCCGGGAATCTCTCCGTTTATCCCACTGCTGCCACTGAGCAGATGCTGTTGTTGCCGTAGGGCTATCGCCCTCATTGCGGGTCTGTTGTATTTTCTTTTCATCTTGATGCTTATTATATTAAAAGTTTGACTTTCTTATTCCTTCGGTGATAGCGGGCAGGAACTGGGCCTTGCGACTGGATATATAAGTGGTGACGATGCAACCGTCAGAGCTGGCAGACGCCCCGAATCCTGCTTCCGCCGCTTCTCTTGCTCCGTCGCCGCAGAAGGGGATGTGCGTCACGTTGGCCTGGCGGTCGCCCAGCATCATGAAGAGCATGTCAAGGTCCTGCTGTGTCCTGACGGCGGGCATGATCTGCCGCATGCGCTGGCAAAGCTCCTCCACGCCCAGCTCGTCACTGGCGAAGACGTTGCCGATGCCTACTTTGTAGCCCTCTATCTCGTACTCCTTGTAATCGGAAAACAGAATGTCTTCGTCGGTCATGCCGTCGAACGAGGTACGTGCCTTGCGCATGGCGGCATAGTAGGTTTCAACGTCGGAGAGATCCGACTGCTGCAACAGCCACTCGTAGAGCCGTCGGTCGGTGGCGGTGGTAGTGGTCGTAGTCAGGTTGTCTGTATCGGAGAGTATGCCAGAGAGCATCAGCCGTGCTTCGGTGGCAGTGGGTTTCTCGCCCAGTTCTTCGTACATGCTGGCGATGATGGTACAGGTGGAACCCACGGGCAAGGCGTAATAGAAGAGCGGTTGCGCTGTGGTGACAGAACCCGTGCCGTGGTGGTCAATGATGTGCAGGATACGGGCCGACGACATACCATTGGCGGCCTGTGCGAACTCACTGTGGTCGGTCATGATGATGTTCTGCCCTGCCGCATCGTCCAGGATGGCAGGTGCTTCGATGCCGGCCTCTTGCAATACATAACGTGGCTCGCAGATAACCTTCCCCGCCACGCGGGCCTTGGCGTTGATGCCCATGCGCTGCAACAGGCTGGCGTAGGTCATCGCAGACAGAACGGCATCGCAGTCGGGACTCTTGTGGCCCACCACCAGCACACCATCGCCATAGTCCATGCCTGTGATAACGGTACGCAGGGGCGTACTATAGACTATCGTCTCGTCGGAATCGCTACACGACACCGACAGGCATATACAGAGGAGATATGCAAAAAGAAATGTCCAAGGTCTTGAAGTCTGTTTCATTATATTATTCCTCTATCAACTCAAAATGCTGGTAGTCCTTGCACGATGTCCAATCGCCGCCCCACTCGAAACCGGCGGCAGTGAAGAGGCGGAAGCAAAGGTCATCGTGGTCAATCTTGTAGGGGAAGTCCCACGTGCGGTCACAATAGTCGGCGGCGGTGGCGGGCTGGATGTAGCGGGTGCCATCGGCGCGGTCCTTGTAGTAGGGGTTGTAGAGCGTGTTGATGTCGATGGCCAGCCCCCGGGCATGTTTCGACAACTTGCTGCTGCCTGCTATGGCACGATAGCAGAACGACGACGAGTTGTTGTCGCGCATCTGTGTCTCGTCGTCGGCATCGTAGACGTCGGGTAGGAGCATGCGCTGTATGGGGTACTTCGCATCGAACAGCTGGCGCAGGATGGTGCAGACGCGGTCGGCAATCAGGGCATTGCAGACCATCTCGCCCACGTGCATCTGATTGTCGTAGTCCCAGTGCAGTGCGCGTATGTGGCGCAGGTCGTCGCGGCCTATGTTGGGGTTCTCCTTATAGGTCTTGCCCTGCATGCGTGCCCATACGCCGTCGGGAATCGGCTCGGCAGCGAAGCACTTGTCTATGCCACCGAAGGCATCGACATCCGCCTGACTGACGGTTCGCCCGGCCTGCCACTCAGTGAGGGCTCGGGTATCGACGGGAAAGGTAAAGTCGGTCTTCGTGACGCCGTCGCCATAGATGGTGCGGAAGTCGTCGCGCATGGAGATGACGTGGTAGCCGGCCTGCCGCCACTGGTCGCCCAGCGCAAGGGCCTTTTCGCGGTTCGCATGGTCGCGCTGGTCATCGTCGGCAATGAGCATGAAGGCCGCCGAGCGGTACTTGGGATTGCTCAGGGCGTAGTTGTGCATGGCCGCGTCGCCGCCGCTGTTGCCGAACGACAGCACGGGCACCTTGCCTATCTCCTGCGAAATCTGCAGCACCTTGTTGGTCTTCAGGTTCTTGATGATGAGTTCGTCGGTGCGCACTAGGTCTTCCTCGCGGCCGTATGTGTGGTTCACGCCCTCCTCCGTACCCTGACTGGTGG
>JAFPZD010000104.1 GCA_017417465.1 Prevotella sp. | reverse complement strand
GTTGGTAGCCGTTGGCACCTGGGCTGCGAAAGTGAAGAAGCAGGCAAGTCCTGCCGAGAAAAAGTATGTGGCTGGCGTGACCGTGCAAGCTACCTATCTCAGCAATGACATCGTTCACATAGTGAAGTATCCAGGCAATGGCAACGTTCCGCAGAAGAAGAGCTACTCGGTGATCCTCACCGGAGGCCCGACACAGAATCCAAATATTAAGGTAAGCATTGATGGCGAGACGGGTCTCGTCACGTTTATGAACCAAAAAGGTGACGTCCTGCTTCGCGAGATGGAGGCTCCGACGTTCGAGGAGCGCACCAGCGGACCTGATGCAGGGAAATTCCGCATCGGACAACAGTGGTTGCTGCAGGCCGACGAGGATATCTACGGACTCGGACAACTGGGCGACGATGCCATGAGTTGGCGCGGGCGAGAGAAGGAACTATGGAACCACAACGGCTACATCGCCATTCCCTACTTCACCTCGTCGCGTGGCTATGGCATTTATTGGGACAATGCCGGTAAGAGCTGGTTTAAGAGTCTCGCCCCTAAGCAACCTGACATGCCCGCACCGAGAGGAAGAGGACGCAGAAGCGAAGTGAGCGCCGAAGGAGAGGTGACGGCTGCTTTCACCAGCGAGGTGGCTCCACGCATCGACTACTACTTCATCTACCGCGACGGCACGCAGGACGGTGTTATCGCCGGCATCCGTGAGCTGACGGGTCAGGCAACGATGTTCCCGCTCTGGACTCTGGGCCACTGGCAGTGCCGCGAGCGCTATAAGACCAGCGACGAACTGGCCTCGGTGCTCGACAAATACCGCGAGTTGCAGATTCCGCTCGATGGAATCGTACAGGACTGGCAGTATTGGGGCTGCGACTCCAACTGGAATGCCATGCGTTTCCAGAATCCTTATTACATTAATAAAGTAGGCGACCCCGCTTGGGAGAAATACCTGCCCGACGATCTGAAGAAGATGGCTGCCGAATACAAGGCAAAAGGTCTGGAGCCTCGCCTGAAGAGTCCAGAGGAAATGGTGAAGTATGTGCACCAGAATAATGCCCACCTGATGATTTCCATCTGGGCAAGCTTCGGCTCGTGGACTGAACCCTACAAGGAATTGAAGAAGATTGGTGCCCTGCTGCCCTTCGACACATGGCCTCGCAACAAGGGTGTGCTGCCCTACGACCCCTTCAACCCCAAGGCTCGCGACATCTATTGGAAGTATCTCTCACACCTCTATGAGATGGGCTTCGATGCCTGGTGGACCGATTCCACCGAGCCCGACCACTTCAACGAAACCGCAGAGACCGACAACTACCTTACTTACGACGGCTCATGGCTGTCGGTGAAGAACGCGTTCCCACTCATGACCAACCGCGGCACCTATGAGCACCAGCGCGCAGTAGAGAATCAGAAAATCAAAAAGGATAAGAACTACAAGGGCAAGCGCTCTGTTCAGATGACGCGAAGCGGCACGTTTGGCCTGCAGCACTACGGCACCTTCTCGTGGAGCGGCGATATCACGGCCTCGTGGCAAGTCATGAAGAACCAGATTCCTTCAGGACTAAACTACTCGCTTTGCGGCATTCCCTTTTGGAACACCGACCTTGGTGGCTTCTTCTATTGGGACTTCGACAACAACCCGAAGAGCCCTGCCACACAGGAACTGCAGACACGCTGGATGCAGTGGGGTACATTCATGCCGCTCATGCGCAACCACTGCTCAAGCCCGATGGTCAGCGAGATCTACAACTTCGGCCAGAAGGGCGACTGGGCTTACGATGCAATGGTCGACGCCGTGAAGTTGCGCTATCGCCTGTTGCCGTACATCTATTCGATGGCTGGCGAGGTGGTGCAGCAGAGCGGATCGATGATGCGTCCGCTGGTCATGGACTTTGCCGGCGATGTGCGTGCCCGCCGCCTGAACGATGAGTATATGTTCGGCCACGCCCTGCTGGTGAAACCCGTCACCGATCCTCTCTACACATGGATTGACAGAAACAAGCATGGACACGAAATCTATCCCGATGTTCGCAAGGGAGCAGCACCCGTGAGAGTCTATCTGCCCAAAGATGAGCAAACCGTGAACGGACAAACCGTCAATGCTAAATGGTATGACTTCTTCACCGGCGAACAGTTTGAAGGCGGACAGACCATCATGCGTCCCACGCCCATCACCGATATGCCGGTCTATGTGCGTGCTGGTAGCATCATTCCCTTTGGCCCCGAAGTACAGTACAGCAGCGAGAAGGCTTGGGATAACCTCACCGTTTGCGTCTATCCCGGCGCCGACGGCACTTTCACCCTCTATGAGGACGAGGGCGATGGCTACAACTACGAGCGCGGACAGTTCTCAACGATTCCCTTCACTTGGGACGAGGCCACCCGCACACTCACCATCGGCCAGCGCCAAGGCAGCTTCCCGGGCATGCTGAAGCAGCGTCAGTTCACGATCATCCTTCCCGACAAGCAGATACGACTGACCAATTACGTGCAGAAGACAACGTCCCTCGTCATCAAGGAAGGTGAGTCGCAGACCGTCAGTTACGATGGTTCTGCTGTCAGCATCAAGCTTTAAAAAAATGTAGGGACGCGGCGTGCCGCGTAACTGGATTTAGTTTTTCCCCTCCAGAAACGCGACACATCGTGTCCCCACATCACTTATAATCAAAAGAAGTATATAATTATCAAATTATCAAGTTTTATATTACTCACATTTTTATTTATTTAAACAAACCTTTTATTTATGAAAAAATTCAACTTCAGACAACTGCTCGTGCTCGTTGCACTCATGGTAGCAAGCACAGCAATGGCTATCGATTTCCCCAAAGTGGGAAAGACACCCGTTGACGGAGGGAAGTACGTGCTCGTGAGCTACGTAAACCCCAACAACTACTTCTCGCGCACCAGCTGGGACGGCGCCTACTACCTGCTGCCCTATGCTGACTCTCAGTTTGCCAGCCATGCCTTCACAGCCCATCAGGAAAAGAACGGCACGTGGTACTTCTCCATCGTCACCACGAACACTTACACCAACGAGGAGGACGGCACCACCTACACTGAGGAAGAAACCAGCTACATTGGTTTCCATGAGCCCTCCAACGACAACCTCAACGCAAAGCTAGGCTATCCCGCCTACTACAACTTGCAGCCCGCCGAGGTCGACGGATTCTACCGTGTGATTCCCGGTGCCGAGCACGGAAATCCTGCCGTGGAAGGCATTCCCCTCCACTTGAACGGCAGCGGTCAGTACCTC
>JAFPZD010000103.1 GCA_017417465.1 Prevotella sp. | reverse complement strand
CTGCACGAGGTTCCAAGCGTCGCGCATAGGTTTCTCGCCGCGCTCATCCATGGCGATGCAGGTCTTCTCGAACCATCCTTTCTCCTTCAGATGCTGGGCGAACGCCTTCAGAAACTCCGTCCATAGTTCCTGATAAGCAGGGCTGTCGGTCTTCGCCTTCAGGTCGATGTATTGCTGCGAGAAGGCATCGAAGTAGCGGAACGTCATGTCCCACGGCACCATCGAGAAGCAGTTGATCTGCTTGTTGATGCCGCACGAGTCGCAAAGCTCCACATAGTGGTCGAACACCGTGTAGTCATAGCTCCACGAACCATCCTTCTCGCGTGTCGTCTTCACCATTGCATCGAACTTGTCGTTGCTCTGTGCGCCCCACGGTTCATAGAATAATACGGTTGTGACAACCTTCTGTCCGGCACGAGCCAGCATCTGCAGATAGGGCCGTAGCAAGTCGTAGTGTTGCTGACTCCATCGCGGCACGTTGTAGAAGCGGCTCACGCTGTAGGGCTGTTGCCAGTAGTCCAGATGGAACTGCTGCTCCTGTGGACGAGGCAACGTGCGACCTACCACCTCCATCCGCAAGGGCAGACGAGCCAGTGTGCGCTTCGACTCACTTCCGACCACCTCCAGTTGCCACTCATAGCGGCCGGCCTTGCAGTTGTAGGGCACCTCTATGGTACACCACACGGGGCGCAACTTACAATCTTTAGGTTGCTCGCCGCCGCCTATGATGTCAGGAACAAGGTAGGGTTCCAAGTCATCGGGATGGTTACCGCACGTATTGAAACTGTCCGTGAGCACCCATCCGAGGAAGTCGGCCTTTGCTTCCCACTGACTGGCGGTCTTTCCTTTGGCCTTCAAGCGGAGCATCAACGGTTCGTTGGTGGCATCGGTCTGCACCACCGCCTCCAGTCCCAAACGCTCGCCGCGCCATGCTATAACACTTTGGCTTGCGATGAGTCGGTTTGCCAGTGTTGTCATGTCGTCGGTGGTAGCAATCAGGCAGTCATTTTGTACCCATGATGCTTGCAACGGCTTTTGCTGGGATGCAGCATGGCTTCCCACAGCCACCAATAGGCAAACGGCTAATAGGAGTTTTCTCATTGTCATGATTTCTTTATTTTACGATGCGGAAATAGTTCTCCTTACGAGGCTTGGCCGGACGGGCAGGTGCGGAAGAATAGCCCAGCGAAAGTGCTCCGATACCCACCAGGTCGGTAGAAACGCCAAGTCGCTTCATGAGTTCCTTGCCTTCAGGTGTGTCGAACATCTCGCGCTCGCGGTTGATCCAGCATGAACCGAGACCTATGGCGTGGGCAGCGAGCATCATGTTGCCGAGCACGAGCGAACCGTCCTGCACGGCGTTGCGCCACTTGTCAGGATGAGAGCCGAACACCAGCACGATGGTGGGAGCATCGTAGTAGGGATTGCTGGTGACGCCCATCACCTCGGCATTCATTCTGACGAGCTGTGAGATAATTTCTGGGTTCTGTACGGCCACGATCCATGGGTCCTGATAGCCCATGCCCGTAGGAGCATAAGTGCCTGCTTCGAGCACGGTGAGGAGTTCCTCATCCGTGATCTGCTCGGGTTTGTACTTGCGAACGCTGCGGCGCTCATGCAATGCTTTCAATACTTCGTTATCCATCATAGTTTCTTTTTTGTTATGGTTGATGATTATTCTACAATCTTGATGGCAATGCCCTTCAACTCCTGCCAGCCGGCTCGGTCGGTGAGACGTACCATGAAGTGGTAGTCGCCCTCATCGATGTCAGCAGGAATCAGGATGTCGAAACGGGCGGTATAACTCTTCTGCCCGGCAGGAATCTGATAGTCCTGGTTGAACACCCACGGCTTCACGGGCTGGTGGTGTTCGTGTTCATCCTCGTCCTCGCACTCCGTCGTCGATGTGCTATGGGTGTGGTGCTCGAAGTTGTTGTGAATCTCAATGTTGAAACTGCCAAGCTCCGTGTCGTCTTCAAAGACATAGTTGAACGCGATGACATCGCCACGATGGTAGGTTTGGCAGTCAATGGGATTGGCTGTGATGCCCTTGTCGCTGATGACGGGTTTCGACATGTCCTTCTCTTCGTCGTCGCCACCGCAGGCAGTGAAACACAATGTAACAACACTCACGAGAGCCACAGCAAGGCTCATATATATATTCTTTTTCATTTTTGATTTCTATTTTGAATGATATGGTTTGTTTTTATTGCTCCCTCTCCTTGGGGGAGGGTTGGGGAGGGGTTTTAAAACTCCAGCCCCACCATCAACGAACAGTTGCGCCCGGGCTCGGGCACGTCGATGAGGCGGTAGTAGCTGGTGTGGTCGTAGTAGCGCTTGTTCAACAGGTTGTCGGCATGTAGCGCCACTTTCACGGTCGTCTTGCCACAGGCAAAATGCTTGCCAACCGAGGCATTCAGCGTCCAATAGCCGTCGGTAGGCTTCTCGGGTGGTACAATCTCATGTTGTGCTCCAACGACATGTGCGTTCAAACTAGCAAAGCCCTCTCCCTTCCAATCGAACGAATACTTCACACCGGCATCCACCGACCAAGGCGTTGAGAAGGGTAGCGTGTAGCCTTTCTTCTCGCCCGACAACTGTTCGGCATACAGATATTCGCCCTTCAGCTCTGCTTCCCAATGACGTGTGATGGCATAGGTGAGTTGGGCTTCCAACCCATAGCGCAGCACGCGTGCCTGTCGGTAGTTGTACATCTGCAGACCCTCCACGTAGTCGGATGTGGGGTTTAAGTAGATGTAGTTGGGGAAGTAGTTCACATAGGGGTCCACTTGCACCGTCAGCCGGTCACTAGTCCAAAGGAAGCTGGCATCCAGTTGGTACGACTGCTCGGGGTCGAGTTCCGTGTTACCCTTCTCATAGCGGAAGATGTGGTAGTTGATACCGTCGGCACCCAGTTCCTTCGGTATGGGAATGCGGAAGCTCTTGCCAATGTTCGCCTTCACAACCCACGCCCCGGCGTTCCAGTTTACACCTGCCGACCAAGTGAGACTGTTGAAGTCGCGGCTCATCTCTGCCGACCGCTGCTTGTAGACCGAGTCGCCGCCAGCAACGGGAGTCTTGTACCAGTCTTCGTAGCTGCTGATGTGGGTGTGGGCATGGTCATAGCGGATGCCGGCATTCACAATCAAGCGTTCGTTCACGTGATAGCGGTCCATCGCATAGATGCCCATGCTCAACGTCTCGAAGTCGGGAATGATGAATCCCCAGCCTGCACGGCGGTTGTGCTGATACTCGGCACTGGCGCCCGTGCGGATGTCGTGACGTTCCGAAGGTGTGTAGCGCAGCCCGACAATAGCGGTGTAAGTGCTCTTGTTGAAGCGACGTTCCAGCGGGTCGGCGGGCTTCGGCATGTAGCCGTGTGACACCGGTTCCGACTGTTCCTTGCGCAGGTTGTTCTGGTAGGCCAGGTTTATTTCAGCCGAAAGCAGTTCGTTTCGCCACGTTGTATGGCTCAGCACCTTCAGGTGGTTTACGCTCTGGTGCGGCAAGTCGATGTCGCGGCGTGAGTGATCGTAGTCGATATCGCTCAAACGCACTTCCAGTCCATGTGCATTGGCAAAGAAACCGCTCTTCGAGTAGCTATCGGAGATGCGCACATCGGTATGGAAGTTGTAGCCGGCGTAACCCAACATCACACTACCATCGCGCTCCAGACCAGCGGTGTTGCGCAGCCGCTGGTTCTTCAGGCGTATCCAGTAGGAGTAGTATTGTATGCTATCTGTCGGTACCTGGTAGTCGGCGTAGTCGATGAGCGTTAGGTTGGCGCGGTAGAAGAAATGGTCGTGTCGGCCGCCAATCTTCGCCGAGAGGCCTAACTGCTCGTTGTTCGTGCGGCCGAACAATTGCACGGCACCTTCCAACTTTCGCGTCGGGATATGGTTGGTGAACAGGTTCAGCACGCCACCGATGGCATCCGAGCCATAGAGTAGGGCGGCAGGGCCTTTGATGACTTCTGCTCGGTCGACGCTGAACTGGTCGATTTCCAATCCGTGGTCGTCGCCCCACTGCTGTCCTTCGTGCTTCACGCCGTCCTCGGTCACGGCCATGCGGTTGAAACCCAGGCCACGAATGGTGGGCTTCGACTGTCCTGAG
>JAFPZD010000102.1 GCA_017417465.1 Prevotella sp. | reverse complement strand
GACGTGCTGTTTGACAGCCCGGAAGAGACCGTGGGCAGCACTATCAGTGTCAACGGCATGGCACTGACAGTGGTCGGCGTCACCCATTGTACCAATCGCCATGTAAATATCGGTATCGACCTCTCGGAAAGCATCCTCATGCCTTTGCCCACCGAGCAGGCCGCATACGGTCGTGGCGACGAGATTGATTTCTGCTCTGTCACTATGGACGATGCCTTTCCCCTGGAACAACGGAAGGGCGAGATTGTTGCCCTCATCAAGGAGAACCACGCCATTCACCCCGACGACGAGCTTGCCCTGTCGTCACCTACAGTAAGCGAGGAGGCGGCCATGTACAACAACCTCGTCACAGGTAGTGACATCTTGATTTGGATTGTCGGATTAGGAACGTTAATGGCAGGACTGATTGGTATCACCAATATCATGCTCGTTACTGTTCGCGAACGGACTCAGGAGATTGGCATCCGACGCGCCATCGGTGCCAAGCCCATCGATATCATCAAGGATATTATGCTGGAAAGTCTCGTACTGACGTTTAGTGCAGGACTGGCCGGATTGTGTGTGGCGGCATGGATACTACATGCAGTGGACAGTATGCTGCCCCAGGGTGACGACATGCTATTCCAGAATCTTACTATTCCATTCTGGACGGCCATTGGTTCCCTGTTCATCCTTGTGGCGGGCGGACTGCAGGCAGGCTGGATACCCACCCGACGGGCTCTCGCCATCAAGCCTATTGATGCGCTGAGGGAAGAGTAGGGGAGTTGATAAATTGAAAATTGAGAATTGAAAATTGACAATTGAGATATGAAGAAAACATTGAGAATAATCGGTTTATGCCTCTTGGCACTATTCGTGGTCTACACGCTCTACTTTCTCTGGCAAAAGTCGCAGCCTGTGCCCACAGTCTATGAATTGGTAAAGCCCGAGCAACGCACCCTGGTGAAACGGACTACCGTGGCAGGCAGCATGGAGGCCCGGCGCCAGTTGGCGGTAAAGCCCCAGGCCACGGGTGTCATCAGCCGTCTGCTGGTGGAACCTGGCGACAGGGTAAAAGCTGGCGACGTAATAGCCACCATCAAGATTATCCCCGACATGGCTCAGCTCAACGAGGCAAAGAGCCGCGTGGAGGCGGCACGCATCAATCTGGCCGAAGTACAGCGGGAGTACGACCGTGTGCAATCACTCTATAAGGACGGCGTGGTGAGCCGCGAGGAGTTCGAGATGAAGAGCAGCCAGCTGGCGTCGGCACGTGAGAGCATCACCGCCGCAGAGTCGCAGGTGCAGGTCATCACCCGCGGACAGTCAGCCCGTTCGGGAGGCATCAGCATTACCGACCTGCGTTCTACCATGACGGGCGTAGTGCTCAGCGTGCCTGTCAAGGAGGGCGCCTCCGTTTCAGGCACCAGCGCCTTTACCGAGGGTACCACGGTGGCGAAGATTGCCGACATGAGCGACATCATCTTCCGCGGATTCATCGACGAAACGGAGGTGGCCATGCTCAAGGTGGGCATGGACATGGAACTGCACCTCGGCTCTATGCAGGAGGTCACCATTCCTGCCACGCTCGACTACATAGCCCCCGAAGGCGAGATGCAGAACGGCGCGAAGATGTTTGAGGTGAAGGCCACCGCCAGCATCCCCGACAGTGTTACCATCCGCTCCGGCTACAGTGCCAATGCCAGCATTATCTTAGGTACAGCCAGCAACGTGCTGTCGTGTGACGAGACAGCCGTTTCGTTCGAGAACGGCAAGCCTTACGTCTATGTGCTTACCTCCGACCCCGATGACACCGCCCACCAGCAGTTTGAGCGCCGTGCCGTCACCATCGGGCTCTCCGACGGTCTATCCATCGAACTGAAAAGCGGCGTGAAGCCTGGCGAGTTACTTAAGGGAAATCAGAAGAATTAAGTATGAAAAAGTATATCTTATTATTTATTATTTCTTATTTATTATTTAGCCCTGCAAGGGCCCAGCGTCAGTGGACCCTTGACGAGTGCATGGACTATGCCATAGCGCATAATACCGAGATCAGACACCTGCTGCACGAGCAACAGCGGCGCCAGGTCGATTTCCAGGCTAGCAAGGATGCCCGCTTGCCGCGCTTCAGTGGCGACGCCGGCGGCTACATCGGCACATTCCACCACTCAGGCGACGGCAATCGGTTCAATGCCAATGAGTCGCTCTTCAACATAGGGCTGATGGGTGCCGTCCCCCTCTATACCGGCAATCGTTTGTCGAGTCAGATCAAGGCCAACAAATATTCGCTCATGGCAGCTTCCGAGGACGTGCGCTCAGTGGAGAAAGACATCAGGGTACAAGTGGCAGCAGCCTATCTGCAACTGCTCTACAACAAAGGCGAGGCATCCATTGCCCGACAGCGGCAGGAAGTCTCACAACTGCTCCTGAAGCGGGCCAGCTCGCTGTTCGACAAGGGTAAACGCCCGGAGAGCGATGTGGCAGAAGCCGAGGCCATGGTGAGCCGCGACGAGGCTCTCTTGGCAGCAGCAGAAGGCGATATCGCATTGGCCTTGCTCGACCTCAGAATGCTCTTGAACCTCCCCGACTCCGTAGACTTTGACATCTGCGAGCCAGCCGACTCCATCGACAGCTTCTTGCCCCTTGCCCCAAACTCCTCGCCCCAAACCTCCCATCCCGCTGTACAGTCCGCCAACTACACCATTCTACAAGCTGAACAGGGAATAAAGACAGCGCGCGGCGGCTATTTCCCGACACTCTCACTCATAGGCAATCTCGGCACCTTCTGGCTCAACCTCGATGCCGACGCTTCGCGTGACGGACAAGTGCCTCTGATTGCACCGTGGGGACCAATCGGAAGCCTCAACTACCATGTCGGCATAGAGGGCGAATGGAAACGAAAGAATTACTTCTATGGCTTTGTGGGGCTGCGGCTCTCCATTCCCGTCTTTGACGCTTTTGAGACCAAAGCCCGCATACGAAAAGCAAAGGTAAGCCTGGAGGATGCAAGACTGGCTTACGACGATGCACAGCAACGCGTCGACAAGGATATCCGTCATGCCTGGCAGGGCGCTGTCACCGCCCAGAAACGCTATGAGGCAGAGGTGAAGGCCGAAGAGTCCAGCGCATTGTCCTATCGCTATGCCCTGAAACGCTACGATGCCGGCATGTCCACCCTCTTCGACCTCAGCCAGATTCGCCAACAGTGGTTTACATCCTCTGAGAACGCCTTGCGCATGAAGTACGAATACATTATCAGGAAAAAGATCCTGGAAATACTTACAAATTAGAACTTTGCCATCTTGATGGCTACTACGGCGCATTCGTCGCCCTTGTTGCCCAGTCGGCCTCCGGCACGGTCCTGGGCCTGCTGGAGATTCTCGGTAGTCAAGAGTCCGAAGATGACGGGGATGTTGCTGGTAGCGTTCAAACGGGCGATGCCTGCGGTGACTCCCTGGCAGATGTAGTCGAAATGGGGCGTCTCGCCACGGATGACGGAACCGAGGATGATGACAGCGTCGTAACCATCGTTCAACGTCATCTGGTGGGCACCATAGATGAGCTCAAAAGATCCGGGAACGGTCTTGACATGGATGTTCTCAGGCAGTGCTCCATGACGTTCCAAAGTAGAGGTGCACCCCTCGAGGAGTGCACCTGTAATTTCTGGATTCCACTCTGCCACGACGATGCCGAATATCATGTTCGACGCATCGGGTACCTTGGCAGTATTGTATTCAGATAAGTTTTTAGTCGCCATTAATTTTCAACTTTCAATTGTCAACTGTCAATTTACTTGCAGCGCTCAATATAAGCGTCGATGGTCTGATACTGCATGGAGTTGAAGTACTTCTCCTTCACTTCCTGATACAGCTTCAAAGCCTCGTCCTTCTTACCCTGGCTCTCAAGGATTTCACCGGCCTGGATGAGGAATGTGGGCGACAGCGAGTTGTTGTCGGCCATGGCGGCAGCCTTCTTCAGGTGCTCTACGGCCTTGTCGAGCTGGTTGAGGTTGGCATAGGCATTGCCCAGTGCACCCTCAGCAGCGGGAGTAATCATCTGGTCGTTCGTGCCGCTGAAACTCTCCAGGGCATTGACAGCCTCCTGCCACTTGCCGAGGTTGGCCTGGCAGAGACCGATGTAAAGCTGAGCGAGATTGCCGGCGTCTGTTGAGCTGTAGTCGGCAGCAACCTGCTGGAAGCCTGCCAGGGCCTTGTCGTACTGCTCCTGCTGGAACAGTTCCTGACTCTTGGCCAGTTCGGTGCTGGCTTCGTTAGCACGCGGCTCGAAATAATAGTTCTTAGCGAGAATAGCTAATACGACGATTGCGATGATTGCAACCACACAAATGATGATGGCCTTCTTATTTTTCTCGAAGAAGGCTTCGGTCTTGGTGACCTGCTGCTCCAAAGTTTCAGGAGCTGCTTTTACGTTGTTTTTTGCCATTATTTTAATTATTTTTTTATTGTTCGGGCATAAATCGGGTGCAAAGGTACAAATAAGTGAGCAAAAAACCAAATAAAAACAAAATAATTTCGTACCTTTGCGCTCGCAATGATACTTAGGACGCTGTCGATACTGAATTATAAGAACATCGGAGAGGCCCAATTGAAGCTTTCGCCGAAGATGAATTGCTTCATTGGACCGAATGGGGCAGGCAAGACCAATGTCCTCGACGTGGTCTATTATCTGTCGTTTTGCCGGTCGGCTTCCAATCCTATTGATTCGCAGGTAATCCGCCATGATGAGCCGTTCTGTCTGATTGAGGGACAGTATGCTGAAAGCCCAGTGGCGACGGAGTATTCCGAGGTTATTTCCTGTGGCATGAAGCGAGGCATGAAGAAACATTTCAAGCGCAACAAGAAAGAGTATCGTCGGTTGTCGGAGCATATCGGACTTATCCCGCTGGTGGTCGTATCGCCGTCGGACACGCTGCTCATTGAGGGCGGCAGCGAGGAGCGCCGTCGGCTGATGGATATGGTTATTTCGCAGTACGACCGCTCGTATATTGAACATCTGGTTCGTTACAATACCGCGTTGGCACAGCGCAACACCCTGTTGAAGATAGAAGACCAGGAGCCCGACCCTGCTTTGATGCAAATCTGGGAGGAGCAGATGGCTGAGGAGGGTGAACAACTCTTCCGCCGTCGCCGTGACTTCGTGGACGAACTGATTCCTGTCTTCCAGGAGTATTACCAGGACATCTCCCAACACCGTGAACAAGTGGGGCTCAACTACGTGTCGCACTGTCAGCGTGGTCCGTTGTTGGACGTCATCCAGCGCGACCGGATGAAGGACCGAGCCGTAGGCTATTCCCTGCATGGTGTTCATCGCGACGATCTGGAATTCACGCTCGACGGCCATTTGATGAAACGCGAGGGCTCGCAGGGGCAGAACAAGACTTACGTCATTGCTCTGAAATTGGCGCAGTTTGACTTCCTGAAGCGTACGGCTTCGCAGACGACACCGCTGTTGCTG
>JAFPZD010000101.1 GCA_017417465.1 Prevotella sp. | reverse complement strand
TGGTACCGCATTCAATGCAAGGCCGACAATGCCAACTCGGCCTATGTCGGACGCTACGTCTACAACGGAGCGAAGGAATATGTGCAGAACAACCAGCATTGCTACCCACTCTTCATGCAAGTGCCCGCCGCCGAGCCTGCTGCCGACGACGCCACCTACTACATCCGTCTGGAGCGCAATGGCAACGACATCTACGTTCAGTCGGCCAACGGCCACTACATTAACTTCTACACTGCCGGCAGCACATCGCCCGTGGCGCTCGACTTCACCTACAGCGGCACAGGATTCCAGATCGGACAGTACTGGGCATTCTTTCCATCGCTCGACAACATCTTGGGCAAAGCGGCCGGTGCATCGGCCTACCGCTTCGCTATCTATCCCGTCGCTCCCTCTGAGGCTGGGTTAGAAACCTGGCAAATGGTGTTCGATGGGAAGAACGAAACCAACGCGTTGGTCTACTACCACACACAGGTGGCATGCGCCACAACAGGACTGAAGGGCTTGCAGAAGGTCTACAACAAGGGATTCTTTTTCCTGCCCGCAGGTGTAACACCGCAGCCTTCCGAATTCACTGTCGAGGGTGACTCGCCAGCGGTGTCCATCGATGAAACGACAAAGACCGTCACACTCACCTTCGAGTCTAACGCCATTGACGTCGCTGAAGTGAAGCAGGGCTATCAGACTGCTGGCCGCGGCAACGAACGCCAGCTTCTGCTGCGCATCGACCTGCAGCGCAATGTCACGGGAGCAAAGCTCACCGGTCTGGGCATCAGGCTAGATGACGAGACACGCCGCAACATCGGCACACTCTCCCTGTGGCAGACCACTGGCACGGAGTTTTATGCCAACACGAAACCAACGTCACTGGCCACCATCGAGCCCACGGCAAATGAACTGACGTTGCCTCTCGACTACACCATGAAGAGCGGCATCAACCACCTATGGCTCACGGCGTCCGTGAATGCCGATGCCACGCTGGGTGAAGCCATCGACGCTGCCCTCACAAGTATCACCTTTACTGTCGACGGCGAGGAAAAAACCGTCGACGTAGCAGCTTCCCTCGGCAACCCAAATGGTGTGGCACACGTCTTCGCCACGCAGAGTTTTGCCTACGTGCCTACCACCGACAACTGCCAGTTCTACCGCATCCCTGCGATGATGCTCGACCAGCAAGGTAACATCGTCGTGGCTGCCGACCGTCGCTACAATAGCAATAGCGACTTAGGCAACCACAAGATCGACGTGAGCATCCGACGCAGCGAGGACGGTGGCCACACGTGGTCCGCACAGAACATCATTGCCACGGGCGACGGTAAGAACACGGCGACCTACGGTTATGGCGACCCTGCACTGGCACGCACCCAGAGCGGACGCCTAATCTGTGTCATGGCTGCAGGCTCGGTGATGTACTGGAATGGCATGCGCAACGCTGCCATTTGTATCAGCGACGACAACGGACTGACTTGGACGAAACCACGCCAGCTCTACACGCGTAACTTCACTGACGCCGTCAATGGAAAGAAAAACTCGCTGGGCTTCTACGGCAACTTCATCTCATCGGGTAAGGGCTTGACGACGAAGGACGGCACTGTGATGTTCACTAATAACTGTCTGACCTACGACGATAAGTCAACACCTCAGTGCTACATCATCTACTCCACCGACAATGGCGACAGCTGGACACTCGGTCCCGGCAACGCCTATCGTGGTGCCGACGAGTCAAAGCTGGAGCAGATGAACAACGGCGACCTCCTCGTGAGCGTCCGACAGAGTGGTGCTCGTGGCTTCAACACCGGGTCGGCCGATGCCTCCGCATGGGACTCGCAATGGCGCAACAGCCAAATTTCTGGCAACGCCTGCAATGCCGACATCCTCTACTACAGTCGCTCCACCGAGGGCCAGTGCGACATCATGTTGCACTCCTATATCAATTCTGGCTCCCGCGAGAACCTAACACTTGCCATGAGCATCGACCAAGGGGCGTCGTGGCAAAACTTCATGAACATCCAGCCTGGCGGCTCGTGCTACTCCACGATGGTACGCATGCCCGACGGCAGTGTCGCCCTTCTCTACGAGGATGAGTCCTACTCCGCTGGCAACGGCTACGCCATCAACTTCCTCACCATCACCGAGGAGCAGATCAACGCTTTTGCCGACCAACTGAAAGCCGACACGGATGAAGACTATCAGCGCGCACTCGACGAACTGGAGAACGGCGGCGTCTACTACTTCGCCACGAATTATCTCAACGACGAACCCGTGCGCGGCATCTACTATCTGAAGGCCGATGGCACCCTCACCACCGATGGTCAGCAGGCGAAGTACTTCACCTTGCAGAAACGAGCCATAGGCGGTGGCTACAAACCCATTGGATGGAAGAGTGGACAGTTCACCAACCCCACCAATGCAACGACGAACACCAAGTACATCCGTACCAGCTCGCAGAACCGCGACAACTGGGAGGCACAGGTCATCACCCGCAATGCCGACGGCTTCTATGCCATCCGAGCCACCAATGCTGCCACCGAGGAGACATGGGGCTCTAATGCCTACTGGACGACTGATTCTGAAGGCAACGCCACCTACGACCTGAAGGGTGGCGCCCACTACATCTGGCGAATCGTGAAGGTTGGCACCACTCCGCGCTTCGAAAGTGGTCAGACCTACAAGCTCATCACTGGTTACGAAGACAATGGTTATACACTGGAGGCTAACGGCCGCCTTGAGCTTGTCGGAGACATTGAGAAGTCGCACAATTTTACAATCGAGGCAGCCAGCGAAGGTTTTATCATCACTGACAAAGAAACCGGAAAGCAAGTAGCACGGCCTAACAGCAGCGGTCTGTGGACGCTAAGTGCCACGGCTGCTCAGTGCCGCATCCAAAAAGTAAACTTCGATGGCGAAGAGTTCTACATGATTCAGGCTCCATTCGCCGACAAATATGCCAATGCT
>JAFPZD010000100.1 GCA_017417465.1 Prevotella sp. | reverse complement strand
GTCCCTACGGCCGTTCACAATATTGTTGATGGTCTGGCGGCTAACACCGATGCGTCGCGCCAGTTCAACATCACTCATGTTTTTTTCTTCATCACTCGGCGCAGATTCAACTGCGATTCATACTTTTTTTCTTGTTTCATTATTGTTATGTGTTTAAAGGGTTATTCATAAAAAGGGCTGCCGGACTTCTCAGCCCAGCAAGCCCAAAAGCTAAACTTAATGAAAAACCAACTACTGTCATGTAGCTGGGACTCTGTTATCCTGCCATCAGCAGGCATACAATGGCCATCACTAAGGCCATGAAAACAAAAAACATCATCCATAAGAAAGAGAAGATGGCCTCCGCATGGGTCAGGCCCACCATCCGGATTAAAACATCACAATACAGCTTGTTGAGCAACGGCCTGTGCCCAAGCCATTCTTCCAGTTGTTGAAGCCGCTTCTCACCGGCTTCTTCTCTTTCCCAGTCTTCTATCTTCTTCATATCGTTGTTATTTTTTTCAAAAAAGGGCCACCCGGCTTCACAGCTGGGCAGACCCGGACTAATTATTAAAAACGCTGCGGGTGATATACCCACATGTTGCACGTGATAAGTGTATGAACACGCACAATGTCGTCTCCTTTCATAATGACAGATGGGCCAGGCTCTGGATTTGCAGGTTACGCACCATGCCCGCCAGCATGGCCAGTGTCAGGGTCTCGTCGGCCAGATTGATGTCCAATAGCTCCTTGCGCAGTCGGCACAGCGCGCGATAGTCGGCTGTGGTGTCTACCACGCGTTCCGTCTCTTCCGAGTACACGAGGGCGGGGTCTATGGTGGGGTCACCGCCAGTGAAGACCACCAGCCCCTCTTCGTTGCCTGTCACCACCAGTCCGCTCTGCTCCATCGCCACCAGCACACGGTCGAGCGCCCTTTCCGGGAAGCCCAGCTCATAGCGGTCTACGGTCTTCAGCTTCTTGATCTGGTAGCCCGTGATGCGGGCTATGGCAAAGGCAGCACCGTCGTAGGCCTTCCAAAACGTACCCTTCAGCCGCAGGTACATCTCGCTGCAATTGTTCTCACGCTGTAAGGCGCATACTTCTTCTATGGTCTTCATTGTTCAATAGTGTTATCATTCTACATCTGTGTTTACGGACTACCATTTGGCGTTGGCGATATGGCGGGTGGACATACACCTTGTAGCGGCCTCTCTTGCCCACCACCATCATGACCTTAAACCACTCGCTGTCGATTTCGCGTATGATGCGGTGCATGGTGTTCCACTCTGCATGGTGCCCCATCTGCCCGAAATAGCTGTTCAGTGTCGAAGCAAACTCCTCGGCATGCTGCTCTGCATAGCCTGCTTCAGTCTGTGCCAAGTAGTTGAACCGTGCCAGCTGGCGGAAGCAGTTGCCGACGGTGCGGTTGCTCACATAGGTACGACCGGGCATTATCATGGCACCACCGAACAGAACGCCCTTGGTGTAGTGCTGCAGATAGGTCTTGCGGGGATGTGTCCTCAGCCCAATGTCTACATGGCACTGGTCAAGTTCCTTTTTAGCCTCCTGCAATTTCTCAAGGCTTTTGTCAACCATCACGCGGTCGTCCATATAATGACCGTTAAGAATCTTCCAGACGTAGGTAATCAGATGGTCGATGGTGTCGAGATACATCAGTGCCGACAGCTGGCTGATGACCTTGCCGATGGGGAATCCGCGACGGGCCCCTTGACTGCCCAGCAGCTTGTCGGGCGGCATGGGATCCCAGTCCCTTGGGCTGCCCTTGCGGATGCAGTTCAACTCAGGGCGGAAGAACACGATTTTACGCAGCGTGGCTATGATCAGTTCGCGGTCAGCCTCGTGATAGTTCTCACGGACAAAAGCCTCCCAGTTGTCCATGACCCGCTGTTTCTCCATCGACATGAAGAACGACTTGATGTCATCCTTCAGGATGTAGCAGTCGCGGGTGTAGTCCTCCGACTCTATGCGTATCATCTCGGCCACGCGTCTGATGCCGTACAGAGCACCCTTGTCCTTGCGGGTGGAGTAGTTGTCGTCGACAAACTGGAGGTCGAGCAGGGGCAGCAGCTTCAGGTAGATAATGGTGTCAACAAGGCGGTCGACGAACTTCGAGCCATAGATTTCGCGCATGACGGGATATAATGAGATAAAGGCTATGAACAGGCTGAGCTGATAGGTCTGATTGTTCAGGCTACGCCACAACTGGACGCACTCCGACATGTATCGGTAGCCAAACTTCTGGGCCTCGAAGGTGCCGCTCTTGCCGCGCAAACAAACGCGGTAAGCCTCAAGCACCTCCTGAAGCGAGAAGCCTCCCATCTCCTCAGGGCTGAACAGCGACAGTTGTTGCTCTGTATTCATACAGATAATCTATCTATTTTCTTCTTTTATTAATCGTAAATGTCATACAGACAAGCGAGAACGGGACGAACACGGAACGTAGCGGTAGACTTAGCGTTGTTGCGGTTGAAGTTCAGATTGCCATTGCTGTTGAAGTTCAGGTTGAGGGCATGTGTACTTGACCACTCTGACGATGACCAGTAGTTCACGTTGGACGTTTAGCCACCACGTTATGGAATTGCTGCCTGTGCCGTTTTGCCGTTCATGCATTCCCGACGGCTTTGACAGCCGGTGACCCTTGTATGTAAAACAACTATTTAGCTCACTCCGGCGAGGCTGTGCCCCACAGGATTCCGGCTGATTATCTTTTATCCTTTCCGGCCTGTGTGCCGGCATTCTTCGTTTCCCACCACATGCTGCGCGCCTGGCTCTCAAGTGCCTCGATGATGAGCGCGATGTCGGCCTCGATCGAGGTATTGATGGCTCGCACGACCACCAGGTTGCCCACCGTGGTCTGCACGGTACGAACCAGGGCGCCCACCTCAAGTAGTGAGCGAAGGCGCTCCTGGCCGTGCAGCATATTCATCATGTCGACGGTCTCTACCAACCGTGTCGACATGCGGAACAGTTCCTCTACCACCGTATAGCGGTAGGCACGGGCCGTATCGGTTACCAGCAGGCGCATCATCACGTTCTGCAGCTTCACTGCATCGGCGTAGATCTTGATGGGGTCGTGGCGACCCTTTTGGTCCTTTTTTGCCATATCGCGACCCCGCTATCGCGGGGATTGTGGAACCGCTATCGCGGTGATAAATCTAATTTTTTATATCCCCCCACTATCGGGGGGGATAGGAATCATTCAATCAGAAAGCGAGAACGGGACGAACACGGAACGTAGCGGTAGACTTAGCGTTGCTGCGGCCGAAGCCCAGATTGCCATTGCTGTTGAAGTTCAGGTAGAGGGCATGTGTACTTGACCACTCTGACGATGACCAGTAGTACACGCTGGACGCTGCTGTGAAGCTCTCGTTACCCGTCACGTCCTGACTAGCATTGGGGGCAGTGGTGCTATTTGCCGTGCCATTTCCGTCAGTGGTATAGTTCTTACCACCTGAGAAGTAGTCTGCATCTACACCGGCATCCTTCAGCACCGTCAGACGGGCATTCAAGGCAGCACGAACCACGTCAGCTGCGGGATCCTGATAGTAGAAACCCCAGGCTACACCACCGCTCTCATCCCACGCAGAGGTGTTGATAGTCTGCGAGGAGGCGTTGGCCAGGTTGTCAACCATAGTGTACAGTTCGCCGATAGCAGGCAGATACCAGCCCGAATTGTGCAGACCGCTTACCTGGTAGGTTGTGTTGAACGTTGCCAGAGCAGCGAAAGCAGGATAGTTAGCGTTTGCCGTACCAATGGCGGCAGTGTTCTGACGACCATTATTCCAAGCGTCGTTCAAGCTGGTGATGGCAGTCCGTGCATTGTTGCGACCTGTGTCGCCGGTACCCGTCCATGTGATGTTGGTGATACCTGCGTCGGTCTCCTCGGTGCTCCACGCAGCTGCTTGCGAGGCATCCTTGATGGCTACGGCATAGCCGTGAGTGAAGCGGGCGTTGCTATCGGCGGTCTTCGGAGTGACGGAATAGACGATGCCGACAACAGTCTTAGTGTTGTCGTAGGTGTTGCTCCATGTTCCGTCGGCATACAGGTAGTCGCCGATAGCAGGTTCGGTCTCGGTCGGCATCGTGCCGTTATAGGTTATGTTGCCGTTGCCGAAGGTCACGCCTGCCGTCACATCTGAGAACGCTGTAATAGTGATGTTCGCGGTCAGGTTGGCACTCTCCGTCAAGGCCTTGTAGGGATTCTCAGCACCCTTGCCCTTGATGACGGCATCCACCACATAGTTCTTGCCCGGCATCACGGTTTTGTTCGTGGCGTCATACTCATGCAGGTTGACGGCATAGTAGACGGTCTCCTCCGTAGCATCGTCGGTAGCCTTGTAGGTACCTTTCAACACGAGGCAGGTCTGGTTGCCGGCGTCGTTGAAGTCCTTGGGAGCATCCTGCCCGGCGTTAGGCATGGTGTAGAGATAGCGCTTGGTGGGAGTGGTGGTGCCGCCCCATGTGCTGGTGCCGAAGAGGGGGTCGGCAGTGATGGCACTGGTGCCGATGAGGTCCTTGTAGCCATAGGTAGCTTCATGCAGATCGGAACCAGCAGGATCGGCAGAAGTGCGGTCTGCACCAGCTATAGTGCCGTAGTCGGGAGCTGCGGCCTCGCCCTGATAGAAGGTCGTATTCGCCTCGAAATTGCCTACTGCGTCATACTGGCCGTCAGTGGCATCAATATTGTAGTTGAACTTCTCAGGCACATTGATGAGGAATACCTGAGTAAGCGTGAACTGTGCACTGGCTACGACGGAACCTACGTAGTTGAACTGGGTGGAAACACTGTTCAATGAAATACGCGACAGGAGGTGATATACGGTCACATTAACTGTGAACAGGCCGCTGCTTCCCGACACAGTACCCTCGCCGTACATCGGCAGCTGGTCGTTGGTGTTAGTGCCTGCCAAAGACTTGTCAAGCGTACGGGTGACGCCCTTGAAGTCTTCCAGCGTACTGGTTCCCACGGTGTTGGCTGCGGAGAAATCGTCATCCTCGGCATTGATGGCTATAGCCACTTTGTCGCCACTGGCCACCTTGCTGGCATCCATGTCGAACGAGGCGTTGCGGGCATCGGCTACGGCTCCGGCGCTCATGTCTATCTCGGTCATGTACTTCAGCGTCGCTGCCGTTCCATCGAAGATGGCAACGACCATTGTGTTGATGGTGTGCTCACGGCTGGAGGCCACCTCGGTGGTCAGCGTGAGATCGGTTGCGGCACGAGTGGCCTCGTTCATGTCGTCTGTCGAGATGTTGATGGTCAGGCCACCGTTCTTCACGATAGTTTCTGGAGCCTCGTCCGTTTCCGTGACGCAGCTGGTCAGTGTACTTGCCATGAGCAGCGTGGCTGCCCAGACACTCAGTCTTAAAAGATTCTTCTTCATAAGATTGCTTTTTTAAGTTAATAAATAATGTTTGCTATATAGTGAGTTTAAGTCACTTCATTCTTTTTTGAGGGGGATTACCCCACCCCTGCCCCTCCCCTCAAAGGGGCGGGGAGTTTGAACACAAAAAACCTCTGCATCCGTCCGTGGATGCAGAGGTTTGGATAGTTTCGGAGATTTTAACTGTTTATGATTGCTCTTCTACAACAAAAACAGCATTACGCAATATGCGAATCTTACGTTTCTTGCCAGTTCCACTAACAGAAGCAGACTCGCTTTTCTTGGTAAAATAGAGACCTGATGCAACAATCAACATGCCCATGACAACCATAGTGATGGCGATATAAATAGCACCTTTGCTTTCACCCATAAAATAGGTGAAAGGAACAACAGTAAGCATATATTTGCCTATGTCGCAGAGCACGTCACCAAACTTGCCTTTCTGCTTTGCTGTCATGACAATGGCTTGATCCTTCGTTTATGATCCATATACATATCAACAAGTACAGCAACACCAGCCACACCGGCTATTGAGGACATACATGCTATGACAACTAATGCTAAAGTATCCATATATCAAGTTAATCTTTAATATTTGCGACGGCAAAATTAGGCTTTTTTTTCGAAACTTCCAAACGTTTCTGTCGTTTTTTGTGTCAATAAGTCAAAGAACGCTTTATCTTCTGAGGCGGATTACTGCTGACGGGGCTGGCCCCAGAACAGCATGCGGAGCGCTTCGCGGGCCTGCGGCACACCGGCGGCATCGGCCATCTTCAGGTAGACCTCGGCCTTGTCGCGGTTGCCCTCCAGCAGATGGAGCAGACCGAGGTTGCACCATGAACGGCGGTCGGTGTCCCAGGGGGTGATGTAGCGGTGTGCCTTCTGTGCATCGCCCTGCAGCAGGGCGACACCGGCAGCATCGATACAGGCCTCGGCACAGTCGGGGAACAGGCGGGCGGCCAGGTCGATGATGTCGTTGAACTCGCGCGAACCGACTTCGTAGGTGGAGGCCAGCGCATAGAAGTTGTCGGCGGTGATGCCCTGCGGAAGCGAGTAGTTCAGACGGCCGTCAGCGGTGAAGCCCACGGCACGGGGCGTAAAGCGCAGGCGGTAGCTCAGACGGCACACGGCAGGGAACACCGAGCGGCGCAGATAGCTGTAGGCGGAGCCGGAGCCAAGGGTGCGCAGGGCTTCCTCACGGCCCTGGGTGACATCGATGTTGCGGATGATGTCCTCGGCGGCCAGACGCAGCGGCATGGGGGCATCGGTCACCAGCTGGCGGATGCTGTCCCAGTCCTCGGCAACCCACGTCACGCGGAGGTCGTTCTCGCCCGTCACATGGCGGTCGGTGAGCAGCTGGCGCAGCTGAAGGGTCTGTTCGGCGGCACGGCGCTCGTTCTTACGGCGGTTGCCGATGGGAGCACCGTAGCCTGTCAGCTCGACGCTCAGCAGGCGTGTGGCATAGGTGGACGTCTCACGGCCTATCACCTCCTGCAGCGAGTCGGCCAGCTGGCGGTAGTGCCGCTTGCTGAGACGCATATCGTAGGGCAGCTGGAAGCGGCCGCTGACCATCGTGGAGCCGACAGAAGAAACGGCGGGCGCAAGGAACTGCACCCAGGAGTTGCTGATGCGCATGACGCTGGAGCGAGGTGTCTCGGAAACGTCGGACGGCACGTCGGAAACGGAGGAACCGCCGCGGCCCATCGGCAGACGGCTCAGCAGCAGGTCCTCGTAGGTATGCGGATGGCGGCCCTGCCACGTGCTCTCCTCACACTCGATATACAGGGCAGAGCCAGCCATCCACGACTGGTAAGGTATGGTGGTGTCATAGACGAACGAGCGAGTACCCGTGCGGGCATCGCGTGTGACAACGGGGATGTTGATGCGCCGGCGCTGCTGCAGACGGTCGGTACGCTGCTCGTAGCGCTCGCGGCTGTCGCCGTTGATGGCGACCGTCGTCATGCGGGCATAGTGGCTCGGGGTCTTCAGCACAGGGGTGAAAAGCAGCGTCTCGCCGGTATTGAGGGCTGACGCATCGTAGCTCACCTTCATGTAGACACGAAGCAGCTGGCCCTGTACAGAGAAGCGTTCGCCGCTCACGTGAAGCTGGCCCTTGTAGGCTGTCTGGCCGAAGGCCGTCAGCGCGGAAAGCCAGCATAGCAAAATGGTTCTTAGTCTCATATTTTTAAATCTAAATTCTTAATTCTCTAAACTCTAAACTACCTAATCATATACACCAAGTTCAGTTGCAGACTGGTAGGCCCGAAGTAGTGGACGTACCAGCGGCGGGTGACCTGACGGGAGTCGGGCGCATCGTAGCGACGGTAAGAGGTGTAGGCATAGCCCACGGTCAGGGCGGGCTCCAGACCCCAGCGGTCGGACAGCGTGAAGTGCCACCCGGCGGTGACGCCCGCACTGAGCAGGTAGCCTTGCGTGCGGGTATCGCGCGTCTTTAAGAGAGGTATGCCCGCGAAGTTGTACAGGCGGTAGCCCAGTGCAGGACCCACGAAAGGACCCGTGAAGGGGGCGCGTAGCCAGTAGTGCGCCTCGGGCTGCACCTTCAGCTGGCGCATATAGTGACCGGACGACTGACGCACGGGCATCCACGAGGCATCCAAGGCCACCGTCCAACGGTCGCTGACGGCATATTCGGCACCCAGCGAGGGAACGGTCACCGCATCAGACAGCAGATTGGTCTTCACCGACAGCTGCTGGGCATCGGCGGCCAAAGCCACCGACAGCCATCCGACCACTGCCATTATCCATACTCTGTACTTCATTCTTTACTATCTTGTCAAATGTGCGCAGGCGCTCTGGGCTCCTCTACCGGGCTCACCACAAGCCCCTTGCTCAAAAAAGCCATGAGGCCCGCACACGATTCCTTTATTTTCAACTCCTATTCCGGATAGGAGTAGATTTTTAGTATTTTCTACGTATCTTTGCCGGATAATCCCAAAACAAACAAATATGAATATTACAGCATTTTTTTCCCATTTCGTGCTTATTTTCTGCCTTTGCAGAAAGAGTAGCCAACCAGTCAGCCATCCGTCACAACAGGAGCCATTTGCCGAGGCAGCAAAGCCGGCAATTGAAAGTCACCGACCGTATGTCCGCAAAAGCACCTACGAGAATGAAATCACCGCCGTCAATCGCTTCGTCAGCTTCTTAGG
>JAFPZD010000099.1 GCA_017417465.1 Prevotella sp. | reverse complement strand
TTGTCGCGTACCTACGGCACGCTCGTTACACCGCCCCCTGCTACCAGCCATTTCAATGGGTGGCCGCTCGGCGCTTGCGACGCTTCGCTTCGCGAAGAACCTTGTCTGATGCCTACGGCATCGGCTGTGCAGAACTTGCGAAACATGCACAGAACTTGCGAAACTTGCCCAATATTTGTTAAATTCCGATTTTTAATATCACAATATCACCATTAATATCACACTTTAACCTGTTGTGTAACATAGACATACGTCGTGTGTGATATTAGTGATATTACTTTTTGAAAAAACTATAGATGTATAGCAGAGCTGACTATGCAAGTTGGCACAAGACGTTTTCAGCGTCTTGTGCCAACATGTATATCATTTCCTTTCCTTTTAACAACGAATTCTTGCGTCCCTTCGGTAGCAAGAATTCGTTGTATTAAGAGGTCATTATAAACCAGCCATGATGTTGGTAATGGCCACAATGTCGCCAATACCGACCTCACCGTCGTGGTTCACATCGGCGCGAGCCTTGACGGCTCCGTCCTGCTCAATACCGGCCATGACGTTAGTGACAGCCACAATGTCGCCGATGCCTACTGTGCCGTCACCATTGACGTCGCCTGCAATTAAGGTCATGGCGAAGACAGCCGTGACGGTGACGTCAGCGGTGACGCTCTCGATGGTGTACTTTCCATCGACCACCTGCTCTGTGACATCCTCACCATTGACGGTCAGCGACACCAGTTTGCAGCCTTCGTCGGGCGTAACGGTGATGACCACCTGCTCGCCGTGCTTCGGCGTCAGCGTCGATGCCTCCACGGTGCCGTTCTCTGTCGTCTCGATGGTCACGGCATACTGCTTCAGCTCCCACGTGGCCTTATATGCACGGTCACCGGTAGAACCCTTGGCGATGACCACTGTCATGGTAGGCTTGTCAAGACCGGTGCCCGTCCAACCAGTGAAGTCATAGCCCTCCTTGGTGGGGTTCAGCAGCGTGAAGGTGCTCTCTGCAGTGTACGCCGTAGGATTCTCACCGTCCACGGTGCCACCGTCGAGATCGTAGCTGATAGCATAAGTGATGACCTCCCACTGGGCATAGAGCGTCACCGTGTCGTCAGCCTTCGACGTCAGGTTCTGCACCTCCTGGCCGTCCTCGTATGCCGTGCCGCTACCGTCGGCCTTCGTGTTCCAGCCCTTGTAGGTGTAGCCCGTGCGGGTGAAGGCGTTGGCCGTAAGAGCCTTTGCTGCCTCGTCGTAGGTGAACGGCTGGTCGGCCATCTCGCCCTCGCCGCCATTGGCCTTGAAGCTCACCTTGTAGGTGTTGGCCTTCCATGTGGCGGTGTAGCTGCGGTCGCCCGTGCTGCCTTTGGCAATGAGCACCTCAGTTGTTGGCTCTGCCAGGTCGGTGCCTGTCCAGCCAAGGAAGGTGTAGCCCAGCTTCGTCGGGTTGGTCAGGGTGAAGTCGGCCGTCTCGATGGTGTACTTGTCCGGGTTGGGAGTCGCCACAGAGCCGCCTGCGAGGTCGTAGGTGATGTCGTAGACGATGGGCTTCCACGTGGCAGTGTACTCACGGTCGCCTATCGAGCTTGCGGCGATGGTCACCTCCATAGCTGTTCCCTCGATGTCGGTACCTGTCCATCCCTCGAAGGTGTAGCCCGTACGGGTGGGGTTCGCCAGCGTGATGGCAGCGTCCTCCACGGTGTAGGTGGCGGGGTTGGCCGGGTCAACGACGCCGTTCAGCAGGTTGTTGTACGTAATGTTATATATAATAGGTGTAAACTCGGCAGCGATATTCTGGTCGGCCAGCAGATTTGCCACCTTGCCGGCAGCCTTGACATCGGTGCCGTTGGCAGTCAGGGAGCTCAGCTCATAGCCGCGTGCAGGAGTAGAGGTGAAGGTAACGTCCTTCTCGCGGACGAAGAGGCCGCTGACAGTCTCGCCAGCACCGGCTTCCACCAACTGTGTGCCTGTGACGCTCTTTGCGGTGTTCGTGCCGTTAGCATGTACTGCCTCGCCGTTGGCCACGTCTAACTGACCCTTACCAGCGACGGTGGCGTTCACCACGAAGCTCCAGTAGTCGAAGTTTTGGAAGCGCTTCCAGCCGTCGGCTGCCTGATAGCTTGCCAGCGTACCACCGGGAATCCACAGCGTCTGATTGGTAGCATAGCTGAAGGTCTTCTCCGACTCCGTGTCGTTAGCCAGAGCAAACAGGGGGTCAATCCAAGGCACATATACGCCCGTCAAGTTAGGGATATCATAGTATGCCTGTTTGCCAACCGCACTCATATTCATGGGCAGAGTGAGCGTAGGTAAAGCAGAGCCTATCATGCCATAGAATCCATAGTCCTCAACGGTTGTCAGGTTCTTGCTCAGGGTGAGGGTTTGGGGTTCAGACCATTTGAATGCCTCCACGCCTATCGTGGTGATGTTATCTGGCAGAACGACATCTTTCAGACTCCTGCAGCTTGCAAGTGCCCTGTCGCCGACTCGAGTCACATTGCTGCCGAAGGTGACACGCTCAATAGCAGTATTAAACGGAGAGCGATTCTTCTCTAAATCGTTGTAATAGGTGAAATCGCGGTCTATCGTCACGTCGGTGATGTTGTTACTGTTATAGAAACATCTCTTACCTATGGTCAGCTTATTCTCACCACTGAGCAGCGTGACACTCGTCAGGTTTGCACAGTTGCCGAAGTCACTTTGACTAATTGTTGTGACAGTTCCAGGAATGGTGACTGACGTAATACCCGTACCAGAGAATGTAGAACCGCCTAATTGTGTCACACCTGCAGGAACGACGAGGGCACCGGTTAGGCCTGTGCAGCCAGAGAAAGCCGACTGGCCAATGCTTGTCACCGTACTGGGAACACCATTGAACGTAGCAGTACAATTGCGGAAAGCTCCGTCTCCAATCGTCTCCAAACCATCAGGCAAGTTGACGGAGGTCAGACCTGTGCAACCTGAGAAGGCTTGATAACCGATAGTCTTCAGTCCATTTGGCAGCGTGAGTGTTGTCACGGTGGCAATATCCATGAAGGCATTGCTTGGAACCGTTGTCCAGCCTTCTAACAGCTCTAACTCGGTCAGGCCGGTATACTGGCTCAGGTTGAGGCTCTGTATGGCCGATGTCGAAGCCATGTGCGAGCCGAGGGCGACCTTCGTCACAGCCGTGGTGCTGAAGGGTGTGGTGCCGCTAATGGTACGGTCGATGGTGAGATTCGTAGCATAGCTGAACGTGCCGTCCTCGAGGGTAAGCGCCGTGCTGCCGTAATCGAAGGTGACATTCGTCAGGGCGGTGCAATACTGGAACGTAGCGGCGGTAAAGCTGTTGATGCTACCAGGAATGTTGATAGCGGTGAGTTGGTCACAATAACTGAAGGCACCATTACCTAATGTAGTCAGGCTGCTGCCCAACTTTACAGTTTGTATTGCACAGTTGGCGAAGGCCATACTCTCTATGGTCTCCACGCCCGACAGGTCGAGATTGGCTGGCAGGTTTTTGGTGGGGTAGAATGCCCCCTCCTTTATCTCCTTGATTTGGGTAAAGGGGAAATTGTAGCCCTCGGGTAGCGTGCAGTCCGCAAAAGCGTATCTGTCAATGGCGGTGACGTTGGCACCCACGTTCAGCTCGTTCAGCGACATACCTTGACAAACACTGTATGGTATCGTGGTGAGATGTTCGCCGAAGGTGACCTTCTTGACAGTGCTGTAACTGATACCATTACCGTTACCAAAAGTATAATAGCGGTCGACAACCAACTCGGTGACGTTGTTGGTGCCGTTAAAAACAGTCCAATCCAAAGCCAACTCCTCCGTACCATACGCGAAGGTCAGCTTGGTAAGGCTCGTCATGGCTTCCATGGCAAAAGTCTGGATACTGGTCACCGTGCCAGGGATGGTAAGGGAGGTGACAGCACTGCCTTGGAAGACATAGGAACTGATATACTCAAGTCCTTCGGACAAGTTGACTTCCGTCAAGCTGGCACAACCTTGGAAAGCAGAGCCGAGGATGTGCGTCACCGAGCTGGGGATGGTGACCTTGGTGACGGCTGACTCCTTGAAGGCATTCCAGCCAATGTATGTCACCGGGTAGTCCTCGCCGCCATAGCTGACGACCGAAGGAATGTTGATTTCGCCAGAGTAGGAGCCCGATTCGGGTTCCTCCACCTGTGCGTACTTGGGGTTTGTGTCATGTAGGCTGAACCAAAGTCCATCCTGCTCGACATACTGTGCCCACGCCGCCGAAGTGGCCGTGAGCATCATCACTAATGAAAGAAATAACTTTTTCATAAGCATAATTTTTTTGTTGGTTAATAATATGTATAATATATGATCAGGCAAAAAAGATATTCACGAAACGAGGCACGACTGTACCCATGACAGGTTACAGACGTGCCTCGTACACTTTGGTATAGACAGTATATAAATCGCTAATAATTAGCGAATTACGAGAATTTGTGGGGGGGGGGGTAATGTTATACTTAATCATAGAAGCTTCTTCTAAAATGGTTAAAACTCTTCTGCCACTGCCAGCTCCATGCCACGCCACAGTAGGATGAGGCGGTGGAGCTGTGTGGGTTTGTAGGTTCGCTCTATGGCCACGGCATTGGCGTAGCGGGTGAGCTGACCGATGGCGGTCTCGCGGGCACGTGCCACGTCGGTGTCGGTGGCACTGCCCGGCAGGTACTTCAGCTCGAGGACATAGCTGTGGGCGATGTCGGGATAGACACCGAGGCGCGGCTGCAGGTAGATGTCGGCATAGCCGTTGCCAACCCCCGCGTCGAGCTCGCTGATGGGCAGGTAGATGTTGTTGAGGCATGTCTGCGCCAAGGTGAAGCCGTGGACGTATGCCTCGCCCTTCTGCTTGTCGCGCTGTGAGGAGAAGCGACGCAGCGTCTCGGCGATGTAGTCGAAGTAAGGATGCCAGTCGCCATAGAGGGCCATGTTGTCCATCAATATATCGCGGGAACGGCTGTCGAGCGAGAGGTCGTTCTCCTGATAGGCCCGTGTCAGATAGCCATATAGCTGCTCGCGCACCACCTGGTTGGGGATGCGGAACTTGATGCCCCTGAGCCCGCTCCTGCCCGCTATGGAGAGCATACCAAAGTAATAGAGCAGCGACACGAAGTTGTCGGGGTCGGTGATGCTCTCAGAGGGGAAATGGTCCTTCAGGTCGGCGGCGATGCCACCGGTCTCCACGATGTGCTGTATGATGCTGGCATTATGCTCGAAGCCCCGGTCCTTACGTATGAGCATCCGCAGCTTGTTGTAGTCGGTGCGGATGTTCGCGTCGAGCATCTTCTCGGGCAGTTCTCCGTCGTTGCGAATATAGTTATCGACGAAGTAGAGCACCATGTCGCTATTGTACATGGGTGAGTCGTTGAGACATTTTACTGAGAAGCAATAGTTGTCGTACCACGGCTTCATCACCTCTATCAGCTGGTCGGTGGTGTGGCTGAAGGTGTAAAACTGCCGGTAGTAGTCCAGCATCTCGCGCACCTCCTGTTCAGTGAATCCCACCATGGCATTGAACTCCGGCTGCGTGGTGTAGTTTGTGCCGATGTTGAATCCGCTGGTCAGGTCGTCCATCGTCACAGGTGACACGCCGGTGATGAACAGCCGCTTGATGGCACTGTCGGTGCCCCCCTTCAAGGCGTTAAAGAACTCGCGGAAGGCCCCCGTGCCGTGGGTCTGCGCTTTGTAGGCGACTTCAGTGGCGGGGTTCGCCAGAATGTCATTCGTGAAATGGTCGTACTCGTCGATGAAGAGGTATATCTGCTGGCCGGTGCGGCGGGCCATAAGGTCGATATAGTTCATCATCCCTCTGGCCGTCTTTTGTTCCTTTAGGCCATCCTTTGCCCCCTCAGGCAACAAGTCGGCATAACGATAACAGAAGTCGTCGGTCATCAGACGGCAATAGTCGTTCAGCTCTTCCTCATATCCCTCTATCCCGCCTGCGATGAGCGAGAAGTTCAGATAGAGCACCAGATACTTGTTGTGCGTCGGTGTGGGGTGGCTTCCTATCCATAGGTCGCCGAAAAGCCGCTCGAAGAGGTCGGCCTTGCGCACGTCGTAGTACTGGCGCAGCATATTCATCAGCAACGACTTGCCGAAGCGGCGCGGTCGAATGAAGAAGAAATACTTATTACTGCCCTCAATCTCCTGGATGAAACGGGTCTTGTCTACATAGTAGTAGTTGTCGAGACGCACGTCCTCCCAGTTCTGCATCCCGTAAGGTATACGTTTTGGCTTGCCGATCTCCATAATCATTACTCTTTGCGGTGCAAAGTTACGAAAAAACGAGAGAAATGCAAAAGAAAAACTATTTTTTCTTTTCATTTCCGAGTGAAAGTAACTTCGGCGAAGCCAAAGTTACGAAAAAACGAGAGAAATGCAAAAGAAAAACTATTTTTTCTTTTCATTTCCGAGTGAAAGTAACTTCGGCGAAGCCAAAGTTACGAAAAAGCGGGCGAATCGCCAAACGATTCGCCCGTTTTTTTATGATAGTCAACCTTTTTGTAGCTTGGACTATACCTTGATTTCAACCTCCACGCCGCTGGGGAGTTCGAGCTTCATCAGGGCGTCCACAGTCTTAGCCGTCGACGAGTAGATGTCGATGAGGCGCTTGTAGTCGCTGAGCTGGAACTGCTCGCGGGCCTTCTTGTTGACGAAGGTCGAGCGGTTGACGGTGTAGATACGCTTGTGGGTGGGCAGGGGGATAGGACCGCTGATGACTGCACCCGTGGCCTTGACGGCCTTCACGATTTTCTCTGCTGACTTGTCGACCAATTTGTGGTCGTAGCTCTTCAGCTTGATACGAATTTTTTGACTCATTGTTTTAATTTACAATTTAACAATTTACGATTTACTATTTACTGCCGCTAAAGAGTCATTTGCTCAGCGGAGTTTTCTTTTGGGGCTGCAAAGGTACGAACTTTTCTCGTAACCTCCAAACTTTTCGTCGACTTTTTATGTTTTTTGCCCTCCTCTTCACTTTCCACTTACACCAGGTCAGCACGTCCGCCGGCTTCGGTGAGGACAGCCTTGGCGATGGAGCTGACGAGCGGTGCGTGGTGGTCGTACTCCATGGAGCTGGTGGCACGACCGCTGGTGATGGTGCGCAGGGCGGTGACATAGCCGAACATCTCCGACAGGGGCACCTGAGCCTTGATGACGCGGGCACCCGAGCGGGCCTCGTCCATGCCCTCCACCTGTCCGCGGCGCTTGTTCAGGTCGCCGATGACGTCGCCCATGTTCTCCTCGGGTGTCACCACCTCGAGCTTCATGATGGGCTCCATCAGCACAGGCTTAGCCTTTGCGCAAGCCTCCTTGTAGGCCATCTGGGCAGCGATCTCGAACGACAGCTGGTCGGAGTCGACTGGGTGGTAGGCACCATCGACGACAGTGACCTTCAGCGAATCCAGGGGATAGCCACCGAGGATACCGTTCTTCATGGCAGCCTCGAAGCCCTTCTGGATGCTGGGAATGAACTCCTTGGGGATGTTGCCACCCTTCACCTCGTTGACAAACTGCAGTCCGCCATTCTCCTTGATGTTCCAGTCGTCATCGACAGGTCCCACCTGCACGAGCATCTTGGCGTACTTACCACGTCCGCCGGACTGCTTCTTGTAGGTCTCGTCAATCTCGACGGTCTTGGTGATGGCTTCCTTGTAGTTCACCTGAGGCTTACCCTGGTTGCACTCCACCTTGAACTCGCGCTTCAGACGGTCGATGATGATGTCGAGGTGCAGCTCACCCATACCCGAGATGATGGTCTGTCCCGACTGCTCGTCGGTGCGGACGGTGAACGTCGGGTCTTCCTCGGCCAGCTTAGCCAGTCCGTTGTCCAGCTTGGCAATGTCGGCCTGCGACTTCGGCTCCACGGCAATCGAGATGACCGTGTCGGGGAACGTCATCGACTCGAGCACGATGGGCTTGTCCTCGTCGCAGAGGGTGTCGCCAGTGTGGATATCCTTGAAGCCCACGCCAGCGCCAATGTCGCCAGCGTCTATGCTGTCCATAGGAATCTCCTTGTTCGAGTTCATCTGGAAGAGGCGGCTGATGCGCTCCTTCTTGCCCGAACGGGGATTGAAGACGTAGCTGCCGGCCTTTACCGAGCCTGAATAGACACGGAAGAACACCAGGCGACCCATGAACGGGTCGGTGGCAATCTTAAAGGCGAGGGCGGCTGTGGGATCATCCTCGCTAGGACGACGGTCCTCTTCCTCGTCGGTGTTGGGGTTCATGCCTTTGATGACGTCGATGTCGACGGGTGCGGGCAGGAATGCGCACACATAGTCGAGCAGGGGCTGCACGCCCTTGTTCTTATAGCTTGAGCCGCACACCATGGGCGTGCACTGCATGTCGCAGGTGCCCTTACGAATGGCGGCAATGATTTCTGCTTCAGTGATGGAGGCAGGATCGTCGAAGTATTTCTCCATCAGGGCCTCGTCATACTCGGCAGCGGCTTCGAGCAGCTTGTTGCGCCACTCGTCGCACTCCTCGATGAGATCCTGGGGAATGTCCTCAATATCGTATTCGGCACCCATGGTCTCATCGTGCCACAGGATGGCCTTCATCTTGATGAGGTCGACCACGCCCTTGAAGTTCTCCTCGGCACCGATGGGCACCTGGATGACCACAGGGTTGGCTCCCAGGATGTCGCGCATCTGCTGCACCGTCTCAAAGAAGTCGGCGCCCGAGCGGTCCATCTTGTTCACGTAACCTATACGAGGCACATTGTACTTGTCAGCCTGACGCCAGACGGTCTCTGACTGTGGCTGCACGCCGTCAGCGGCCGAGTAGGTGGCGACGGCACCATCGAGCACACGCAACGAGCGCTCCACCTCGGCGGTGAAGTCGACGTGTCCCGGTGTGTCGATGAGATTAATCTTGTATTTCTTCTTGTTCCATTCCCAGTAGCACGTAGTAGCTGCCGAGGTAATGGTGATGCCACGCTCCTGTTCCTGAGCCATCCAGTCCATGGTGGCCGCACCGTCGTGCACTTCGCCGATCTTGTGCGTTTTGCCAGTATAGAACAGTATGCGCTCCGACGTGGTGGTTTTACCGGCATCGATGTGAGCCATGATACCGATGTTGCGCGTCAGGTGCAAATCTTGTGTTGCCATGCTTTCTATTCTTTCTCTATTCGTTATCCTGTGTCGTCTTTCTACCTATTACTCGCACAGGAGGGTCATTATGATTGAAAAAAAAACGGGGGGAGCACCGTGGGGCCTCCCCCGTAGTCTGTGCGAGAGCAAAAGCTAATCGTATTAGAAGCGGAAGTGGGCGAAGGCACGGTTGGCCTCGGCCATGCGGTGCATATCCTCCTTACGCTTGAAAGCGCCGCCCTGGTTGTTGAAGGCGTCCATAATCTCTGCCGAGAGCTTCTCAGCCATCGACTTGCCACTGCGCTTGCGGGCAAACTGAATCATGTTCTTCATCGAGACGCTCTCCTTACGGTCCGGGCGAATCTCAGTGGGCACCTGGAAGGTGGCACCGCCGATACGACGGCTCTTCACCTCGACCTGCGGGGTGATGTTGTCCAGGGCCTGCTTCCAGATCTCCAGCGGAGTCTTATCAGCATCCTTCATCTTGTTCTTTACAATCTCCAGCGAGTTGTAGAAGATCTCGTACGACTTCGACTTCTTGCCGTCGTACATCAGGTGGTTCACAAATTTCGACACTTTCTTGTCGTTGAAAACGGGATCGGGAAGGATCACGCGCTTCTTGGGTTTTGCTTTTCTCATTGTTTGTTTTGAATGATTTTTGTCTGCTTGGGGCTGTTCTTTGTCTGTGTCTTCAACGCCACGCTCTCGGGCATTTACTCAACCTTTTCTGATGACGCGCTTCGTTATTGTTTGCGTCCTTACATCAAGAATCTCCAGCAAAACGGTTTTTTCGTTTAAGTTTTCTGAGTTTTGTAAGTTTTTGAGTTTTTGAGTTCCTTGAGTTCCTCCTTCGTTTTGAGCCTGCTCATCACCGAGCACTCACAAACTTAAAAACTCAAAAACTCACCAACTCTTCTTACTTCTTGGCCTTCTTCGGGCGCTTGGCTCCGTACTTGGAGCGGCGCTGCAGGCGGTTAGCGACACCGGCGGTATCGAGCGTACCGCGGACGATGTGATAGCGTACGCCGGGGAGGTCCTTCACACGTCCACCGCGAACGAGCACGATGCTGTGCTCCTGCAGGTTGTGACCCTCACCGGGAATGTAACTGTTGACTTCCTTCTGGTTAGTCAAGCGGACACGGGCAACTTTACGCATTGCCGAATTAGGCTTTTTAGGTGTCGTGGTGTAGACGCGTACACAGACGCCACGGCGCTGCGGACAGTTGTCCAGCGCGGGTGACTTCGACTTGTCTACGATCACCTTTCTGCCTTTGCGTACCAATTGTGAAATTGTAGGCATAATTGTTTTTTTTGTTTTTGATTTTTGTTTATTATATATATTATTGTATATGTTTCGACATGCGATAGTCTGCCCTTTACGGTGCGAGGGCAATTCGGGCTGCAAAGGTACACATTTTATTTGAAACCACCTAACATCTTTCATCCAAAACCTGTTTTTGGGACTTCTATTTAAGAAAATATAACACGAAGAAACATCGTTTAAGCGAAAACGTCGTTGATTTCGTCATCCATGTGCGTATTTTATCGTATTAACGAGCGCCCTTCTGAGCTTTTGCATCCATCATCCGCCTGCATAGCGTTAAAAAAGCATAAGCAATCAAAATAAACGGTTGTCCGATGCCCCTTTTTCCGCTGTTTCTTCGTTATTAGAATATCAAAGATGAACAAATTGTCAAACTAAAAAGGCAGAAACAACGTATGAAAAGAACCGTTTTACTGATGATGGCCAGCGTCATGGCCATGCTGGCCGGTGCTCAAGGCACCCCCACCCGCGTCAGCGGACATCTTGATGTCGATGGCGACTCACTGATGGTCGACGTGATTGACATGAACCTCGACAACCCACGCACCCATGGCGTCTACCCGATGACCAACGGCAACTTCGAGTTTACCATCTCCCCTGAGCACGTCAGCACGATGCTTATGAGGGGCAAGCCCAATCCCAAGCCGGGACAGATGCTGAGCATGAAGGTGATACAGGTCACGCTGATGCCCGGCGAGGATGTCGTAGTCAACGGCTCCATCGACAAGTACACTGTCGGCGGTGCACCGTTCTATACCGACTGCCAGCAGGCACAGGCCGTAACGAACAGCATCTACGAGAGCATCACACGCGACAACCGTGAGGACAAGATGAAGGAGCTGCAGGCCAACGTCCTCGACTACATCAAGGCGCACCCCACTCAGGAGGCCGCCATGACGCTCGTCGGCGTGTTCCAGACCGTTGCCGATATGAAGGCGGCCATCCAGCTTTTCGACCCGTCGGTGCGCGAGGGGCGCATGCAGTACTACTACATGCCGCTGCTGAAGAGTCTCGAATCGAAGGAGCAGCGTGAGGCGAACGCCAAGAAGATTGTCGAAGAAGCCCTCGCCCCCGACTTCACGCTGCCACAGCTCGACGGCACGCCGCTCTCACTGAGCAGCCTGCGCGGCAAGTACGTGGTCCTCGACTTCTGGGGGTCCTGGTGCTCATGGTGCATCAAGGGTTTCCCCGACATGCGCGCGTACTATAATAAATATAAGGATAAGCTCGAAATCCTTGGCATCGACTGTAACGACACTGAGGAGAAGTGGCGCGAGGCCGTAAAGACGCACGAAGCCAACTGGCGACACGTCCGCCAATCGAAGGAGACAACCGATGTCAGCGACCTCTACGGTGTCAAAGGCTATCCCACGAAGATCGTCATCGACCCTGAGGGCCGCATCGCCAAGGTCGTTGTCGGCGAGTCACCCGAGTTCTACGACTTCCTCGACAAGGCGTTCGGGGGGAAATAGAACTAGTTATCCCGCTCATCCCGCTCATCCTGCACCTAAGTTTGGGTGCAGGATGAGCGGGATGAGCGGGATGTTTTTTTGTTAATTCGAATACTTTTTGTCTTTTCTATACCCACCCTTTTTCAGCTCACAACTCTCGAGATTCAGCTCGCAACTCTCGAGATTCAGCTCGCAACTCTCGAGATTCAGCTCACAACTCTCGAGATTCAGCTCGCAATTCCCGAGATTCAGCTCGCAATTCCCGAGAATAAAATCGCAAAAACCGAGATTCAGGATTCATCTCGCGAACACAGAGATTAACCGAAAAGCATCCTACCCCCCAAGTTTAGGGGTAGGATGCTTTTTGGTTTAAACGAGTAATGACGTTATTCAAATTTCGCTTTCGTTCCGCTCGGCTTTGCCGCTTCGCTCTGCGAAGAACTTCTGTAGTTAGAGATAGTTCTTACTACCCAACTTGAGAAAGTTGAATAACGTTACTTCAGCAGTGCCTCAATCTGGGCATCCAGCTTGTCGTCTTCGCCCTCATTGATCTTGCACACCATCTTACCCTCGCGGTCGATGAGGTACTTCGTGGGCAGGTAGTGGATGGCGTACTTGTCAGAGATGTCGTTGGTGTGGTCGATGCCAGCCATGCCCTTCGAACGGTCCCACTTCAGGCCGCGCAACACGTGGTGGAAGCCTTCGCCCGTGAGCTTGTCCTCCTCGACGGCCTTGCGCCACTTGTCCTCGGCATTGTCGTCGTCACTGACGTAGACCATCTCGAGGCCCTGGTCGTGATACTTCTTGTAGAGCTCCAACATGTGGGGATTGCTCTTGCGGCAGGGCACGCACCACGAGGCCCAGAAGTCGATGATGACCACTTTACCTTTCAGACTCGAGAGCGTGAAGTCGTTGCCGTTGATGTCCTTGGCGGTGAAGTCGGGAGCCTCCTTGCCCGGCTGTATGCGCTCCAGGGCGTCGAGTTCCTTCTTCACCTCCTCAATGCCGTCGCCATAAAGCTTCACATCATCGGAAAAAGCGTCGTAGACAGCCTTAATGTCCTCGTAGCTCATATCGCCCATGTCCATGCGGAGGTAGTAGGGAGCCAGATAGCTGGCAGTGTTGGTCTTGTAGAAGTTAGAGCAGATCTCACCATACGCCTTACGCACCGGCTCCATGAGCGCATTCAGCGAGTCCTTGCCCTCCTGCGTGGTAATGGCATAGTACTTCTCGTTGAACTCCTGGAACTTGTCGGTCATGGGTTTCAGCTGGGCAAGCAGCTCATTCATCTCAGTCTGTGTCTTGCCGCCAGTGATGGTAGCATCGGTCAGCTTGCCAGACTCAGCATTGACGGTGATGGTTCCAGGCTCGAGGGCCACCTGGCGGTAGTCGGGGCGGTTCTGCCGATCGTTCATGTTGCCGATAAGAATGGCGGCACCACGATAGGGGCGGTCGAGGGTTCCTTTGAACGTAAACTTACCGTCGGCAATCACGACGCTGTCAATCACGGCGCTGTCGCCCACCTGATAGCTCAGATAGACGGTCTTACCATCCTGGTCGCCACCGACATTGCCATTAACTACATATTTGTTACCCTCACTGGTGCAGCTGGCGGCCACTACGACGGCCAAGGCTGCGAAAAGAATAGTTTTTTTCATTTCTATCATAATAGTTTTAGAACAATACCAAGTTATTTTTAAAACTTCTTCTTAGAATCCGAAAATCTCCTTGAGTTTGGCGTCAAGCGACTCGTCGTCGACCATGCCGATGATGTTACCGTCGCGGTCGATAAGGTACTTCGTGGGCAGGAAGTGAACGGCATAGAGCTTGCTCACATCCTCGCTGTCGTCGTAACCGGCAAACTGTCCCTCTGCACTCGTCCTGTGCTTCAGGCCACGGAGCACGTGGTGGTACTTCTTGATGCCGTCCTCGTCGATGGCTTTCAGCGCCTGGTCGGGATTACTGTCGTTGTCGGCCACGTAGACCACGTCAAAGCCCTTCTTGCTGTACTTGTCGTAGAGTGCCTTCACATGGGGATTGCTGGCACGGCACGGCTTGCACCATGAAGCCCAGAAGTCGAGCAGCACAACCTTGCCTTTCAGCGATGACAAGCTGAAAGGCTTGCCCGTCACGAAGTCGTCCTTGGCAATTTCTGGTGCAGGATTACCGGGAGCTACACGCTCCAGCGTGGCAATCTCTTTAGCCATCTCCTTACCCGACGAGGTCTCTCGGGCGGTCTCGTCGAGCTTTCCGTAGGCCGCTTTCATTTCATCGACGGACATACGACCGAGTTCAGCGCGCAGGAAGGCTGAAGCCAGTGCCGTGGAGGGATATTTCTCCATGTACGCCTTCTGACGTTCCATATAGATTTTCTGCCATGGCTTCATCAGTTCAGCGACAGAATCCCGGTTATCCGTCTCATAGTAGGCCTTGTTCAGCTCCTCCAATTTTTGCAACACATCACCCATGCCGGCAAAGAATGCATTCTGCATATCCATCTGAATCTTGTCGGCTGCCGACAGCTCGCGTTGCTGTGGCTGAGCCATGGCACTCAGCGTCGAGAGTGCCATGGCTGCGATTATCATTAGTTTCTTCATCGTCATAAGTCATTTTTAGTCGTTTTCACGCTCACGATAAGCGATGTCCACAATCTTTGCGAAGCCTGCGTACTGCTCACCCTTCGTGATGTTGTTGCTGACACCGTCCACGTCATAGAACGTCACCTTACCGCCATTCACGTCGCCGCTATTGTACGAGCAGACGGTGAGCCGGTACTGCTGGTTCATGAACTCCTCGCTTTGGTTGGCCAGATTCGAGTAGTCGGGAGCACGGTAGAGGTTAAACTTCAACTTCGTAATCTCGTCGCTGCCCAGGCCTGTCTCCAGCTCTTTCGCCTGCTTCGTGCCGAGGTTGTAGAGATAGAGCTTCGAACCTACGCTGTAGAACAGCAGTGGGAAGCGGTTGTCGAATGCAAACTGCGTGGCCTGCTCGAAGCCCGGGGCATCCACATTGTCGATGAACAGCTCTTGCACGATGGTCGAGCCGCCGAGGTTGATGCCGTAGATGCTGCGCTTGCCGGTGGCAGGGTCCTGCAGAATAGCGTAGACCAGTCCGTTGCTTCGGCGTGTGCTCTGCATGTAGACGAAGTCCTTGCCGGTGGAATAGGAGAAGAGCTGTGGCTCCGAAGCTGTCGGGTCGGCAATGACATTGAGCTGCAGGCGTCCGTCGTCGGCAAAGTCCGTGCCACCGAGGAACACCATGAAGCGGCGGTTGTCGATGTCGTAGAACAGGATGTTGCTGGCGTAGGAGGCGTCCCAGGGGCGTGTCCAGTTGTAACCCATATAGGGTGCCACGCGGAACTCGGGCTGGCCACCCTCGACAGTCGTGTTGATGGGCAGCGAGAAGCAGGCACCGTATGTACCGTCGGCAAACAGGTAGGCGTTGCCCGTCTCGCCAAAGCAGACCTTGTACTTCTGCAGCCACCCGTCGGTGGAGCCAGCCAGCAGGTCTTCCTTGATGATGGTCTCGCCCGGGTCGAACGAGAATCGCAGGTTGTTGTATTCCAGTTCGGGTTCTGACTCCAGCGATTCTGCATCCAGCTGGTATGAGCCTTCGCGGCTGAACAGATAGACTTGGTCGCCGGGGGTGGAGCCCTGCGTGAAGGGATGAATGCAGGTGGCATGGTGCAACAGGGGCAGGCCGGCAGCAATGTCGTGGACTGCCTCCGTGCGGGTGCTTGAAATCTTGGAGATCATGTCCAATCGGACACGCTCGTCGCTGCCCTCGTCACAGAGTACGAGCCAGCCCTCGTAGGTGGTCGAGCCAATGGTAATCTCGAACTGCTTGGAGGTCACCGAGCCGTTACGGTTGTCGGTGATGGTCACCCAAAGCAAGTAGGCACCCGTGCTGTATTCCACGTGGTGGTCGATGTCGAAGCCCGAAGCCGGTGTCCAGTCTTCCCATACGATGGATTTCATGGCCACGGAGTCGACGCCCATGCTACCCATACCCTTGTGTCCGAAACGATACTGCACGGTGTAGTTCGGGTCATTAGGCTTAATCTCCCCCTCAATGGAAGAAATAAACCTCGGCGACAGCTTCACATGGTCAACATAGGCCAGCACCTCGGTCAGCTGGGGGATGTTCTCAATGCTGATTTCAGCCGTCTCGGTATAGTTGTAGTTGCCGTCGTCCTCAATACAGGCTGTGAAAAGCGGCAGTACAGCCAACAGGGCAAATAATATCTTTTTCATATTCTTGTTCCTCCTTACATTATAAATACTTCGAATAGTCTACCTTATAGGCGTCGCCCAACTGCATGTAGCTGCCGTCCTCGTCGAGCACCGGCGTGCCGTTGTCGGCCATCTCCTGAAGGTAGTTGCGCACCTTGATGGCGATGTAGGGGAAGCGAGCAGGCAGAATCTTGGCGTCGCCAGCTCGCCAACCCTCTTGACTCCAGTCGTAGGCCGTGAAACCGAGCAGGTCGTCAATCACGCGCTGCTTCGTGATGGTCCATGGTCCCAGGGCGTCCAGTCCAAACATTTCCCACTGGAAAGGAATGGAGTAGAACTCGTTGACCATGAACAGGAAGCGGTCGGCCATGATAGTGTCACCGGCAGAGTAATAGATGTTCGTATTCTTCTGGCGCGTAAACGGCACCTTGAAGTTCTCGTTGGCCTCCACCTTAAGCATCAGGCGGAACTCTGTTTCGCGCAAGCTCTTGTCGCGCAGGAAGGTGACGGGAATCTCCACCTCGGCGGCACCAGCGGGAACAACCACATTGTTGAGGTCAACCCTGTAGTGTACGCCTTCTACGGCGGTAGTGTTCTCGGCATCGACCACTACGCGCACGGGGCGGTCGTAGTCACGCACCTTACCCAATGTGCGCAGGCGGCATGTTTCCACATGCGTCATCACGTCAACGTTCTCCTTACTGAAAGTATATCGCAGCGTATCCCAATACTCGTCGATGTTCAGGAAGAAACGTTTCTGAACACCCGTCTGGAAATAGATGCAGGCATCGTCGCTGTCGAAGGTATTCACCTCGTCGCGGTCGCAGGCCACGAACGAGACCACGGCCAGCACTGCTAATAATAATATCTTCTTCATAGTTTTTCTACTTTTGTTTTCATTGTTCACTTATCACTTATCACTTCATTTCACCAGCAGGCAGCGGCGGCTTAATGTCGAACTGCGCGACAGCCATATCGGCGCCATTGTCGAAATAATAACCTGCTCCAAAACCATAGCCAACGATGTCGACACGCTTGGCGAAGTAGAACCACTGGCCCTCGCCCCAGAACTCGCGGCGATACTCGTTGGAGACAAACACGTTGCCGTAGCCATAGTCCCAGTACATGACGTAATAGTCGGTCATGCCCACCATTTCCAGGTCGTAGAGACCACGGCGTATGCGGGCCTGGTTGAGCCAGTAGACCTTCTCAGTGACGTCCTCAGAGCTCTCGCAGGCAATGAGATACATCTCCTGCATCTTCACCAGCGGAATCATCTTAGCATAGTAGTACTCAGAGTCCTCGTCGTCCGGGTCGGGCTGGTCGATCTCCTTATACTTAATGAAGCTGTGGCCCTGGGCACCCGTTCCTGAAGCTGCCTCCCACTGGGCCTGGTAACGGTAGTCGTTCGACTCGACGCCGAGGAACAGGTTGGCAAACAGTCCGTATTCACCGGTAATGAAATCGGCACGGGGCTGCAGGCGCTGCGTCTTTACGGCCGAGGAGGCAAAGAAGTCGGTAAAGACCTGGTTGCGATCCTTGTCGTAGATGCCCATCAGCACTTCCGAGGAGAACACGCGGTCGGGGTTCGAGGTGTTGGCCAGAAGCTTGTTCGGGTCGACGGCAGGGAACATCTGCTGCACCTTGCTGTCGTTAATCAGCCGCAAAGCCTGAGCCTTGGCGTTGACAAGGTCACCCACCCAGAGATAGGCGCGAGCCTTCAGGGCGATGACGGCATAGTAGTTCATGCGGTACTGGCGATAGCGCTGCTGCACGCTCTCGATGCCTTCCGGAGGACTCATCATCGGACCGTTCTCAATGATGGGATCCTGCTGCAGCAGTTGCTCGGCCTGGTCGAGGTCACGGATGATCTTCTCGCCAGCATCCTTGATGCTGAGAAGATCGTGGGCAAACACATCGACCGACTCGTTGTAGGGAATGGCCAGCTGGTCGGTGCCATAAGCGGGCGACGGTCCAAAGAGGCGGAGCATGTCGAGGTGCAGGAACGCACGCACGGCGAGCATCTCGCCCTTCAGGACGCTGGCTTCGGCCGAAGTCAGCATGCCTTGCTGATGGTCAATCTGGTCGATCAGCAGGTTGCAATTCATAATCAGCTCATAGGCCTTCGTCCAAATGCTGGCAAGCACGGGCGAGGCATAGTTGTCGGTGTAGCTGCAGGCAGCGAGCGACTTGAGATACTGGGCACTGTTGCTCGTGCTGTAGCCTTGCGACATGACGTCGACAGCCTCCCAAGTCATCTGACGGCCATACAGCGCATCGCTGGCCAGTCCGTCGTAGATACCGTTGGCCACCGTGTAGAATCCGGCCTTGTTGGCGAACACCTGTGCGGCGGTCTGCTTGTCGCTGGGCGTCACATCGAGATAGTCGTCGCAGGATACAGTAGTAAAGAGCAGCGGAGTAAGGAGTAAGTAGGACAGTGTCGCCTTTACCTTATTATATATCTTTGTACTCATAATTATCAGTTATCAATTATCAATTAGAAATTCAGCGAGATACCTGCCTCGATGGTACGTGCATACGGATAGGACGTACCGCGCTCAGCACGGATGGTAGAGAGACGCACCAGGTCGCGGGCGTCAGCAAAGAAGCGGAGGCTACCCAGTCCAAGGTGCCTGATCCAGCTGTCGCTGAAGAACTGGTACTCCAAGTGTACGGACTCCAGGGTGAGGGTCTTCTCGTTCTGGATGAAACGTGAGGTCATTGGCGACGGGTTCTGGTCGCGCACGTCCTTGAACGGCACGACGTCGCCAGCCTTATGCCAGCGGTCGTAGAGTGCGCGGCGGTCCTGGTTGTACAGGAAGTTGATGTTCTCGACCTTGTTCCACAGGGCCGTGTTGAACACGTCGGCACCCAGCTGATAGCGGAAGTTCACGCCAGCGGTGAAGCCGCCATAGGTGAACGACGTGCCGAGGACGCCTTCCAGGTCGGGACGGATGTTACCACAGACCTGCTCGTTGTCGTAACTATAGTCGAAGGTGTAGTTACCGTTCAGGTCGTAGAACAGCTCCTTACCCGTCGAGGGGTCGATGCCTGCCGACTTCACCACCCAGATGTCCTCGGGGTCGGCACCGTCGAAGTAGCGAGTGGTGCTGGAGCCGCGGCCGCTGTTGTTGAAGGCGTCGAGCTTGTTGCCGATGCCGTCAATCTTGTTGTCCTGCGTACGACCGGTGGCGCGGATGCTCCACATGATGCGCTTCTCGAGGTTCTTCAGGATGTAGTACTGGGCGGTGAAGGTCAGACCCTGCGAGGTCTGCTTACCAGCGTTCGAGAAGTACTCGGTGGTACCCGACGACAGCGGCATGGTGATGCCGATGAGCAGCGGGTCGGTCACCTTGTGGTAGTAGTCGACGGTGAACGACAAGCGTGTGTCGAAGAGCGTCAGGTCGAGACCGACGTTCTTATCCTGCGTAATCTGCCACTTCAGGTTGGGGTTACCAATCTGTTGGGCCAGTGCGCCGATACCAAAGTAGTTCAGCGTACCCGACTGTAAGGCGTAGGTGATCAGCGTGCGGCCGGAGTCGAAGCTCTGGTTACCGGGGTTACCCCATGAGCCACGGAGCTTGAAGTAGTCGATCCACTTGAAGTTATTACGGATGAACGGCTCGGTGTGGATGTTCCATCCCAGACCCACCGACCATGTGGTGTTCCACTTCGCGGTGCTACCGAAGACGCTTGAGCCATTCTCACGCAGCGAGAAGTCGAGCAGGTAGCGGTCCATGAAGGCATAGCCGAGGTTCAGGTAACCATTCAGCGAACGGGTAATGGCATCGTAATAGGTGGGATAGCCATCCTTCAGATAGCCCGATGCGAACGAGGGGCGTGTGAAGTCGCCCTGGGGGAAGCCCTCAGCGGTGTAGCCTTCCATCGTGGTCTTCATGTGATACATGTCACCACCAAGGACGGCATTCAGGCGATGCACGTCGGCAAACAGCTTGGCAAACGTCAAGCTAAAGTCGCCCTCGTACGACAGGGCGTGCATATTGTCCTTCGTATACTCGCCACGGCGGCCGTTGGGCTTATTCAGGATCTGGTTGGTATTGTCGGGCGAAGTGAAAATCTCAGTGTCGTCGGTGTTATAGCTGACGCCGAAGCGGGCGCGGGCCTTCCACATCTCGTTAGGTGTCCACTCAGCCTGGAAGTGGTCGCTCAGGGTAAGCGTGTTGCCGTGGTTGCGGCTGTTGAGCGAGGCGTTCCACAGAGGGTTGGCCATCTGCACATCGTTGTTGTACTCGAGCCACTGTGTCAGCATGCCCTCACTGTCGTAGATGCGGTAGTAGGGGTTGGCCTGCACATACTCCGAGAAGCCCACCAGCGGATTGTTATAGTCGGCATTGCTCAGTGAGAACTTGTTCGAGAACTGGAACTTCTTTACACGATAAATCATGTCGAGGTTGCCGCTGAAGACCTCACGGTCAGAGCCCTTCATCACACCGGTCTGGCCGTTGTACATGCCACCGATGCCAAACATGAAGGTCTCGCTACCGCCCTGCACGTAGAGCGAGTGCTTCTGGTTCACACCCACACGGACGGGCTGTGCCAGCCAGTCGGTGTTCACGCCCTGGGCGATAGAGTTCAGACGGGCGTAGTAGTTCTCGGTCAGCTCGATGGAGGTCTGCGTCTGGTTGGCGGTCTCGACAATGTCGGGGTCATAGCGGCCCGAGAGGCGCTCGAACTCAATCTTCTCAGGAGCGTTCATCATGTCGTACGACGACAGGTCGGGCACCGTCATGTTGAAGTTGCCCGTGTAGCTCACCTGCAGCTGGCCGGCCTTCGGCTTCACCGTCTCGACGACCACCACACCGTTGGCAGCCTTCGAACCGTAGATGGCGGTGGAGGCGGCGTCCTTCAGGATGGTGATACTCTCGATGCGGTTGATGTCGAGGTCGTTGATGGCCTGCAGCGAGCTCTCGAAGCCATCGAGGATGAAGAGCGGCTGGTTGGGGTCGGCCGACAGTTCGTCGCGCTGACCCAGCATGCTCGACTTACCGCGAATCTCCATATTCGGCAGGCGGTTGGGGTCGGAGCCGAACTGTGTGTCCTCGATGATAGCGAAAGCCGGGTCGAGGGTCTTCAGCGACTGGAGCACGTTGCTCGTACCCATCTCCTTCAGTTCCTTGGCCGTATAGGTGGCGGCAGAACCGGTGAAGCTCTCCTTGTTACGGGTGTAGATACCAGTGACGACGACGTCTTTCAGGGCGACGCCCGAAGAGAGGGTGATATCACGCGTCACGGGTGCCTGTCCGGCGGCAATCGTCACGTAGCTGTTCTCCATGCCCACGTACGAGAATTTCAGCGATGTGCGCTCGGTGGGAATGTCGAACGTGTAGAAACCGTCGGCATCGGTGACCGTGCAGACACGGCTCTCGCCAATGCAGACGGGAACGCCAATCAGCGGCATGCCATCAGTGTCGCGGACGTAACCCTTAATGGTACGCGTGCGACCGCTGAGCTGTTGCTCGGTGACAGTGACAATGTTGTCCTTAATGCTGTAGTTACAGCCGATAGAGGTGACCACCTGGTCGATGGTCTCGTCGGCGGGTCTCTTGTCTGCCTTGATGCTCACCTTGGGCCACTTGGCGGCCACGTCGGCATCGTACATGAAGTTGAGTCCCGTCTGTTTCTTCACTTCCGCGAAGAACTCCTTCACTGTGACATTGTGCATGTCCAGCGTCACTCGCTTCTTGTCGGCAGGCTGTGCTGAGAGGCTCAGCGTCATCAGCATCGCACAAACAAGGGCAAGCAGTCGTTTGGCTCTTTTCGTTTGTTTCATACTCTCGTAGTTTTTTGGTTAATACTATGTTGCTTTTTCGTTTTTTTCATTGAACATTGACCATTGAACATTGAGCATTGAACATTGAACATTGAACATTGAACATTGAACATTGAGCATTGAACATTGAGGGGTTCCAGTCTCAAATCTCCAGTGTGAACACAACGTCGCGGGGTGGCAGACAGGCATGATTGTCGCACGTCTGGTAATTAACGGTCAGGCGCAACGTGCCGTGGCCACTGCCCTTCAGCGGCTGGCGCAGCACGACGTCGCCCTCATAAAGCGTAGTGCCCGTAGGCTCAGTGCGGAAGCGAGGCAACTGCATGTCGCCATCCTTCTGCCAGCCTTCGGGCAACTCGATATCGAATGTGGTGGGAATGTAGGGGTCCTGCTCGCTGACATAGCCGTAGATGTGCCAGCCGGCAAGCATCTTGATGCGGATGACGAGGTCCTTCCCGCCGGGACGGTCGGCCACCATGGCCGAGACGACCACGGGGTTCATGCGGTCGGGTTCCTGGCTGATGGCGGGCTTCGGGCGTTCGGGCACCTCGTTGTAGTGGAGCACCCCGTAGTCGTTGCCTTCCACGTTCTTGTCCTGACTATTGACCAGCCATACCCAGCCGCCACTCTCGGTGAAGAACAGGCGGTCGTGGTTCTTGGTGATCCACTGGCGATACTGCTGGGGCGTGTCGTAGCGCAGCAGGGTGTAGCGCTCTAAGAGACGGCGTCCCTTGTCGACATCTTTGCCGGTCATCCACAGGTCGATGGCCTTCTCGAGCAACGACAGCGAGTTGTTGGGAATAGCAAGACTCTTGGCATCCTCGTCGAGCTTCAGGCCGTAGCTGCCAAACTCACCGTAGAAGTAAGGTGTGTTCTCAGCATAATACTTCGCGTAGTCTGCCTCGTTGGTGCCAAAGTCATTGTAGAGCGGACCAGCCATCTCGCGGAGGAAGTCCTCACGCGAAGGTATCGGCTGCGGTTGCCACTGCAGGTACATAGCCTCGCGCTCGCCTACCGTGCCACCGGCGGCAGCCACCGCCTTGATCGAGTCGGCGAAGTGCTGCATCCTGCTATTGAAATCCTCGATGCTTGCCTTATAGTCATCGTAGCACTGGCGTGTCACACGGTAGGCATTCTCCTTGGCCTCGATGCGGGTGGCAATACCCTCATAGAGCTTGCGGGCAATGATTTTCTGGCCTGCAAACTTCGAGATGTAGACGATAGCATTGGCCAGCAGCGGCTTGGCCTCGTCGGTCATGTCCATTGGTGCAGCGGCAAAGCCCCAGTGGAAGAAGCTGCCGTGGCGTCCCAGAGCCATGGCGTCAATCGACTTGGCACAGTTGCCACTCGAGATCCACTCAGCCTCGGGCGAGTCCTCGAAGCCCCAGGGACGACTCACCATGCCCACCTTGAAGTTGGGGTCGGTCATGTAGCCCTTCGTGTTGACGCGCCACATCGGCGTCATGTCGGGCAGGGTCTGCCCCACCATCGGTGCAAACTCCTTGGCACCGTCGGGTGTGGGACGGTCCACGAGGGTCATGGTCACCTTGTAGGGGCCTTTGAAGATGGGGTGCTCGGTGCGCATGCCCAGTGCCCACTGGTCCAGACAGAGACAGTACCAGTCGGTCTTCAGGCCCAGCCGTCCGCCGATGGTCTTGCCCAGCTCGGCGATGGTCAGCACGGGGCGGTCGAAGTCGTCGGGGAAGTATTTGGCCTCGATGCGCTTCACGATGCGCTGGCCGTCCATGATGTCATGGCGCGGCTCTATCGGGTTCGGCTGTCCGTCCATCACGGTGACATCGTAGTCGTTGCTCATCAGGTAGCTGTAGTCGCGGGCATCGATGACCTTGACCGTAGTGAAATAGGTGTTGAGGAACTGCTCGAAGGAGGCTTTGCGCTCCTCGATGCTGCGGGCATTGGCCACTGAGTCGTAGTCGGTGGCATAGGTCTCCATGTTCGAGTGGCCTCCCACATAGAGCACTTTCAGGTTCGTTTTCTTCACGGCTCCGCTCATGGCCACAGTTGCCATCAGGAGCAAGCACAAGGTTAGTAGTTTCTTCATATCAGGTGTCAATTCTCAATTCACAATTCCCAATTCTCAATTCACAATTCCCAATTCTCAATTCTCAATAACAATAGCACCGTTTTCGATGTAAAGGTGCAGCCCCGTCACATTGGCAATGGCTTCCAGCGTAGGCTTGATAGAGCCATAACGGTCGAGCTCGCCAGTAAAGTGCTTCTCACGTGCCTCCTCGCTGACGAACGACACCTCGAAGCCGTACCAGTGGCTGAGCACATCCATGAGCTGCTGCAATGGCACGTTGTCGAAGACGAAGGTACCGGTGTTCCAGGCCACATAGGGAGCAGTGTCGACTTCTTCCAATGAACATTGAGCATTGAACAATGAACATTTTTGGCCTGGGGTGAGCATCTGCTCACTGCCATTCGTCGGCGTCACACTGATGCTGCCTCGCACGAGCACCACCTCGGTGGTGTCCTCGCGGGTATTGATGTTGAACTCGGTGCCATAGACGCGGGTTTCGCCTGCCGCCGTATGCACGACAAACGGGTGGCGGCGGTCCTTGGCAACCATGAAGTAGGCCTCGCCCTCAAGGATGACGTCACGTGTCTGGCCTACAAACACCTCTGGGTATATCACGCGCGTATTATAATTAAGGTGTACCAACGAGCCGTCGGGAAGCGACAGCCAGTACTCGTTGGCCGAACGGGTGGTGATGCCCATCTGGCGCACCTCGTCCTTGGAGTCATCCTCCAAACTCTCCATGACGCGCGCCACCCACGCACTGCGCTGTGGAGCTGCTGAGGGGTCAAGGAGTTGAGGAGATGTTGAGTCGACAAGTTGAGGAGATGTGGGGTCAAGGAGTTGTGTAGTGGCCATGACCCTGCCACTCTTCTCGCCACGGGTGATAGCGGTCAGCACATCCTGCGACAGCTCGGGTGGCGTCACTTTCGCATACTGGTGGAACCAGATGGCTCCGCCGACAGCCAGCAACAGGGCCACGGCAGCGGCAACCTTGATGAGGAGGTGAGGAGATGAGGAGGTGAGGAGATGAGGAGTGGCCACGGTTTCACACGGTTGTACACGGGACGTGGGCTCTTGGACGTTGATGCTCTCCAGCACACGGCTGAGCGCAGCCTCAACATCGAAGGACTGCATGCGCGACATCTCGCGACTGATGTATTCTTTGTCGGCAAAGTCGTGCTCGATTGCTTTCAGCTGTTCGTTGGCATCGATGGTTTGCCGCATAGCTTTAGACTCTTCTTCATCGAGTTCACCTCTCATGAAGTCGAGCATTTTACGTGCAAATTGTATGGGATTGTTCATGATGCGTAGTACTTTTGTTTTCTTTTATAACGTATAAAGGCTACAAAAGGACTACACTTGACAGAACGAAAACGATGAATTGTGAATTACAAATGATGTAAAAAGAGGAAAAGAAGGGGATAGACATCGCCCAGCAGTTCGCGCAGACGCTGCTTGGCCCGCTGCTTCTGCACCTTCACCGTGTTCACCTGCATACCTAACAGCTCGGCAATCTCGGCGTTGCCCTTGTCCTCTATATACGCCAAGCGGAACACGTCGCGCTGCCGTTCCGACAGCTGGCTGATGGCATCGGCTATCTGACGCAGCAGCTCGGCACGCACGATGCGGGCCTCAGTCTCGTCGTCGAACTGGCTATTGGCCTGCTCCACTGGCACCGCTACAACGCGCTGCTGGTGGCGCAGGCGGTCGATGCACTGGTTGTGGACGGCGGTGTAGAGGAAATTGCGCAGGCGAACCTCGCTGTCGAACTGATGGTCACCCTTCAGCAGGCGGACAAAAACCTCCTGCACAACGTCCTCAGCGGCCACGTCGTCACCCAGTTTCGAGGCGGCGAAGTAGCACAGCGGCTGGTAGTTGTCGCGGAAACAGCGCTCGAAAGCCGTCTGCTTGTCGATGCGAATGATGGTTGCCATCTGCCTGTCAGTTTTTATGCCCACGTCCAGTAATAAACCGTGTAGAACCGTGACTCAACGGCTGCAAAGGTACAACATAAATTTCAAACAGCAAAATATTTGGTCCCTTTTTCGTTGCACCACGGTTCTACACGGTTTATTACGGTATGTGGCCATAAAAAACTGCTTCACGCTTCATGGCTTAGACGCCGGGGTTGCTACTGACGCAGGAGCCACAAGGAAAAGAATTTGTCATAGACTTCATAAACGCCAAGAGAGGAGGTGACGAAACTCTTTTCAAGCAGTCCTTTGATGGCTGACTGAACGCTGCTCGTCGAGGGAAGATGCCAGCGACGGATGAACGCTGCCGACGTGAGGGCGGTAGCCTTACCTGCCTTACAGATGGCAATCAGCAGCATTTTCTGTTTGGGCGGTAGTTGGAATAACAACGACTGATAGTTGAATTCGTTGGCACGCAGGATGTTGTCAATGGCAATGTCTATCATCTCCACAGTGCAGGTTGAACCGGGCGAGGATATGGCAAAGAGTTCGTTCATAACGCGCTGTACATACCATGTGACACCATCAAACCGCTGATACACCGTCTGGAACACAATGGCGGGAAGTGTCTTGTCGGCTGACTTGAAATGCTTCTGGGCAAACAGGCAGTATTTGTCCATCGGAATACAGTCAAGATTCATCATCGACGTGCTCTGGTAGAAGGGCCGGGCAGGACTATTGAACATCTCGGCCATCATCGTCCGCTGTGAGCCAGAGAAGATAAAGTTGGCGTTGCGGCAACGCTGGACATGGGTGCGAAGCAAGGCTTCTGCATTGCCGTCAGGATATTGGCTGACAGCCTGGAACTCGTCAATTGCAACGATGCACGGTTTATCGGCAGCCTCGATGTATTGGAATATCTCATCAAGCGTTGCCCGAGGGGCATGGACGTCACCAACTTCCACATTCCATGAAGGATTACCCATGTAATCGAAAGAAATGCCGCTGCGTAAGGAGGCGAGGAAGTCTGTGAACTTCTTCATCACCTTGGTGCCCCAAGGCCGCAGCGCTGACATCATACTACTGCCCATAGCCACAATCATATCTTCCATGTTCTTAGTGGCATAAATGTCAATGAGGAAGGTATAGTATTTCTTTCTGACTTTCGGCTGGTGAAAGATGTTTTCTATCAGTCCCGTCTTTCCCATGCGACGCGGTGCAATCAATGCCACATTATTGCCATTCTCTATCAAACTGATCAAATGGTCAGTCTCATCTTTACGGTCGCAGAAATACGCTTCCGACTCGTAGCCATAAAGGATAAAAGGATTGTTTACCATACGTTTGCCATTTTTGGCCACAAAGATAATTATCATATTTTAATTATCATACTATAATAATCATAATATAATAATTATTAACAGAAAAAGCCTTTTACATTAGTGAAGGGCCTTTCTTTTGCCTTCTTTTGAGCTTGCTCATATCTGGTCGATGTGTATTTGGGGCTTAGGTACGCGACAGCATTCAACCCTTGTCGCGTACCTACGGCACGCTCACTACGCTAAAACTATTACCAGCCATCAAAATGTCTGGCTACCATTGTCTGATGCCTACGGCATCGGCTGTGCAGAACTTGCGAAACTTGAATATCATTACTTAATTATGGCGAATTCGCCACAATTAGAAACCAAGCAGGTCGATGAAACGATGCGCCGCGTCCTGAATCCAGAACGCGGCGCATCGATATCTACAGGTCGGCGTACTCGGCGCGGGCATCGAAGCAGGGACAGTCCTTGCGCACCCAGGGCAGGTCGCGGTGGCCGACGATTTCGGCCTGAGGGTAGTCGGCACAGAGGGTGCGCAGCAGGCAGAGAAGGGCATGACGCTGGGCGGGCGTGCGGGTGTCGGCAGGCTGTGCTTTACGCTGTTTTAAACGGTGTTTTACGCTGTTTTTAATAAAAATTTCGAGACGGCTAATTCTTTTTTGTCTTACTTCTCAAAACCTTCTTTCAAGTCATTCCCAACGAGTGTCCGTTAAAGAAGCATAAATAATTGCTGCTTTAGACTCTTTTCGAAGGGGAAAGACGTTATAACTATAAAAGACAATAACGAAACTCATCCCCAAAACAAACAACATGAAGAAAATCATTTCCGCATTGGCACTGGCAGCCATCATCGCTGGCTGTACCGCCGACAAGACCCTCACCGTGAAAGGTGACCTGAAGAACCTGGGCGACACGCTCATCGTCATGAACCAGAACGACCGTGAGAGTCGCGACACCGTGCTCGTACAGGACGGCAAGTTCGAGTTCACACTCAACGTCGACACCGTCAGCACTTACTTCATCATTGAGCCGCAGTGCTTCCGCGGTGAACAGGGCGCATCACTGCAGTTTGTAGCCGTTCCAGGCGAGACACTGGAACTGACAGGCGATGTTAACGAACGCTTCGACTACAACGGTTCACAGTTCTACCAGGGCTACCACGAGGTCGACCTCATGCTCGAGGAGGCTCAGAAGCCCGCCAAGGAGATTCAGGGCAACTGCATGAAGATGATGGAGCAGGGCGTGCCCCAAGACTCCGTGATGAAGATCTATGAGGCTGCCATCACCCCCATCCAGCAGGAAATGGAAAATAAGGTGATGGACTTCATCAAGACCCACCCCGACCTGGAAGCTGTCGCCACGCTCATCCCCGAGTTGAAGCCTGAGAAGATGGCCGAAGCCGTGGCACTGCTTAGCGAGAAGGTGAAGAACGGCCGCATGAAGCCTTACTATCAGGCTGTCATCGACCGCATGGAGGCTCAGAAGAAAGCTGAGGAAGAGTCGGCTGCCAAGCAGGCAGAGGGTGTCGAAGCCCCCGACTTCACGCTGAACGACATCAACGGCCAGCCCCTGACGCTGTCGTCGCTGCGCGGCAAGTATGTCATCCTCGACTTCTGGGGTTCATGGTGCGGATGGTGCATCAAGGGCTTCCCCGAGATGAAGAACTACTATAAGAAGTATGCCGGCAAGTTCGAAATTCTTGGCATCGACTGCAACGACACTGAGGACAAGTGGAAGAATGCCGTCAAGGAGAACGAGCTGCCCTGGCTCCACGTCTACTGCCCCAACGAGAGCACGGTGAAGGAAGACTTCGGCATTCAGGGATACCCCACAAAGATTATCCTCTCGCCCGAGGGTAAGATCGTGAAGACTATCGTTGGCGAGGATCCCGCTTTCTACGAGCTGCTCGACAGCCTGTTTGGGAAGAAGTAATCCAAGCTTCAGGAGTGAAGGACTAGAGGAGATGTGGAGGTAAAATAGAATAGACACCCTCCATCTGTGCGCTCCTTCTCGTGGATCTCAGAACGATGAAGGGGGAACACTAAAAGGTTTCCCCACCCCAAAAAGGAATTATCCCTTATAATCTCTCCATAAGTATTTGCCCCATCAGTCGGCCGTGACGGTCACACTGATGGGGCCTTTTTTTTAAACCCTAAAACCCACCCCCAGCCCCTCCCCAAGGGAGGGGGGCTTATATAGTTCTTCCGCTGATAATTCCCGAACCTTTCGCCTTCATATTAACCACCCCCAACCCTCACTTGAGGAGGGGTTGGGGGTGGGTTTGTGGTGGGTTCCTTCCGCCTTCATACTAACCAGCCCCCCTCCCTTGGGGAGGGGTTGGGGGTGGGTTTATTGGGGGTGGGTTTGTGGTGGGTTATTGTTCTTTACGCTTCGCCCTTGCCAACGTTGAAGGGAGCGATGGTGCGCTCACCCTGCGGCTGCGGCAGCTTAATCTGTCCGAAGCTGCGCTCGTAGCGAGCGATGTTCTCCTGAAGGGCACCCAGCAGGCGCTTAGCATGCTCGGGAGCGAGGATGATGCGGCTGCGCACCTGTGCCTTCTGGACGCCGGGCATCATGCGGGCGAAGTCAACGATAAACTCCGACGAGGAGTGTGTGATAATGGCAAAGTTTGAATACTCGCCCTGAGCCTTGTCAGGTGTCAACTCAATCTGCAGACCTTGCTGCTTCTGTTCGTTCTTGTCGTTCATTGTTTCTAATGTTTTTCGTTAATTGACTATTTGTTCTTGTTTATCAGGTGGGGACGTCGAACGATTTTCAATCTTTAATTTCGATCTTCAACCTCCAGCGTCCTTTCGCCAAATTGGCTGCAAAGGTACAAACAATTTTCCGAACCGCCAAACCTTATCCCATTTTTTTCGCTCAACGTTCTATCTCCAGATACTTGTTGATGACGTTGACAGACAGTTGGCGGGGCGACGTCAGTAGCGACAGGATACCATACTGACGGAGGGTCTGCGCAATCAAACGTTGTTCGTAGAGGAACTTTCCGGCAATGGTACGCTGATAGTACTGCTCCGTAGAAGACGATGAGGACTGCGTGAAGTCGCGCAGTTCCTCGTCCTCGAAATAGACGACAAGGAGCCGATGGCGCTGTGACAACTGACGGAGGAAAGGCAGCTGACGGCGCAGGGCGGCCATCGAGGTGAACGATGTGTAGAGGATGAGGAGCGAGCGACGGCCGACATGCCGCGAGAGTCCGGCGAGGAGTGCCGAGTAGTTGGTCTCCCTGAAGCCACCACTTTCGGGAGTGGTCTGCTCAGCATAGAGCGCCTCCTGGAGGATGCGCATCTGGCCTGCCTGTCGGGAGGCGGGGACGAAGGTACCAAACTGATCGCTGAAGGTGATAAGTCCGGCCTTGTCCTGCTTGTTAACGGCGACATAGCTCAGCACCAGTGAGGCATTGATGGCATAGTCGAGAAGCGTCATGGAAGCCTCTCCCACCCTCCCCGAGGGGGAGGAGAATGCGGATTGCACTGCGAAGCTCTGCTGCATCATGCGCCCTTTGTCGATGACGTTGTAGACCTGCTGCGAGCGTTCCTCCTGATAGACGTTCACCATGAGGCGCGGCATGCCCACCGAGCGGCGTGCCGTTGCCCGCCAGTTGATGGTGCGGTAGTCGTCGCCGACGATGTAGTCCTTAATCTGTTCGAAGTCGGTGTTATGACCAATGCGACGGATGCGCTTGATACCCATCTCGTTCAGCTGGTTGCTCATGGCCAACAGCTCATACTGGCGCAGCATCAGGAAGCTGGGGTAGACCTTCACGTCCTGTGCCTGACAGCATGTGAAGCGCCGTTGCACCAGGCCCAGCACGGTGCTGACGAACACCCTGACGCGTCCGAAGCAATAGATGCCACGGCGGGTGGGTGTCAACTCGTAGCGGATGGTAGTAGCACCGCCAGGGGCCAGCTGTGCCCTGAACAGCACGTCGCGCCGCTGGAACACCACGGGAATCTCGTCGATGACTTCCACGTCAATGTCAAACGGGTAGGAGCTCTCCACACGGATGCGCACAGGATTGGCATCGCCATTTGAGAAGCGTTCGGGCAGCGAGCGCTCGGCTCTGATGCCACGACGGTTCCACAGCAGCACGATGTCGGCCACAACAGCCAGTGCCACCAGCACCAGCAGCATCTTGCCCACAACAAACAGTGTCGGCACGGCAAAGCCTGCGGCCATCACTAAGATGGTCACTGTCATCAGCAGATAGAACCGGCGTCTGAGATACATTGCGCTTCTTTTTTCGGTTGTCGTTAAAACGGGATAACGATGCTTCGTGATAACGTTATAACGTTATTTCGGGATAACGAGGCTTCGTGATAACGTTATTCCGTTAAAACGCTATAACGACACGTGATTACTTTGGCACCTCCACTTTCTCTATCAGGCGCTTCACGGCCTTCTCAGGCGTGAGGCCCTCCATCTCGGCCTCTGCCGTGAGGATGAGACGGTGTTGCAGGACGGCGGGTGCCACATGGCGCACGTCGTCGGGTGTCACGAAGTCGCGTCCCTGAAGCAGTGCGAAAGCTTTCGATGCCTGCAAGAGGGCGACGGAGGCACGCGGCGACGCTCCCAGATAGACGGCTTTCGACTGGCGCGTCTGCTGCACGACGGCCACGATGTAGCGCATCAGCACGGGGTCGACAAACACCTGCGTGAGTAGTTGCCGCATCCCGACGAGCTCATCTTTGGTGAGCACGGGGCGCACGTCGCTGAGTGCCGTCAGCTGCAGGTTCTGGTGATGACGCTCCAGAATCTGAATCTCCTCGTCGATGTTGGGGTAGCCCATCGTGATCTTCATCATGAAGCGGTCGGTCTGGGCTTCCGGCAGCTTGTAGGTGCCCTCCTGCTCAACAGGGTTCTGCGTGGCGATGATGGTGTAGAACTGTCCCAAGGAGTGCGTCACGCCGTCGACGGTCACCTGTCGCTCCTCCATCACCTCGAAGAGAGCAGCCTGCGTCTTGGCCGGCGCACGATTGATCTCATCGACAAGCACAATGTCAGCAAAGACAGGTCCACGGTGGAAGTCGAAGTCCTGCGTCTTCATGTTGAACACGTTGGTGCCCAAGACGTCGCTCGGCATCAGGTCGGGTGTGAACTGCACGCGGCTGAAACGGGCGTCGATGAGGCGGGCCAGCAGGCGGGCCGTCAGTGTCTTTGCCACGCCGGGCACGCCCTCAATCAGCACGTGGCCGTTGGCGAGGATGGCCGTCAGCAGCAGGTCAACGGTCTCCTGCTGTCCCACCACCACTTGTGCGATGCTCTGTCGCATCGTTTCCACGCGCTCGGCAAAGTGTGTCAAATCGGTTCTCTGTTCCATTTTTTATATTCTTGTTTTGATGTCTTCTTGTCTTGATGTCTTGTTGTCTTAATCGCTCGTTAAAACGTTATCACGTTATTTCGTTATAACGAGGTCGCGCGATAACGAAAGCGTCACGACAGCTTTGTAAGAATGTTGTCTAAGCTGTCGATGTGGGTCTTCATCTCGTGCTCGTCGACCACATGGCGACCCGTCGTCGCCTCGCGTACATTATTTAATATATAGTGGAGCTCGTCGACGGCGATGCCCGTCAGGCGGGCCAGCTGCTGCTCCGTCTCCTTTCCGGCCTGTGGGTCCATGATGTCGAGACCTGTCAGGCGCCGAATCTCCTCAGCGGTGTAGAGTAGTTTCTTCTCCACCAGTCCACGGTGGTCGCCTTCCTGCCAGTAGAGAGTGCCAATGAGTTTGACAAATTCCAGATTGCCATTCTGGGGTGGCGTGACAACAGGAATGACACGCTGGCGCCGCCGTGCAGTAAAGACCATCAGCAACAGGATGGTCAGTACCGTCAGGTAGAGCGCCCATCGCAATGGCGGACGCTGGAGCAGCACGTAGAAGGGCGACTCCTCCGTCTGCGCTGTACCGCCGAGATAAGCCTCGGTGCGCACCACAGGCAGGTGGCGCATGCGGTTCATCAGGCGCCCGATGACGATGCGGATATCATCGTCGAGCATGCCGTAGTTAGTCATCAGCAGCGGAGCCGTCAGCAGGATCAGCTCACCCTTCCCAACAGGAAACGTTGCCGCGACGTAGCTGTAGGCTGATTCGTCGTAGTCCTTGAAGGCGACCAACGGCGTATGTGGTTTCGTCGGCATCTGGTCGGAATCGGCTTCCTCCACCGTATAAGTATAGAACACGTAGTTCACCAATTGCGAGAAGGCCGTCAGCTGTGTGTCCTTAAAATCGCCATCGGCGAAGCACTTCAGGTGGCCGCGCTTCACACTGTTTGTGGGAATCAGCGGCGTACTGATCTGACTATTCCACTGCTGATGGATGCCCAAGGTGTCGGCAAACTCGTAGGTTGCCGTGCCCACCAATACGATGTTGCCTGCCTCAGCCATTTTGAAGAGTTGCTTCCTGACCGTCTCGCCCATCGCTTGCTCTCCCAACAGAATAACGATGCCATGGCGCTGGGCCATGAACGTGCTGTCGTGCTGCATCTGCCAGAGTGTCTGGCGCGTCACACTGTAGCCTTGCGGCATCGAGGCTGCCAGCACGCTGTCGAAGACCATACAGCCGAAGGGCTGTGGGTCGCGTTGGCTATAGGTGGGCTCCCACACGAAGTGGCGCGGCATGCGGTACTCGAAGAGGAACACCAGCAGGAGCAGTGCCACGATGCCGATGACAAACTTCTTGTTCATGCCTGCCCTCCTTTCTGCGTGCTCGCATCCTGGCTGGCGGCCTGTCGAGCGGTTTCCTCCTGCAAGGAACGTTTCAGCTGTGCTTGCAGTCCTTTCATCGTCTGGCAGACAGCTTCCGTGGCCTCAAAGTTACCATAGCGGATGCGCACGAAATGGTGCGACAAGCCGGTGAACGACTGTTCGCCGACCTCACGCACATACTGTGCCGGTGTCTTCGATGGCTGCCAGTCAATGCGCCCGGCATCGTTCAGCAGACGTAGCGTCTGAAGGTACAGCAGACGGACGACCTGCCGCCAGTCACCATGCTGCTCAGCGGCGGCCAGAACGGCAGTGAAGTCCACATCGTAGATGGTGTCCTCCTCCAGTTCATAGTCCAAGGCTGCGTTACTGCTTTTGCGCATAAAGGATGGTGACCTGCGCCGCCACACCAGGTAAGCGATGAACACCAACACCAGCCCGCCCACGACCAGCAGCGAATAGTAAGCGACGTCGCTCCCAATCATCACGCCCAACTGCTCTTTCAGCCAGTCGGTCACGTTTCGCACCAGCCATTGCAGCAAGTTCTCGCTGCCGCCCACGAGTTCGCGGTCGTAGTCGAAGCGGCTGTCAGACTGCCATACGGCAATCTGCGCGCTGTCTATCTGGAGCGTGTCACTATTCACTATTAACTCTTCACTATTAACTCTTCACTTCCCTCACACCTCGTCGAGTTCGTCGAACTTCTCGATGTTCTTTGCCACGCCTACGCCGTCAATCTTGTCGCTGGCATGACCATACTGCACGGTGATGCCCACCAGTGTTATCACAGAGATGAGCAGCGAGCAGAAGCACTGCACGATGCACATCAGATACTGCAGGAACGAGTAACCCATCGAACCGACAAATCCGCCAGCAGTCTCACCACGGAGCGTGAACATCGTCTTGGCAAAAAACATAATCGACCACGGCAACGACGTAAACGAGCTAATGACACTGCCAATGAGTGTCAGCACCACAACGACGGCGAACACACCGCCCCAGGTGGCAAAGCCCAGCCGCCACGCCTTCTGGAAAGCCTCCAGCACACTGATGTCGTCCTCCAGCAAGTAGATGGGCACTACCAACGACAGCGGCAAAATAACTGCCAGCAGAAGGGCGTAGATCAGTAGCATCTCTACGACCATCAGCACCGGACTGATCATGACCATCAGCACAGCGAGGAGTGCCAGCAACACGCCCACCAGCACGACGATAAGCATCCAGGCGAGCAACAGTCGGACAACACGCCTCAGCATCGCCATCAGCACTGGCTTCAGCTCGCGGCCCGTCAGTCCCTCTAAGCGCAGCTCACCCCGCTGGTTGTAGAGTCGTATCAGGGCAAAGGTCAGCGACGTCAGCAGGGCCGAGCCCACAACGCTAACGACTACAAGGCCCAGCGTCGTCAGGCCAAAGGCTATCAGCGACGAGTAGTCGTCGCCCGACATGCCTCCATCTACCACGCCCATGACAGTACGCATGTAGCTGTCCATGAAATTGTTCATGAAGAAAGCCATGACGATGCTCACTGGCAGCAGCAGGTAAGTGAAATACTTTAGCATCGGACGCCACGACTCACGGATGAAAGCGAAGGTGTCAGAAATCTTTTCGCTGAACGTACGCGTGCGATACCATTCAATCTTGGGTCTTACGAATTCCATAACGTTTATAAGGTAATAAAATGTAATAACAAACAACGAACGCCGCCGACAGCAGGATAACCGTCAGCCGCAAGGCGTCGGGCCACTCCGTATGGCGCGTACAGAAACTCTCGATGAAGCCGGCCACACAGAAGATGGGCACCGTGCCAATGACGATCTTCAGCCCACGCTTCGCACCACGCCGGAAGGCCGCCAGACGCGAATAGGTGCCAGGAAACAGCCAGCCGTTGCCCAAGGCCAGGCCAGCGGCACCTGCCACGATGATGGCCGAAATCTCGAGCGTGCCGTGCAGCCATACGGCGAGCACCGACTGCCACAGCAGGTCGTGCTGCGCAAAGAACATCTGGAAACAGCCTATCATAATGCCGTTGCGCAGCAGCTGGAAGCCTGTTCCCAACGAGGTGAGCAGGCCCATGACGAAGACGAGGAACGACACGAAGACATTGTTCATCGTGATCTCCAGGAACATGCTGGTCTCAGGCGACGAGTTGTAGACGCTCATCGGCTCACCGTTGCGGATATTGTCGAGCGTCATCTCCACATAGCCATTACCCATGATGAGGCGGCAGAAGTCAGGGTCGAGCCACTGCGACAGCGCACCGATGAGGGCACTGGCAACGAAGATGCCAAACGACCAGCACAACTCGTGCCGGGCTTCCCACATCGTCGCGGGCACCTCCTCCGTCCAGAACGTCAGCAGCCGGCTCCACCGCTCGCGCTTGTTACGATAGATGTCGTTGTGGAGGGCCGACGCCAGGTTGTTCAGGTAGAGCGTGATGCGCGACCTCGGATAGTGGGTCTGTGCGAAACTCAGGTCGCTGGTAACGTCGATGTAGGCATCGGCAATCACGTCGGGACCACCTACCGCAGTCCCTTCAACTGCTGCCTCGTAGCCCCGCCATTTGTCGATGTTCTGCCTGATAAACGTTACTTCTTTCATCTTTCCTGAAAAGTTTTCGCCAAATCCGGCGCAAAAGTAAGAAAAAAAACTTAATTTTGCAACGATTTTCAGAAAAACTACGCAGAAAAGATGGAAACAGGGGTCGTTACTTCCCAATATGTACATATCGAACAGCCTACGGCCAGCGTTGGCGACCGCATGCTGGCACAACTGGTCGACTGGATTGTCTTGCTGGCTTACGGCACGTTCATGACTTGGCTGCTCATAGAGAACAATGCAGGATTCAATGCCGCTATGCTACTTCTCTTTATGCCCATCATGCTCTACACGCTGCTGATGGAGGTGCTGAACCGTGGACAGAGCTTAGGGAAGATGGCACTGCGGCTGCGCGTGGTGAAGCTCGACGGCACGCCACCCACACTGGGCAGCTACCTGCTGCGGTGGCTGCTATGGATCATCGACGGTCCGACGTTCTCGTTTCTGGGACTCATTGTCATGATTGTCAACCGCAGCAACCAGCGTTTGGGCGACCTGGCGGCGGGCACGGTGGTCATCAAGTTGCAAGATTATAAGAAGATACAGGTGTCGCTCGACGACTACGAATACCTGACGCGTGGTTACTCGCCCCGCTATCCGCAGGCTGCCGACCTGTCGCTGGAGCAGGTGGAAGTCATCCGCCGCACGCTGACCATGAACCAGCCTCAGCGTACGGAACAGTTGGCCCAAAAAGTCTGCCAGAAGTTTGGCATCGACCTGCAGGAGACCTCCCCCACCCTCTTCCTCCAGCGCATCGTCCGCGACTATCAGTTCTACGCCTTGGAGGATGTTTAACCCAAACCATTATAAAGCATTTCCTTGATACCAGTAGAATATAAAGCTGCTATTTATAGAGGAAATCGGTCATTAGAAACAATATCCGTAACAGACCTCCCCGGGGAGGTCTCTTGTGCTAACGACCGATTCGGCCTTATGGTACATCGCGCTTTCTACCTCGTGGGGCTCCCCGGCAGCATTCCGCCAGCCTTTCAGCCCTTGCTTCGCAAAAGATTCGGAAAGATGCAAAACCATTCACATCGAATGTAACAGGCTCATTGCAAGCCACTTATGGTGAAGGGTTCCTTCGGTCAACCCAACCGCGTGTTTACTCGCCATTGAGGGCACAGCCGATGCCTACGGCATCGGTTGCTCTAGAAACGTGAAGGAAAGTGTACAAATAGGTCAACTGCTATATCATTGCCTTGTTTCTGCTCTATAGCTCATGTCGTAAGTATGCCATTTACGAATCGTAAGTATGCCATTTACGAATCGTAAGTATGCCATTTACGAATCGTAAGTAAGCTGTTTACGGGTTGTAAGTATGCCATTTACGGGTCGTAAGTATGCCATTTACGGGTCGTAAGTATGCCATTTGCAGGTCGTAAGTATGCCATTTACGAGTCGTAAACCTATGACTTACGAGTTTAATTCCCGAGAATAAACTCGTAAAACCCGAGAATAAAAACGCGAAACCCGAGAATAAACTCGTAAAACCCGAGAATAAACTCGTAAAACCCGAGAATAAAACGAAAAACATCCTGCATACCCTGCACGTGTAGGGTATGCAGGGTATACAGGATGTTTTTCAGTTAAGAACAGAAATAATGATAGCAACGAGCCCTTGTCAACTACCCAGAAGCCACTTATTCACCAAGGGCAGGACATACGAAACAAACCCTTCACCACATTCGCCTGATACACAGACGTATACACAAAAAGTGAAGAATTAAACCCAAACGCAGTCTCTTGTACTAAAGACCGATTTCCTCTATAAATAGCAGCTTTATATTCTACTGGTGTAAAGGAAATGCTTTATACGCGTTTGGGTTTAACTCAACTAGTTGAGTAAGGAGTAGAGTAGTTGGGGAGTTGTGGAGGTAAAGTAGAATACCTCTACTGCCCTGTAATCCTGCAAAAGGAGCGATTTGATGGGGTATGTCTATTTTACTTTACCTCCTCAACTCCTTACTCCTTACTCCTTTACCTCCTTACTCCTTTGCCTCCTTACTCCTTTACCTCCTTACTCCTTTACCTCCTTACTCCTTACTCCTTTACCTCCTTACTCCTTTACTTCCCAGTCGCCGAATGTGGCGCTCACGCCGAGGAGATAGTCTTTCCGCTTCGCCACGCGCTCACTGAAGACTTGCTGGCACTCGCTGATGACTGCCTCGGGGAACGAGTCGCTAAGCGACAACCAGCTGAAGTTGCGCACGACGCTGGCCACAGCGATCTGTTCCTTGCGGTGGGCAACGACATCGGCAGGCTCGCCCTCGAAATAATAGCCAATCATGCGCCGCCAAACGTCGTTGGCGTAAGCCTTGGGCAAGCCGACGATGGCCTCGTAGTCGCCCACGAGTGTCATCATGGCCGAATAGGAATGTGCCAGGTCGATGAGCGGATGGCCATAGCCCACCTCACCCATGTCAATGAGCATCAGCTCGCCGCCCTGTATCATGGCGTTCTTAGTCTGCAGGTCACAGTGCAGCAGGCGGTGTCCCTGAGGAATGTTTTCAGCGATGCGCAGCAGCAGGTCGACAGACGGTGCATCGAAGTAACAGCTGATGGCATGGATGGCTTTCAGTTCGTTCTCCATGGCATTGGGAATAGCGTTGCCGACGGTGGGCACTTCGATGGCATGGAGCTGTCGGAACAAGTTGGCGTAGCTTTGGGCAAACTCGTCGATGCGCTCTGGCTGCCGACGGATGCACGCACTCAACGTGTGAGCCCGCAGCAGCTCGTAGACCAGCCCGTACTGGTTCCCCACGCGGACGGTGTCGAACGAGATGGCGGTGGGCATGCCGAGCACAAAGGCCTCTTTCGCCATGGTAATCTCATGATTCACCTCGCTGATGGTGGTTCCCTCGCGGAACACTTTGAGAATGGTGTCGTCGCCGATACGGTAGACGGTGCCCACGCCGCCTTGGCCAATGACCTCGCAGCCATCGATGTTTAGGCGCCGCAAGGCTTTCTCGACAGTCATGATTTTCGAGAAGCCCGTCATGGCAAACACGTCGTAGACAGCAGGCTGCACTTCGACAAGGCGGAAGTTCTTATAACGCTTGGCCAACGACAGCATGATGCGCAGGCCGGAACTTGAGATATAGTCCACACCGGCCAGGTCGCAGACAAGCTGAGTGCCGGGAGCAGTAAGTTGAGAGTTGGCGGCCAGCAGGCGGTCAATCTCTGCCATCGTCTGCGCGGCGGCAGACGTGTCGAGACGTCCGCAAAGCGTCAGCGTCACCACTCCCTCTCGGTTGTTAACAGTTACGTTCATGGCAAGAATCTATAGTTATTCAAATCATTTCGAACAGGTTCGTAAAGCCGGTCATGTCGAGCACCCTGCGGATATCGGCATTAGCGTCCTTGATCATGACGCGGCTGCCTTTGGGCTTGGCATTCTTTAGCACAGCGAGCAGCAGGCGCAGCCCACTGGAAGAGATATACTCCAGCTTGCGGCAGTCGAACACAATATTGTGGCCAGTGCAGTCGAGGAGCGGCTGCAGGGCTTTCTCAGTTTCTGATGCGGCGGCCGTGTCAAGGCGTCCATCGAAAATGGCAACCATGTTGCCGTCCTGTTCTTGAATGGTAGTAGTCATGGAGATGAGAGATGAAAGATGAAAGATGAAAGATGAAAGATGGAAAATGAGAGACGAAATCGTCAAATCACATTAGTTTTTTACGTAGTGTGAGGATGTTACGCCCATCGACGCGCTCGTAGTTCATTGAGTCCATGATCTGGCGGACAAGGTGGATGCCTAAGCCGCCGATGCCGCGCTCTTCGACAGAAAGCGTCGTGTCAACCTCGCCCTTGGCGGTGGGGTCGAACGGTACACCACTGTCGCTAATGATAAACTTCAGGCGCACATCGTTGGCGTGGGCCTCGACCACCACCTCGCCGGGAGTGCCCGGCGGATAGGCGTAGTTCATCACGTTGACCACAGCCTCCTCAAGGGCCAGGTTCATCTGCATCGTCGTGGCGCCGTCAATGCCGAGCGTATCGCAGACCTCATCGACAAAAGTTGCCAGACGCGGCACCTCGCCAACGTCATTAGGCAACGTGATGCTGCGGTTCAGCGACTCGGCGCGCTGCTCCTTGGTATACTGGATGGCGAGCATCGTCAGGTCGTCGCTCTGCTCAGCATCGCCCACAAACTGGTGGACCTCAGCGCTCATGTTCTCGATGAGGGTCTTTGGCAGCTGGCGCCCAGCAGCCAGCTCTTGCCGTGCCACTGCCATGAGCCGCTCTTCGCCAAACTGCTGATGATTGCCGTCCTCAGCCTCGGTCAGTCCGTCGGTATAAAGGAAGATGGTGGTGTGGGGATTGACGATGACCTCTTGCGATGTATACTTCCAGCCAGGCATCACGCCCAAAGGAATGTTCGACTCGACGGGCAGGCGTCCGACGCCTCTACCCACCAGCAGGGGGGCGTCGTGGCCGGCATTACAGTAGCGCAGCCGCCCCGTCGGCAGGTCGAGCACCCCTAAGAAGAAGGTTACGAACATGTTAGAGTCGTTCATGTCGGCCATCGCATCGTTCAACTGTGTCACTACGCGATCGGGAGCCGACTCGTGAGCCGAGACGGTACGGAAGAGACTGCGCGTAACGGCCATCACTAACGAGGCGGGCACACCCTTGCCCGACACGTCGCCAATGCAGAAGAACATCTTCTCGTCGCGAATGTAGAAGTCGAACAGATCGCCACCCACTTCCTTGGCAGACACCACAGAGCCATAGACCTCCACGTCATCGCGATCGGGGAAGGGCGGAAAGGTCTTTGGCAGCATGCCCATCTGAATGTTGCTGGCAATACGCAGCTCACTGCCGATGCGCTCTTTCTCGCTGGTGACAGCCTGCAGACGGTTGAAGCCACGAATGGTGCGGCTGATGATAAACGCCAGCAAGGCGAGGCCAGCAATCATCAGCAGCATAAGGTTGAAGCCCACCTGCCGCAGACTGTAGAAGATCTCACGGTCACTGCAGACGATGGCCATCGACCACCCTAACCGCTCGCTGTCCTGGCGCCCGTCGCTCAGCGTGTCGACGGGTGCAAAGAACACGTAGTTCTTCTTACCGTCGTTCTCTCTCACCGTGGCATAACCGCTCTTGCCATCCAGCATCTGCCGGTTGACGGCATCAGCGACGGTGTCCTCCATACCGGCCGTCATGTCCTGGATGGTACGCTTCAGCACGAGGCTCTCAACGGGACACACCATCAACTGGCCAGTACGCGAGAGCAGCAAGTTGAAGGACGAAGGATAAAAGTTATGTGCATTGATGACGCTGCCCAGCCACTCTAACGACACGTCGGCACCCAGCACGCCGACGATGGCACCCGCCGCGTCGCGAATGGGCACAGCGTAGGTACACAGCATCATCAGTGCACCAGCATCGTCGTAGTAAGGCTCGCTCCAGTGCCCTCGCCCACTCTGCTTCGTCGCCGTATACCACTCTGCCTGCAGATAGTCGTGCTGCGCAGAACCTATCTGCCGCTTGTCAATCGTGCCATCGGCATTGCGGACGGTGTAAGGCTCGAAATAGTGTCCCTTCGAAGGAAAATAGTTGGGCTCGAAAGCGGGCGAGCAACCTACGATGACGGGATTATGCTCCACCAGACGCTGGCCGATGCTCCACATCGAGTCGGGATAAGCGAGATTCTTCTCTACCTCCCATCGCACATTCTCGATGGCCACCTCAACGGCGGTGAGCACATTGCGAATCTCAAGGCTTTTTATCCGCAGCTCATTCTCGGCACGCTGCCGCACCTCCTTGCGGATGCCATTGCGGGCATAGAAATACTGCACTGCCGACGTCACTTCTAACAGGACGCCGGCCGTGATAATAATAGCCAGCGTAGACTTGGTCTGCAGGCTATTTATCCATCGCTTCAGTCTCGTTTTACTCATTCATTGGTGGGGATTACTTCGTCAAGTTCCCCAGGATGTCGCGCGTCAGCTCCTTGGTAATGGTGCGGGTGGCAGCGCTGGTGGCGTTCTTTACCACACGACCGGTGGTCGACGTCTTGCTCTTGGTCTTCTTACCCGTTACCTTGTCGCTGACGTAGGTACCCAGGATGGTGGCCAGCGTCGAGGTGACAGCGGTGAGAATGGCCTTCCACACCTTACTCATCATGCCGGGTTTCTTCTTCTCGGCCTTGCCGGCAGCCTCTTCCTCGGCAGCAGCAGCGGCAGCCTCATGCTCAGCCATCAGTATCTCGTAGGCACTCTCACGGTCGACCATCGTGTCGTACTTGCCGTAGATGCGGCTCTGGTGGATGATGTCGGAACGCTGTCCCTCGGTGATGGCACCTATCTGGCTCAGCGGGAACAGAATCTTTGCACGCTCAACAATACTCGGTGCGCCTTTCTCGTCGAGGAAGCTGACGAGGGCCTCGCCGGTCTCCAGGTTCATAATGGCCTCGTCGGTCTTGAAGGCGGGATTGGCACGGAACGTGTCGGCGGCCACCTTCACTGCTTTCTGGTCTTTCGGCGTATAGGCACGCAGGGCATGCTGCACGCGGTTGCCGAGCTGTCCGAGGATCACCTCGGGGATATCGGTCGGGTTCTGAGTGACGAAGTAGATGCCCACGCCCTTGGAGCGGATGAGTCGGATGACCTGCTCAATCTTGTCGAGCAGGGCTTTGCTGGTGCCGTCGAACAGCATGTGTGCCTCGTCGAAGAAGAACACCAGCTTCGGCAGCGGCAGGTCGCCGACCTCGGGCAGCGTGCTGTAGAGCTCGCTGAGCAGCCACAGCAGGAAGGTTGAGTAGAGTTTCGGCTGCAGCATCAGCTTGTCGGCGGCCAGCACGTTCATCACGCCCTTGCCGCCCTCGGTCTGCAGCAAATCCTGAATGTCGAATGCTGGCTCGCCAAAGAATTGGTCGGCACCCTGAGCCTCCAACTGCAGCAGGGCACGCTGGATGGCGCCGACAGTGGCGGCTGAGATGTTACCGTACTTCGTCGTGTAATCCTTGGCGTTCTTCGACACAAAGTCGAGCATCGAGCGCAGGTCTTTCAGGTCGAGAATCAGCAGGCCACGGTCATCGGCAATGCGGAACACGATGTTCAGCACACCGTCCTGCGTCTCGTTGAGGCCCAACAGACGCGACAGCAGCTGCGGACCCATCTGGCTGACGGTGGCACGCATGGGGTGACCCTGCTCGCCATACACATCGAAGAAACGGACCGGACAGGCCTGGAAGTCTTCGTTCAGACCGTTGGGGAAGAACTCCGGCAGACGCTTCTCAATGAAGCCGCTCATCTTGCCCACCTGGGAGATGCCGCTCAGGTCACCTTTCATGTCGGCCATAAAACAGGGAACGCCGACCTGACAGAACGTCTCGGCCATCACCTGCAGCGTAACGGTCTTTCCGGTACCCGTGGCACCCGCTATCAGTCCGTGGCGGTTGGCCATCTTACCTATTATACTCAGTGGTCCATTCTCGCAGTGGGCAATGTAGAGCCCTTGTTCTTTGTCGTACATAGTTCTTGTATTTTGTTTGTTATTCAAGTTTCGCATACGCTCCACTTTCAGGAGTAAAGGAGTAGAGGAGATGTGGAGGTAAAGTAGAATAGACCCACTCCTCCATTAAACCGCTCCTTTTGCAGGATCTTAGAGCAGTAGAGGTATTCTACTTTACCTCCTCAACTCCTTACTCCTCAACTCCTAACTCAACTTGAAAGTTGAGTTTTAGCAATTCATCGGCAAAGATACGTAATCTTTTCGAAAACGCCAAACAATTCACCGTTTTTTTATTGGCCAACGAGTCGGCGCGCCCATGTCGTCAACATCGGGGCAATGCGGTCGTAGCCTATCGTGTCGCCAGGCATGCCCATGGCGTAGCTCTCAATCTCGTACTGCTGATAGACGAACACCATGCCATTCTCAAAGAACATTGGCGGCGTGCGCGGCAGTGGCGGGTTGAAGTAGGCCTGCTCGCCAAGCGCTTGCATCAGCTCGTCGTCAGCCATGTCGAAGTAATCCTTCAAGTGCGCGATGAGCAGCTGACTGAACTGATACTGCCGGTCGCGACGAATGACGTCCCACGTCAGGCGCCGCCCATCGCTCTTGCGGAACGTGGCACCCTCCTCGCTGCTCGTGGGATGAGCACCGCCAAGGTTGTAGTAGGTGGAATACGTATAGGTGACAAAGGCATCCGTCTCGTAGGCTTTCTCCATTGTCGCCTCGAAGGCTACCTCCGCCTCTGGGCGAATGTCGGCGAGTTCCTTTCGCAGGGTGTCGGTCATGGCATGGCCATAGAAGTCCACCGCCTGCTGCAGGTCGCTGACGTCACCCTCATAATAGCCGCCGAGCACCTCGCAGAGCCACTCGCCGACGGCCTCCCGCAGCGGTGCCTCCGGCGTCTCGGCCACGATATGGCAACTGAGGCGCTCTTCATCGAATTCAAACCGAACAGTCTGGCCCGCCTCATAACCTGCTACGACCTCATTGCCTTCACTCGCCCGCTCTGCCGGTGCCTTACCGCATGCCACCATCAGCAGCGGCACACAAAACAAAACCATTAACTTCTTCATCTTTTCTCGTTAGTTTTTTATGTAATTGAACTTTCCCACCTTTTTCTTTTTAGTAATGATAAAAAATAGGTTGCCACTATTTTCAATGAAAGAAATTGGCAACAATTAGAAAAAATTACATCCAGAAATTAAAAGATATATTTTTCTCATTGTTGGAAATGATTCTTTCTAATTCTTTCTGATTTCTTTCAATACAATACCAAGTTATTTTTAATTTCTACTTAACAACGAATTAAGACGAATATCACGAATTGTACGAATTATATTTTTAAGACGAATATCACGAATTGTACGAATTATAATTGATGCCACAAATTTTCACCGCAGCGGCGATTGTCTGTGCGTAGCAAATTTATGTAATTCGTAAAACTTGTCTCATTCGTAAAATTCGTCTAATTCGTCTAATTCGTTGTTTTAAGAGGTCTCCACCGCCTTGCAGGCTTCTTTCAGCCAGGCCTGCTCGTCGGCATCAAGATGCGGCGCCAGCTTTTCATAAACCATCTGGTGGTAGTCGTTCAGCCACTGTAGCTCCTCGTCGGTGAGCATGTCGACGATGATGGGCCGCTTGTCGATGGGGCAGAGCGTCAGCGACTCAAACTGCAGGAACTCGCCGAACTCCGTCTCTTTATATGGCACGATGAGCAACGTGTTCTCGATGCGGGCGCCACAGCGTCCCGGCAGGTAGATACCCGGCTCGTCGGTGATGGTCATGCCGGCAACCAGCGGCGCAGGCTTCCACTCCATGCGGAACTGGTGGGGCCCCTCATGCACGTTCAGGTAGGTGCCCACACCGTGTCCCGTGCCGTGGAGGTAGTTCAGTCCCTCACGCCACATGTCCTTTCGTGCCAGAATGTCAATCTGCGTGCCACTGGCACCCGACGGGAACTTACACAGCTCAATCTGGATGTGCCCTTTCAGCACCAGCGTGTAGATAAGCCGCTCCTGGTCGGTCAGCGGACCCATGGCGATGGTACGGGTGATGTCCGTCGTACCATCGAGATACTGGGCACCACTGTCGAGCAGCAACAGTCCGTGGGGCTCCAACGGGATGTCGGTCTCCGCCGTCGCCTCATAATGCACGATGGCGGCATGCACACCATAGCCTGCGATGGTATCGAACGAGATATCCCTGTACAGCGGCTGCTCAGCACGCAGCGCCGTCAGCTTGCGGTCAACACTGATTTCTGTTATTCCGGACAGTCCGGATTGTCCGGAATTTCCAGTCAGTCCGTCCAACCAGCACAGGAACTTCACCATGGCGATGCCGTCTTTCAGCATCGCCGACTTAAAACCCGCAATCTCAGTGGCGTTCTTCACCGTCTTCATCCGCTTCACGGGCGACTCCTCCTCGACGATGCGGCTACCAACGGGTTCCTTGCTCCACAGCTCCTTGCTCCGCACCACATGATACAGCGCATAGTTCACCTCGTCGGGGTCGAGCAGGATGTTATACTCAAAGTAGTCCTTCAGTCCCTTCGTCACGTGCTCGTAGTCGTCCACCGTCACGCCCTCAGCCTTCAGGTAGCTCGTCACCTCCGGTGTGAGCTTCTCCTTATTTATATATAAGGTAACGGTCGTCGAACTGATCAGCAGGTAGCTCACGAACACGGGATTGCAATGCACATCCGTGCCACGCAGGTTCAGCGTCCACGCGATGTCGTCGAGCGAGGCCATCAGCATGCCGTCGGCATGACGCTTGTGCAGGGCTGTACGAATACGGGCAATCTTTGCATGCGACGGCTCACCGGCATACGTCAGCGGGAACACCTCAACCTTGTTCTGGGGAATAGGCGGACGTCCCGACCATATCTGCGCCAGCGGGTCCAGGTTGGTGCGCAACGTGAAGCCGCCTTCCTTGCGCAACTCGCCTATCAGCTCCTTCACGCTGTTGGCCGAGCTGCACCATCCGTCGATACCTACCTCAGTGGAGAATTGAGATTTGAAATTTGAGAGTTGAGAGTTAAGCCACTCAGCGATGGTCGGCGTGCCCGGCATCTTCAGCTTCATCAGCTGGAACTCCGTACCCTTCAGCTGCTCCTCGGCAGCGATGAAGTAGCGCGAGTCGGTCCACAGTGCAGCACTCTCCATCGTCACCACCGCCGTGCCGGCCGAGCCGTTAAAGCCCGAGATAAACTCACGTCCCTTCCAGTGGTCGGGAATATATTCGCCCTGATGCGGGTCAGTGCTCGGAAAGATAAAGGCGGCAAGCCGCTCGCGGCGCATCACCTCGCGCAGCGCTTCCAGTCGTTGGTTTACAGGATTATTCATACGCTTGTTCTTATTTATTTTTAGTTATTAATTCAAATATCAGGAATAAAAGAGATATGGCAGTAAAGTAGATTACGGTGCGCAAAGATAAGCATTATTTTTGAAACTCACAAATTTATTGAAGTCTTTTTCGCATCAGTTCCAAAACTCCATTGATGACACACCCTGCCGATGCCCGAGCTCTAAAAACAGCAGCGGCGGCCATCCCAAGGGATAGCCGCCGCAACATGCTTATCGGTAGTCAGCAGGCAAGCCTGCAACAAATCTTATTAATCCTCGTCGTCGCCCCAAACAGAGAAACTACGTGACAGGTTGTTAGAGGTCCCGCTTGTTTCTCCAGCGTTGTCCAGATCCAGGTTTTGGGGGTTATCACCACCACCCAACAGTCCACCTGTCTTTGAGGCCTGCATGAGGTGCTGATCCATAGCGACGAACATGATTTCAGTATTCGGTTTCTGATATATTGCTTTCATATTACTTTTCTCTTTTTATTGATTTCTTGAATATTTTGAGCTTCGCTCGAACTCTTCCGCATTTGGAAGAGTTCGAGCAAGCCTGATCCTCTCTTACTTAAGCACGACCTTCTTACCGTTCACGATGTACAGGCCCTTTGCGGGAGCAACGATGCGCTGACCCTGCAGGTTGTAAACCTCACCATTGTGCTGCTCGGCAGCAACCGTGTTGATGCTCGTCGACACGTTCGAGTCGAAGCCGAAGAAACGGGCGCCACCAGGCAGAGCAGGCAGATAAGCAGTATTTGCACCGACGGTGAACTCCTGAGTTGTCTTGTAGAAGCCAACGCCCAGATCACCATTCATCAGAACGAAAGCGCCAGCGGCAACCTGAGTATTCTCAAGCACACCGATGAAAGCATTGTTCGCTACATTTGTTTCGCTGCTTGCAGCTACGGCGATATTGTACTCGCCAGCCTCACCCTTCAGCAGCACACCCGTATTGGCGGGAACATCCTGAACCTGCGTGAAGCTTACTGCAGCACCGTTAGCATCAGCGATGTATGCCTTCAGACCTGTTACGTTCGAGAAGTCGAGAGCGTAAGGCGAGCAGTAAGTTGCATAACCAGCAGCACTGATGGTTTTGGAAACGGTGGTGGGAGTAGCCGTTACTTCACAAGTCAGATTGAAGCCATTGCTAAGTGTGTTGATGGGATTGAATGTGAAGGTGATGTCATAAGTACCAGCTGCGTTCACACCATAATCAGCGTTACCATCAGGATTACTATCGGTCTTGTTGAATCCCCATGTGGCAATGTCCCAGCTGTGGCCTTCAACAACCTTGTACTTTATAGTGCCAGCCTCTAAGGCAACACTTGTATACGTCTTGCTGTAGGTGCCATCGCCGTTGGAAACCAGATTGTTGTCATTGTTGTTAACATCCCATGCAGTACCGAAGAACGAAGCTGTTGCATCATTGTTGAAGCAGCCAACGACAGTGTAGTCAACCTGTTTCTCGGCAACGAGATCGAGCGTATTATCAGTCGTATTAACGGTGAAGGTCAGCTTGTAAGTACCGGCAGTCAGTGTGATTGACTTGTTTTCAGTACCACCTGGCAGAATGTAGTCGTTCCAATTATGGTTAGCTCTAGTCTTGTACTGATAATTTTTAGATTCAGCAACGAAATTATCGACAACGAGTGTCCATACAGCCTGGTTATCTGAATCCTGAGTCATAGCAAGCTCTTGATCCTCACTCCAAGCAGTCTCTGTGAAATCACCAATGATAGACATGTTTGCAATGTGTTCGCCCAGTTTCCGAATGTAGAAGAGGTCCATCACCTTGCCGTTTGCACCAGCTGCAGGTATCATAATGTCAGTCTCTTCTGCGAAATCAAATACAGCAGATGCATTGTCCAAATAGCCAACAGTAGCCTTCTCCCAAATGGTCTTACCGCCAGCAGTCAGCTGGAAGGTAGTGCCAGCATTACCCCAAACCTGACCATAGACATGGTAACGCCCTGCGTCAAGAGTCGTAAGCTTCACTTCATCCTCTGCGTAGCCACCCCACGCACCCGAGCAACGGATATTGGTGTTATTGCCATTGTTCTTAGTGATGCCTTCAATATCCTCAGCCTCAGTGTAGAAAACAACACCCTTGATGCCAGTTTCCGAGTAATCAATAGTCATCACATCATTATCCTTCGTGGGTGTGAAATTCATCAGATAGAAACCTGCTGAACCGGCAAGGCTCTTTGCTGCCTCGTAGAGGGTTCCTTCTTTGTTGACATACTGGGGATAGCCAAACTGAGCTGAAGTGCCCTCAGTGACCGTACCAGAAGCAATCGTGGCGCCAAGGTTACTCACAACAGAGTAGGCCCATTCAGATGCTGCATGGTAGTTCAAAGTAACAACTGTGCTACCATCAGATGCAACGGTCTTATTAGCTGAATCGTCACTGTCGTAGATATAGGTCACGTCATCCTTTGTAAAGTTTGCCTTCTGGTCATTGGTAAGCGTAATGGAATTACCTATAACGCCTGTCAAAACCTCACTCTTTATTACAGCCTCGTCTGCAACATAGTTAAGTGTATAGTTTGCAGTTGAAACAGTCTGAGCTTCTTCTGAGACTTCTATTTTCTGAAGCACAGGATTGATACCATAATTCTCGCGCCCAGCCTTATAATGTCCGAATTCGACATTGGCAATCGCAGTAGTAGAAACTGTGCTTCCCGTAGCGCCACCAACACTATACGAGACTGCACCAGTAGCTTTATCGATAACAATTTCAATCGAATATGCAGTAGTGCGGTTGTAAGTTAAATCCAGATTAGTACTTGTGCCGTCCACATCAACTGAAGCGACTTTATCTTGCTCATTAAACCGTACACTCACGCCACCAATTTTGACATAGTCATAAGAGCCACTACGCCCGCTTGCGCCACCTGTCTTTAAGGTAGCTTTCAGGGTAACAATAGCATCTTTAGAAGTAGTGATAGACTTCGTGCAAGTCCATCCTGCATTAGTTGTACTAACATTCAAACCTCCATTAATAGTCGGTGTACAATAAGAGGCAGTCCAATCATCCAAATCATCATTAGACCAAGCAGTTGTTGTACCGCGTTCATAGATGCTAGTTACATCTGCCCACGCACTTGCCCCGACGAGCAGCCCAGCCACTACGAGGAGCGATTTCATAAATAGTTTTTTCATTTTGCTGTTGTTTTGTTAGTAAATTATTAAAAGTGAGTTTATTCCGTTTAGGCGGGGACAAAAGTATATAACCTTAATTCCGCAACACTATTACAAATATAACTTTTTAAGTACCTGAGCAACAAAAAGTTGCTCAGGATTTTGCCATGTCAGATTTTTCACCTATCTTAGTGTTGCAAATCAAAATATGTATCAAACCCGACAGACATGGTAAAGGTAGCAATAAAATCTGAGAAACTCTCTCCTTTTGGAGGAATTTTTTCAATAATGGAGCTATTTGACTCCAATCTCTCATCTGTAATCGACTCAACTCTCGGTATGAGATGCAGGCTGTATGGTTATCAATACAGCGAAATCATCCGTTCG
>JAFPZD010000098.1 GCA_017417465.1 Prevotella sp. | reverse complement strand
TCATGGGCCCCTCAGGCTGCGGCAAGTCAACGCTGCTGAACATCATGGGACTGCTCGACGAGCCCACCAGCGGCGAGATTGAGCTGTGTGGCACACGCATCGACCCCAAACTGAGCGACAATAAGTTGGCCGAACTGCGCAACAAGACGCTGGGCTTCGTCTTCCAGTCGTTCCACCTCATCCCGACGCTCAATGTGATTGACAACGTGCAACTGCCGCTCATCTACCGAGGTGTGCGCAGCGGCGAGCGCATCCGACTGGCCAAGGAGGTCATCGAGCGCGTCGGCCTCTCCCACCGCATGAAGCACCGCCCCACGCAACTCTCCGGCGGACAGTGCCAGCGTGTGGCCATCGCCCGTGCCATCATCGGCAACCCCGAAATCCTGCTGGCCGACGAGCCAACGGGTAACCTCGACTCGAAGATGGGTGCCGAGATTATGGAACTGCTGCACAAACTGAACAAGGAGGACGGCCGCACCATCGTCATGGTGACCCACAACGAGCAGCAGGCCGCCCAGACCGACCGCATCATCAAGTTCCTCGACGGACGGCAGATTATGTGAAACAACGAATTACGCGAATTTTACGAATATATTTTGACCACAGATTATACGAATTACACGGATGATTAAGATCATACGACATGCCTTTGCGCTCATCCGCGAGGACAAGCTCTTCTCGGCCATCTACGTCGCGGGCACGGCAGTGGCCATTGCCTCGGCGATGGTCATTGCCATCGTGCTGAATATCAAGATAGCCGACATCCCACCAGAGTCGAACCGTAGCCGCACGCTATACGTTATCAATGGTTTTGTTACGGATTCAGCAAAGGCCAATAATTCCGGTTTACAATTTGGAGTCTCCACTGCGGCCATCGACTCCACTTTCCGCAAGATGGAGTGCGTCGAGGCGGTCACGGGTGTCACGTACGCCCAATTAATCGTCGGCGATGATGAGGAGAAGAAAACAATGAACGCCTTTGCCATAGGATGTGACCCCGACTTCTTCCGCATCTACGACCTCGTGTTCATCGATGGCCGCCCGTTCTCTGAGAAAGAGTTCCGTGGTGGCGAGCCAGTGTGCGTCATTTCCGACAAGGTGGCCAAGCAGTTGGGCAACACTACTCACATCGTCCTCGACCGTATCAACAAGCGCCTGTCTCTCCGCATTGTCGGTGTGGTCAAGACGGTGAGCGGACTGATGGAGAATACCGCTGCCGACCTCTATGTCCCATATAAGTTAGAGGGCGATGTATTCTTTTATCCCGACCAAAAAATTGAGGGGATTTCCTACAGTGGTCACCTTGTTGTACAGGTTATGCTGCAAAAAGGTTTTTCGAGGAAGGACTTCCTCGAGGAGTTAGAGCCGATGCGCCAGCACTACAATGCCGTAGTCAGTTCGCAGTTAGGTGAGAATACGGAATGGGTGGTCGGTGCCACCTCTCATTTCTTCAATAATCTAAACTTCTTTAGAGAAAACGATGCCGAAGGCTTCAAAGACCAGGCTAAAAACCTGATGGTGCCCGCCATTCTGATGCTGCTGTTCCTTTTCCTGCCCGCCATCAACCTGAGCGGTCTGGTCTCAAACCGCATGGAGGCGCGACGCGCCGAGATGGGCATCCGCAAGGCCTTCGGCGCCAAGCGGCGCACGCTGTTCAACGAGGTCATCCACGAGAACCTCGTACTGACATTCTGCGGCGGTATCGTCGGGTGGGTGCTGTCAGGCCTCTTCATCAACGCCGTTGCCAACAGCGAGGTCATGAAGAATATATTCAGGCGGAACGTTCACTACGACCCGAGTTTCGACTTCCAGATGTTCTTCACCCCCACGCTCTTTCTCATCGCCTTCGCCTGCTGCGCGCTGCTCAACCTGATGGCTGCGCTCATCCCCGCGTGGCGCTCACTCAGAAAACCGATTGTTGAATCATTGAACCAGAAGAGATGAATACCATTAAGAATTTTTGGGCGCACCGCCGTCAGGATGGTTTCGTACTTGTCGAGATAGCCCTCGTCGCCCTCCTCAGTTTCTATTTCCTCGACTACATTGTCGTCACCGCCTACGACACCTATTTCTGTCGTCCCGCTGGTGAGTTCGAGCGGGAGCACTTGCTCGTCGGAACTATTGGAACCATCACCGCAGACTTATCGTCAGTAGTCGTTGGCAATAACGATGCTGATAGTGCCCGTCTGAAGCCCTTCGAGCAGGAAGCCTTGCAGAAGATAGCAAACCAGAAAGCTCTTCGCGACCAAGTCCGCGCCCTGCCTGAGGTGCAGAGCGCTGGTCTGATTGACTACCATGTGGGCACCAGTTTTTCTAACTACCCACATATTTACTGCGTTGAGAGTGATACCACCAAATGGTGCGACGCCTTTCAAGCAAGTTTCATTCCAGGCGAACAATTCTTCGAGACGCTGGGGCTGACAGCTATTGACGGCAGTCCCTCAGCTGCCCAACTTTCTGAAGACTGTCCAGAGGACGGAGCCGTCATCACCCGCTCTATGGCCTTGACGCTCTTCGGCACTGACCAAGTCATTGGCCGCCGCATCGTGGAGATGGACCACAGTGATGCACAACAGGACGGCAACGGCCCCAAAGTGTTATTCCGATATGTCATTACGGGTGTCATCGAGGACTTCCGCCTCCGCCCTCATGAGCGACATGCCTTCTCCATCATCATACCCAGCAGAGTAATATCGGACTACGGGCCGAAAATGCTTGTCCGACTGCGCCCAGAAGTGGATCCTGTGGCTTTCATCAGTCGTCTGACCCTTCCTGGCGACATAAAGGCTGGCAATCAGAGCCTCGCCTATTTGGAAACATACACTGACTGCGAGAAAGACCGAATTGGGAATAGCGAGTACACTGTTCTCTTCAGCATCATGGGCATATTCATCGCCCTGCTGCTACTGAACGTCGTGCTTGGCACCCTCGGCACTTTCTGGCTGCAAATCCGCAAGCGCACGGAGGACATCGGCATCATGCGCAGCTTCGGCGCCAAGCGACGCGACATCTTCGCCATGTTGTGGAAGGAGGCTGCGCTGCTGACGTTCATTGCCGCAGTCATCGGACAGGTTATCTGGCTGCAGTTTGCCATGAACGTTGGACTCGCCGATGGTTTCAGCAGAAGTGTATCGGGACAAGAAGGAGACTGGGTAAACACCTTCTGGCTGCACTTCCTCATCGTCTGCGCCATCCAATACGTGCTGCTATTGATCATCGTCACCCTCGGCATGGTGGTCCCCACCTTCCGCGCCATGTACAAACGTCCCGTCGAAGCCCTGCACCATGAGTAATAAGTGTTTTTCTTGAAAAAGGGTGACACGCTGACACAATGCCGATATATAAAGGGCGTGCAACGTTTTAAAGGGTGACACAGGCTGACACAGGGGTGACACATGTTTGCGGACACAGAGGGCGGATAGGGCTTTTACCCTACTTAAAGTCACCTGATGCATGGGGGTAAGCATGAGGCATGGGGCGAGTTAGGGATGAATTCTCTCGAGAATTTCGGCGTTTATCGTAGGGTAAGCAGACGTTTACCGTAAGCAAACCCTCAAATTCTCGAGAGAATTTAGCAGTCAGCCCTAAGCTGAGTATAGCCGTGGCGTATGCTTCACTTGGGTTTACCCTGCCCTTAGTTCCGGCAAGAAGTGTGTCACCGTTGTGTCATCCTGTGTCACCCTTGAAAACGCTGCACGCCCTTTATATATCGGCATTGTGTCAGCGTGTCACCCTTTTTTTTGAAAATTGTGTGACCTCAATCCAATTGAGCGAAACATCCATTCTGATATAGTTAAGTCTGTAGTGACTGCAGAAGACCTGTTCAAATAAAAAACTGAATCATGGAAACCGTTTCCCTGATTGCCTCTTGCTTCCTACTGTCCATTTCCGGACACCCGACTGTCCAATTATGGACACTTGCTTTCTAACCCACTGCTGATTATCAGGCATTTAGCGTTTTGGCACCCTTTTTGTATCATATAGGGTGTTATGAAAGCAATACTTATACTTCTCGCCACATTTGGCCATCTTTCCATGACCGCACAGACGGATACGATCCGACTGACACTCGACGACTGTATCGCGATGGCGCGGCGCCAGAGCATCGACGCTGCCGTGGCCCTGGGCGAACTGCGCTCAGCCTACTGGCAGTGGCGCAGCTACCGGGCCGACCTGCTGCCGGAGGTGTCGCTGTCGGGCACGGCACCGTCGTGGAACAAGCGCTACAGTTCGTACCAGCAGGCCGACGGCTCGCTTTCGTTCGTACGCAACGACTACCTCGGACTCGACGGGGCGGTGAACATCACGCAGAAGCTGTGGCCCACGGGCGGCACGCTCTCGGTGGAGTCGTCGCTCGACTATCTGCACCAGTCGGGCAGCGGCGGGTCGGGAAATCAGTTCATGTCGCTGCCTGTCGCCGTCACCCTCTCGCAGCCGCTCTTCAGCGTGAACCACCTGAAATGGAACCGCCGCATAGAGCCACTGCGCTACCGCGAGGCCCAGGCGCGATTCCTCACCGAGACGGAGCAGGTGGCCATGCAGGCCATCAGCCTCTATTTCGGTCTGTTGTTGGCCGGCGAACAGGTAAATATTTCAAAGCAAAATCTGCAGACGGCGGAAAAACTCTACGAGGTGGCGCAGGCTAAGCGCCGCATGGGTACCATCAGCGAGAACGATGTGCTGCAACTACGCCTCGACGTACTCACCGCCCGCAGTGCCTTGACCAACAGTGAAAGCAACCGCCAAACTCGTCAGTTCGCCCTCCGCTCGTTCCTCGACGTGGAAGCAGACATCGATCCCATTATGCCTGAGAACTTACCACTCCCCTCCCTCGGCAGGGAGGGGCAGGGGGTGGGTCTCTCCTACGAGGACGTCCTCGCCCACGCCCTTCGCAACAATGCCCTCGCCACCACCATGCGCCGCCGCCAGATGGAGGCCGACTATGCCGTGGCCTCGGCCCGCGCCAACCGCCAGAGCATCAACCTCTACGCCCAACTGGGCTACACCGGTACGGGCGAGAACATGAACAGCGCCTACCGTAACCTGCTGAGCAACGAGGTGGTCTCGGTGGGCATCACCGTGCCGCTGCTCGACTGGGGCAAGCGCAAGGGACAGCGTCGCCTCGCTGAGAGCAATCGCGACATCATCCAAGGCCAGCTGCGCCAGCAGTCGCAGGACTTCCGCCAGGACATCTTTATCTTGACAGAGCAGTTCAACAACCCGGCCGAGCAACTGCGCATTGCTTGCGAGGCCGACACCATTGCCCGCCGCCGCTACCACACTAACGTCGAAACGTTCAAGATAGGCAGCATCTCGACCCTCGAACTCTCCAGCGCCCAGACCGCCAAGGACCAGGCCCGCCAGAACCGCATCCAGCAGCTCTTCAACTACTGGTACTATTACTATCAGCT
>JAFPZD010000097.1 GCA_017417465.1 Prevotella sp. | reverse complement strand
TATCGGAATATCACAGTGTTCGGATGACATCTGGCGTGACAAACAGAATGCTGAATTGCGTATGGGTGCTTATTTCCATGATAATGTGGAACTGAAGTTTGCTGCGGCCTACGACAGCGACGAACGGCAGGTGCAGCAGATAGACAGCCTTGTGAATGACGGCATCGACTTGCTGATTGTAGCCCCCAATCAGGTGCAGACCATCTCGCCTGCCATCGACCGGGCATACGACAAGGGCATCCCCGTGATTGTTTTCGAGCGCAAGACCAGCTCGCAGAAATATACCGCCTTTATCAGTGCCGACAACTACGAGATGGGGCGTGTGATGGGTGAATACATCGTCTCCCGACTTCATGGACAGGGGACGCTGTTAGAGATAAAGGGATTAGAAGGCTCGTCACCCGCCATTGAGCGTCACAACGGCTTTATGGATGCCATCAAGGATGCACCAGGTATCAAGGTAGTGGGCTCACTTCAGGGCGACTGGACGGAGCCGACAGCCTACGAGCGTACGAAACAATGGCTCGCTAATCATAAAGATGTACGTGTAGACCTGGTGTTCGGTGCCAACGACCGCACAGCGATGGGAGCCCGCAGGGCTTTCCAACTCCTCACCCAGTCGGGGGAGGCAGGGAGGGGGCCTCTCTTTTGCGGTATCGATGGTTTGCCAGGTGAGAACGGGGGTATCCAACTGGTGCGCGACTCTTTGCTCGACGCTTCGTACATCTATCCCACACATGGTGATCAAATCATTGAATTGGCCGTTAACATTCTCGAAGGAAAACCCTATGAGAAAGAGACGCTGATGATGTCTGCCCTTGTAACAAGCGACAATGCCAAGGTGCTGCTGATGCAGGGCGAGGAGTTGATGCGACAGGCCGACCGTCTGGATCAGTTGCACCATAAAGCCGACAACTACCTGCATGAACTTGACACGCAGCGTATTGTTAATTGGCTGGCCATTGGCATCATTGCATTGCTCATCGTTATCTTCGTACTGTTCTACCTCTATCATTTACGGAAAATCAGTATGCAGCGGGAGCGCGTGGTGAACACGTTGTGGAATATGGAACCCCCAAAAGCCTCCCCAAGCCCCTCCAAAGGAGGGGATGTTCAGATAGACGATGCAACGCAAAACTCCGTCTCTTCAGGTAACCAAACATCCCCTTTGGAGGGGACTGGGGAGGCTTCTCCTTTCCTCTCCCGCTTCCGCGAGGCCGTCGAGGCTCGTCTTTCGGATAGCGACCTCAGCGTTGACGATCTTGCTGCCGACATGAACGTCAGCCGTGTGCAGCTCTATCGCAAGGTGAAAGCCGTTACAGGCTCGTCGCCCGTCGAATTGCTGCGTAGCGCCCGTCTGAACCGTGCCTACCAGTTGCTGCTCACTACCGATAAAAGCGTCTCCGAGGTCGCGTATGCCGTAGGCTTTACTGCCCCCTCCTATTTCACCAAATGTTTTAAGGAAGAGTACGGCATGGTGCCGGGAGACGTGAGAAAATGAAACAGTATTTATTCCTGTGTATAGCCTTGGCTGCTACAGTCTGCAAGGCCTCGGCTCAACAAAAGGCCGTAGAACAGATTTGCATCACGGTGGATTCGATGCTGAACGCTCAGCGGAAGGTGACGGCCCATATAACGATGGACGGTTACGACGGCCCCATCGGCATCAAGCTGCGTGGCAACAGTTCGTTGGGTTTCAATCAGAAGAAATACACTATAGAACTGCGCGACGAACAGGGCCGCGATGTGGAGGCTCCGGTTCTAGGCATGCCCGCCCACAGCGACTGGGTGCTGCTGGCCCCCTACAGCGATGTGTCGGCGGTGCGTGACCCGCTGGCGTTCCAGCTCTGGCGCGACATGGGGCACTGGGGACCGCGCACACGCATGGTTGAACTGACGATGAACGGCGAATATAGGGGCATCTACATCCTGTCGGAGGCCATCAAGCGTGGCAAGGATCGTGTAGATATAGCCAAGCTGAAGAAGAGCGACACGAAGGGACGCGACGTGACGGGCGGCTACCTGCTACGCATCGACTCCTACAACGAGGACGATGCCACCTTTACGTCGAAAGTGCCAGGAATCGGCGAGGGAAACATGTCGAGCCAGGTCATCTGGTCGTGCATCTATCCTAAGAAAAAGAACCTACAGCCAGAGCAGTTCGACTATATCCGCAACTATGTGGACACGGTGGAGCAGGTAATTCAGTCCGCCTCTTTCGCTGACCCCGAGTGCGGTTATGCCCGTTACATCGACGTGCCCTCTTTCGTAGACTACTTTATCCACACGGAGCTGAGCCTCAATGCCGACGGCTACAAACGCAGTGCCTATTTCTACAAGGAGAAGCAGAACGCCGATGGTACGGGTGGCAAGCTGGTGGCAGGCCCCGTATGGGACTATAACCTGGCCTACGGAAACGCGAACTTCGCCAACGCCGACAATCCGGAGGCATGGAACTTCGAGGGAGCAAGCAACAACCCCACACCCGCGATGTGGCAGCGACTGCTGCAGGACCCAGCCTTCCGCAAGGCGGTGAAGAAGCGCTACAAGGCACTGCGCAAGGACGTTCTGAGCAACAAGACCATCAACGCCTACATCGCCCGTCACGCCAAGCTGTTGGCCCCCTGTATCAAGCGTCATTTCGAGAAATACCCAGAGTTGCTCGTTACAGAGGAAGAGAAGGCACAGTTTAATCCACACTCCTTCGGTGCCTTCCCGCCGTTGGGCGATTTTCCAATGCCAGACTCCATTCCTCCGTTTCCCGGTGGATTCCTACCGTTGGGCGATTTTCCAATGCCGGACTCCATTCCTCCGTTTCCCAGTGGATTCTCGCCGATGGGCGAATTCGGAGGCTTCAGCGCTTTCAATTCCGTTGGAATGTTTGCAGCCTACCGAGTCAGCTCTTACGACGAGGAGATCGAGACTTTGAAAGCTTGGCTTGCCAACCGTTTGGCCTTCCTCGACCACAACATTGAGCGTTTCGACAAGGACTGGGAACCCCGCATCCAAGAGCTGAAAGAAATCAAGATGCAGCAGTTCCCCGGTGGTTTCCCTTTCCCATTCCCTACGAACTAAATAATACACCTATAGTTATCTATTGTGTTCGCCAGGTTGTTGGAGCCACCAGAAAACGAATAAGAATAATCGTTCATTCCATCGCAAAAATGTTACATTGCAACATATTTTGCACGGAGTGAACGATATTTTCAATATAGATATAGGATTAGTGCGTACTTTTGCAGCAGAATTTAGCAAACAAGAGTATTAACTAAAAACGTAAAAGCAAATGGAAAGACTAAGGAGATTCCTACTGAGCATGACGCTCATCCTTGCGAGTACAGCGCTCTGGGCGCAGCAAGTGGACATCAGCGGCACTGTGCTAGATGACCTCGGCGAGGGTCTGCCCGGTGCCACGGTAAGAGAAAAAGAAAACGCGACCAACGGCACTGTCACCGACATGGACGGCCGCTTCAAAATCAAGATCAAGAGCGGTGCCATGCTGGTCATTTCCTACATTGGCTTCGAGACCCAGGAGGTAGCTGCCAAGGACGGCATGAAAGTGACCATGGGCGAGGCTGCCTCAGAATTGAACGAATTCGTGGTCACGGGCTACTCCGTCCAGCGCAAGGCCGACTTGACTGGTGCCGTGAGCGTGGTCAGCGTGGACGAGATTGCCAAGCAGAATGAGAACAATCCGATGAAGGCGCTGCAAGGTCGTGTGCCGGGTATGAATATTCAGGCTGACGGTAACCCGAGTGGTGCTGCGACGGTGCGCATCCGTGGTGTCGGAACGCTGAATGACAACGACCCACTCTACATCATCGACGGCGTGCCCACGAAGGCTGGTATGCATGAGCTGAACGGAAACGACATTGAGAGCATTCAGGTACTGAAGGATGCCGCCTCGGCCTCCATCTATGGTAGCCGCGCTGCCAACGGTGTGATTATCATCACCACGAAGAAGGGCAAGGACGGCAAGGTGAAGGTGAACTTCGACGGTAGCCTCGCCGCTTCGTTCTATACCAACAAGATTGAGACGATGAATGCCAGCGAGTGGGGCCGCGCCTTCTGGCAGGCCAATGTCAACGACGGACTGAATCCCAACAATAATAACGTAGGCTATAATTACGATTGGACCTACAACCAAGCAGGGAACCCCATATTGAACGGTATGACCATGAACATGTTCCTCGACGAGAACGGTACGGTACGCGCTGGCGATACCGACTGGTTCGACGAGATTACCCGCACGGGCGTAGTTCAGCAGTACAACCTCTCGGTGAGCAACGGATCGGAGAAGGGTAGTTCCTTCTTCTCCGTAGGCTATTACGACAATCAGGGAACCATCAAAGACTCATGGTTCAACCGTCTCTCTGCTCGTGCCAACAACGACTTCAAGCTCTTCAACGGTGCCGTCACCATTGGCGAGAACTTTACGATAAACCGCACGAAGGGCGTTGATGCCCCTGGTGGTGTGTTGGAACACGCCCTGGAGTTCAACCCCAACTTCCCCATCTACGCCGAGAACGGCAAGTACGCTCAGGCTCTCGGAGCCTACTCTGAGCGCGAGAATCCGTTGAGCATGATTGACAATTCAAAAGACAATGAATATACGCAGTGGCGCTCGTTCGGCGATGTCCACCTAAGTGTTACGCCGTTTAAGAACTTCATGGTGCGTACCACCCTCGGCATGGACTACACCCAGAAAGCGCAACGATTCTTCACTTATCCCATTGAGAATGGTAAGGTGAGGCGTACGGATAGTGCTGCAGAGAGCAAGCAGGAGCATTGGATGCGCTGGATGTGGAACGCCATTGCCACCTACAATCTGGAGATAGGCAAGCATCGCGGTGACGCGATGGTCGGTATGGAGCTGAACCGTCAGGACTATACGTGGGAGAGTGCCAAGCGCTACGAGC
>JAFPZD010000096.1 GCA_017417465.1 Prevotella sp. | reverse complement strand
CGCACCGTACATGGGGCGGCATTCTGAGAACAGGTCGAGGATCAGCAGGTCGCCAGCCTGCATGGGGTCTACCATCTCTGGACGTGGATTCTCCGTCCATCCCTGTATCACCCATACGGCCTTTGGGTTCACGCGTTTCATGGCGGCCATCAGTCTTCTGCCTGCCTCGGCATAGTCGATGCTGGCATCGTCCTTGCTCTCGTGGAAGGGGTCCATCGAGTAGTAGTCGGCCTTGCCGTACAGTCGTGTCAGTTCGTCATAGTACAGGGTGGCTATCTCGTCGAAACGCTGGTCGGTAGGCAACAGGTTGGCAGGACGCTGAAAACCGTTCCACAGCCCGGCATCACTGACATTGAGACCCATCCGCTCACGAGCATCATGGGGCACCATGCCGCAGTAGCCTGGCAACACGGGGTGCATGCCCAGCTCTTTCATTCGTTTCAGTATCTGCTTCTGCAGCTGTTCCTGCCGCTTGTACCATGACAGGGGTAGGGGACCGCCCCATCCCTCCAGGTTGTTCATCTCCCACCAGGCTAAGAAAGCTGGCCCGGCGATGAACTTCCCTATCTCTTCCTCGCTGTAGCCCAGTCGCAGCAGCATGTTGCGCCACACGCATTCCTCACCCACGATGGCCAGTGGCAGGTTGACGCCATGCAACGCCATCCAGTCTATCTCCTGCTCCCAGCGTTGCCAGTCCCAGAAGGCCATAGAGTACGAGAAGGTGCAGTAGTTGAAGTCATAGCGTAGTGTCAGGTCTGTCTCATGGCGTTCCTTCTTTTCTACGCGTGGCAGTTCTGCGGGCAGTGTGGCTTTCATCTGGTTCCAACTCAGGTGGATGCCGGCATGGTATTTCAGGTACCAGTTGATGCCCGATGCGATGTTCACCCATGTGTTGCCCCTCACGACGACACGTTTGCCCTGCTGGTCCAGTTCGAAGAAGTCCTTCGTGCTCTTCACCAGCTCGGTCTTAAACTTCTTCGATGCTCCTGGGTCTATACGTTCCAGCAGGTCGTCCACAGGACTACCCGTCACCTGCATGGCTGTCAGGCATAGAATGGCCAAAAATATTTTCCTCATCATGGTCTTTAGTTGATTTTTTATGCAAAGGTAACGGATTTGGAGGGAAAAACCAAACTTTTCTTGCTCCTTTCAGAATTATTTTGTAATTTTGTCCCCGAATTGATGTTCAAACAGACTAAACTGGTAATTTCTATGGTAGAAAGATTGTCAAAAAGAAGGGTCTTGTTTATCGATCGCGACGGCACACTGATTGAGGAACCGTCGGATGAGCAAGTGGACGCTTTCTGTAAGCTGAAGTTCAAGAAAGGCGTCTTCCGCAATCTGGGTATGATTGCCGAGAAGACCGACTTCGAACTGGTCATGGTGACCAACCAGGACGGACTGGGTACCGATGCGTTCCCTGAGGATACGTTCTGGCCCGTCCATAACCTGATGCTCGAGGCTCTGGCCTCTGAGGGTATCCATTTCAGTGAACAGCTCATCGACCGACATTTCCCTCACGATAACGCGCCGACACGCAAGCCTGGCACTGCCATGGTGCAACACTACTTGGAGAACGATGACTATGACATCGCTGCCAGCTATGTCATCGGTGATCGTGAGACCGATGCCCAACTGGCCCGTAACATGGGCTGTCGGGCACTGATACTCGATCGCGACGGCATGACATGGGATAAGGTGGCCGAGATTGTCATCGCTGAGGAGCGTACGGCCGAGGTTCATCGTGTCACCCACGAGACGGATGTCTACGTACGTGTCAACCTCGATGGCAGTGGCAAGACGAGCATCTTCACGGGATTGGGATTCTTCGACCACATGCTCGAACAGATAGGGCGCCACGGAGGCTTCGACCTGGAGGTCAAGGCGACTGGCGACCTCCATGTCGACGAACATCATACCATCGAGGATACGGCACTCGCACTGGGGACCTGCCTGCTGCAGGCTCTGGGCTCTAAGCGGGGCATCGAGCGCTATGGCTACACGCTGCCTATGGACGACAGTCTCTGCACCGTCGCTCTCGACTTCGGTGGACGACCCTGGCTCAACTGGCATGTCGACTTCCGTCGCGAATATGTGGGCGACGTGCCTACTGAGATGTTCATGCATTTCTTCAAGAGCCTCAGCGATGCGGCCTTGATGAATCTCTATGTCGAGGCTCGTGGCGATAATGAGCATCATAAGATAGAAGGTGTCTTCAAGGCTCTGGCACGTAGCCTGAAGATGGCCATACGTCGCGACATCTGCCACTACGAGCTTCCTTCAACTAAAGGTGTGTTATAATATTAATAAGGTGTAAGAAAATCATGGATACATTGAGAATAGCAATTCAGTCAAAAGGTCGTCTGCACGAACAGACCATGCAACTGCTCGAGGAGGCCGATATCAAGATAGGGGGCAGCAAACGTACACTGCTCATGAATGCAGAGAACTTTCCGCTCGAAGTCCTCTACCTGCGCGATGACGATATTCCGCAGAGTGTGGCTACGGGCATTGCCGACATTGGCATCGTAGGGGAAAACGAACTGGTGGAACAACAGCAGGAGGCTGACATCGTCATGCGACTGGGCTACAGCCGCTGTCGACTCTCCCTCGCCATTCCTAAGGATACGGACTATACGGGGCTCCAGTGGTTCCAGGGCAAGAAGATTGCCACCAGCTACCCTGTCATACTGACGCAGTTCCTGCAGCAGCAGGGCATCGAGGCCGAGATTCATAAGATTATGGGTAGCGTCGAGATCTCCCCGGGCATCGGCCTCTCGGATGCTATCTTCGACATCGTCAGCAGTGGCTCTACGCTGGTCAGCAACAATCTCCGCGAGGTCGAGGTGGTCATGAAGAGCGAGGCTCTGCTCATCGCCTGCCGTCAGCTCAGTGACGAGAAGCGTCATATCCTCAATCAGATGCTCTTCCGCTTCGAGGCTGTGCGCAATGCCGAGGACAAGAAGTATATCCGCATGAATGTGCCTCGCCGCTGTCTCGACGACGTGCTGAGCGTGCTCCCCGGACTCAAGAGTCCTACCATCATTCCGCTGGCCGATCAGGACTGGTGCTGTGTGCACACCGTACTCGACGAGAAACGCTTCTGGGAGATTATAGGGCGCCTGAAGGAGATGGGCGCACAGGGCATTTTGGTTACACCTATTGAAAAGATGATTCTATGACTGTAGTACGTTATCCGTCGAAAGATGATATTCTCCAGCTGATTGCCCGTCCTGAGGTCGACCTGTCGGCACTCTCCGAGGTGGTTAGCGCTGTGTTGGCTCGTGTCAAGGCCGAAGGCGACGCCGCCGTCATCGACTACGAGCGTCAGTTCGACCATGCCGACCTCTCTGACCTCCGTGTCTCTGAGGCTGAGATGGACGAGGCCGAGGGTCTCCTCTCTCCTGAACTGAAGGAGGCTATCCGTCAGGCGCATCGTAACATCTCTGTGTTCCATGATGCGCAGCGTCATGAACCTCCACGGGTGGAGACGGCTCCTGGCATCACCTGCTGGCAGCGCAACGTACCTATCGAGAAGGTGGGACTCTATATCCCTGGTGGCACGGCTCCGCTGTTCAGCACGGTGCTCATGTTGGCGACGCCAGCACGCTTGGCTGGCTGCCGCGAGATTGTGCTCTGCACACCTCCCAATGCCGAGGGTAGGGTGCACCCTGCCATCCTCTTCGCTGCACGCCTGGCTGGTGTTCACAGCATCTTCAAGGCCGGGGGCGTACAGGCTGTCGGTGCCATGGCTTATGGTACCGAGAGTATTCCTAAGGTCTATAAGATATTCGGACCTGGCAACCGTTATGTCATGGCTGCCAAACAGGCTGTCAGCCTTCACGAGGTGGCTATCGACATGCCTGCCGGACCTTCCGAGGTCTGTGTCATCGCCGACGATAGTGCCAACGCTGCCTTCGTGGCTGCCGACCTGCTATCGCAGGCCGAACATGGCAACGACTCGCAGGTGCTGCTCATCACTACTTCTGAGTCTATGCTCGCTCAGGTACAGCAACAGTTGCAACAGCAGCTGCAGGTGCTTCCGCGCATGGCTTTTGCCTCTACGGCCCTCGACAATAGCAGGCTGGTGCTGGTACATGATACGCAGGAGGCTATCGACCTGGCTAATGCCTATGCCCCTGAGCATCTCATTCTCCAGACGTCTGACTACGAGACGCTGTCTGCCCAGGTTGTCAATGCGGGCAGTGTGTTCCTCGGCCCTTATGCCTGTGAGAGTGCCGGCGACTATGCCAGTGGCACCAACCATACGTTGCCTACTCATGGTTACGCTACGGCCTATAGTGGTGTCAATCTCGATAGCTTCTATCGTAAGATAACCTTCCAGCACCTCTCCGAACAGGGCATACGCTCCATCGGACGTACTGTCGAGCTCATGGCCGAAGCTGAGGATCTTCAGGCTCACAAGAATGCGATGACCCTCCGTCTCAACTCTCTCAAAGATGGTCCGCAAGTCGCTCCTCCCGCCTCGTTCCTCACTCCTCGTAAGAACATCGCTGCCCTCACTCCCTACAGCAGTGCCCGCGATGAATATAGTGGACACGAGGCTCGCGTCTTCCTCGATGCTAACGAGAGTCCTTATAACGCGCCCTACAACCGCTATCCTGACCCTCTGCAGTCGGAACTGAAGGCGATGATAGCGCCTTTGAAAGGGGTTGGCATTGATAATATATTCCTGGGCAATGGCAGTGACGAGGCTATCGACCTGGTCTATCGTTGCTTCACGGAGCCTCGTCTCGATAATGTCGTGGCTATCGCTCCTACCTATGGCATGTATCAGGTCTGTGCCGACATCAATGATGTGGAGTATCGCTCGGTGCCGCTCGACGATCATTTCCAACTCTCTGCATCACGTCTGCTCCAGGCTTGCGATGCTCATACGAAGGTGGTCTGGCTCTGCAGTCCCAACAACCCCACGGGCAACCATCTCCTGCTCGAGGAGATCGAACAGGTGCTCCGTCAGTTCAAGGGTATCGTGGTGGTCGACGAGGCTTATGCCGACTTCAGCGACCGTCCCTCTTTCCGTACACGCCTCTCTGAGTTCCCCAACCTCATCGTCCTTCAGACGTTCAGTAAGGCTTGGGCCAGTGCTGGCGTACGTCTGGGCATGGCGTTCGCCTCTCCCGAGATTATCTCTATATTTAATAAGGTGAAGTACCCCTACAATGTCAACATCCTGACGCAGAAGTATGCCAAGACGCTGCTCAGCGAACCGCAACGTCTCCAACAGCTTACCGACCAGATTCTCCGTGAGCGGTCGGCTCTGATGCAGGCGTTTGCTGCCCTCCCGTGTTGTCTGCAGGTGTTCCCCACCGATGCCAATTTCTTCCTGGCTCGTGTCACTGATGCGCCACGCATCTATTCCTCTCTCGTCTCCAAGGGTATCATCGTGCGCAACCGCCACAAGGTCCACCTCTGTGGCAACTGTCTCCGCATCACCATCGGCACCCCCGAAGAGAATGCCGCCCTCCTCTCTGCCCTCACATAAATAAAGTCCCTCCCCCCAATGATCACCATCGTCAAATACAACGCCGGCAACATCCGCTCCGTCATCAACGCCCTCCACCGTCTGGGCGTCGATCCCATCCTCACGGACGACCCGCACCTCCTCCAGACCTCCGACCGCGTCATCTTCCCCGGTCAGGGCGAGGCATCCACGGCCATGCACTACCTCCGCAGTCATGGCCTCGACACCGTGATTCGCAACCTCCGCCAACCTGTCCTCGGCATCTGCGTAGGTCAGCAGCTCCTATGCCAGCACTCTGAGGAGGGCGATGTCGACTGCCTCGGCATCTTCTCTACCGATGTCCGTCGTTTCGTCCCTGTCAGTGGTGAAGATAAGGTGCCCGCCATGGGCTGGAACCAGCTCTCTGACCTCCGTTCG
>JAFPZD010000095.1 GCA_017417465.1 Prevotella sp. | reverse complement strand
GGTGCCATCGACCTGCGCTTCATGCCCGCCATCCTCAAGGGTATCATGCAGCGCATGGAGCAGGGACCCCTCACCGGTTCGTATGCCCGCGACGTGCGCGTCATCGTCTACGACGGTAAGATGCACCCCGTGGATTCCAACGAGTTGTCGTTCATGCTCGCCGCACGTAACGCCTTCTCGGCTGCCTTCCGTGAGGCAGGACCGAAGGTGCTCGAGCCCATCTACGACCTCGAGGTACTGGTGCCCGCCGACTACATGGGCGACGTGATGAGCGACCTGCAGGGCCGCCGCGCCATCATCATGGGTATGGACAGCGAAGCCGGCTACCAGAAGCTCAGCGCCAAGATTCCTCTGAAGGAGCTGGCCAGCTACTCAATCGCACTGAGCTCGCTGACGGGCGGCCGCGCATCGTTCCAGACGAAGTTCTCGAGCTACGAGCTTGTGCCGAACGACATCCAGCAGGCACTCATCAAGCAGCACGAGGAGGAGATGAAGGACGAGGATTAATCCTCACAGTCACTCACACACACAAGCGCGAGACCTCCTCTCGCATGCGTACAGACAAGAAAGGTGGAGTTCGCTTACAGGGCTCCACCTTTTTCATTTTTCACATTGAGACAAGCGCCACACCGAGGGCCCTTACCACAACACATGAAGCAAGACAAACAAAAGACGACAAAACCTAAGAAGCAACGCAAGGTCGCGCAGCTGCCGCCAAAGGTCGCCGCCACCCTGTCGGTAGCCGTCGCAGCCGTCGCACTGGCGATACTCTACGTGACCGTGCTACAACGCGAAAGCGAGTACCTCTGGAAGGTGCAGGAGCTGAACCTATTCCTCGACACGCCGCTGTACTTCCGCCAGCAGATGGTGGTGGCAGGCGGCATGCTGACCTACGTGGGTACCTACTTCACACAGTTCTTCTACCACCCCTGGCTGGGCATGGCCATGCTCGTCGGATGGTGGGCGCTGCTCATGGGGGTCGCCGCGCGCGCCTTCCATGTGTCGGCGCGATGGGCGGTGGTGCTGCTGGTGCCGGTGGCGCTGCTCTTCATCAGCGACTTCGACCTGGGGTACTGGATCTACTACCTGAAGCTGCGCGGCTACTTCTTCGTGGCCACCATCGGGTTGACCGTTGCCACGGCCGCTGTGTGGCTCTATCGCACGTTGCCTTCAAAGCTTTGGCTACGAGTGGCTTACATCGTCGTTGCTACAGCTTTACTCTATCCGCTGTTGGGGTGCTATGGGCTTCTCGCAAGCGCACTGATGGCCATCGTTACGTGGCGACTGCAGCCGTCGGCGGTGCCTCATCGGCTGGTGGTCAGTGCCGTCGCCGTAGCAGCGATATTCATCGTGCCCCTACTCTACTACCGCTACGTCTACTACCAGACGAACGTGGACGACATCTACTGCGTAGCACTGCCCCTCTTCCAGCTTGTCGATGTCTACAAAGCTTACTATTGGCCATACTGGCTCCTGGCAGCATGCTTCGCCATCATGGCCGCCACCTACAACGTGAAGCTTGCACCAGCAGCACGCCACACCGCCTTCTGGCTCACGGCTCACGTGGTGCTCGTGGCAGCGCTGGTGTGGGGCGTCAACCACTACTGGTATCGCGACTACAACTTCCACAAGGAGCTGCGCATGATGCAGTGCATGGAGCGGTGCGACTGGGACACCCTGCTGCAAGAAGCCGCCAACCAGCAGGAGGAACCCACACGCGCCATCGTCATGATGAAAAACCTGGCATTGTTTCGCCAAGGGCGGCAGGGCGACGAGATGTACCACTACCTGACGGGGGCAAAGGCATGCGGCACGCCCATCCACGTCAACATGATACAGGTCATCGGGCGAAGCATCTACTACAACTACGGCCAACTGAACTTCTGCTACCGCTGGTGCCTGGAGGACGGCGTGGAGTACGGATGGCGCGCCGAATATCTGAAGTACCTGACGCGATGTGCACTGCTCAACGGCGAGTGGCAGGTGGCTCGCAAATACATCAACCTGCTGAAGCACACACGCTACCACCGGCAGTGGGCACAGCAGCAGGAGCAATTCGTCGGCAACGAAAAGGCACTGCGCGAACATGCCGACTACAACCAGATCTTCCATCTGATGAACTACGATAACAAGCTGATGAGCGACCAGTCGATGCTGGAGTACTACCTGATGAACCAGTACATGGGTATCGAAAGCGACGACCCCGTGCTGCAGGAGCAGACGCTGCTCGCGGCACTATGGCAAAAGGACATCGCCTCCTTCTGGCCACGATTCTTCCACTACGCACGGCTGCACACCCAGACACGCATGCCCAAGCACTACCAGGAGGCCGCCTGTCTCTACGGACACCTGGAGCATCAGGTGGACATCAGCCACATGCCCTTCGACAAGGATGTCGTCGAGAGCTACGACGCCTTCATGGCGCTCGCACAGCGCTGCCAAGGCATGACCGAGGAGCAGATGCGACCCATCTTCTACCCCCGCTTCGGCCATACTTTCTATTATGAGTATTTCCTCATCCGTAACCAGAAACTGTACTGATAAGTAGATGAACACCATTATATTCTAAAAAACGAATTTAATGAATTAAACGAATTACAACGCGCAGCAATTCGTTTGATTCGTTTAATTCGTTGCTGGAAAAGGGATTATTTGAATAAACTAAATTTGAATCGTTACTTATGAAAAGACTTAAAGCGTTAGGCTTGTCGGCACTGCTCATGTTGCTGACCGCCTGCCATCAGGTGACGCTGCCAACGGCTTTCAGCGAGAGCGCAAGCCAGCCGGACATCTACCCTGACTATCGCGACGTGACCGTACCCGTGAACATCGCACCGCTGACGTTCGAAATGAACAGCCAGGAAGTGGCCGACAACATCGTCGCACGCTTCGCCACCGACGGCCAGGAACTGCTCTGCGAAGGCATAAAGATTCAACCTGACGCCGACGACTGGCGCGAACTCATGGAAGCAGCCGCCGGCAAGTCGCTGACGGTCGACGTCTACACCCAGCAGGGCAAGCAGTGGGTGCACCACAAGCCTTTCAGCATCACCGTGTCGGCTGACAGCATCGACCCGTGGATAAGCTACCGCCTCATCTCGCCCAGCTACGTCACCTACGAGGAGCTGACCATCAACCAGCGTTGCCTGGAGAACTACGACGAGCGCGTCGTCTACGACAACATGCTCTGCGGCACCGAAAAGGACGGCCAGTGCATCAACTGCCACAACTACCAGCAGTACAACCCTGAGCGCATGCAGTTCCATGCCCGACAGTATCGTGGCGGCACCGTCGTCGCCTACGACGGCAAGGTGCAGAAAATCAACATGCGCAACGACTCCATCCTCTCGGCAGGCGTCTACCCTACATGGCACCCCCGGCTGAAGCTCATTGTCTACTCGACGAACAAGACGAGTCAAACGTTTCACACGCGTGACCTGAACAAGATTGAGGTGTTCGACGCCGCCAGCGACCTCATCGCCTACGACGTGGAGCGCAACGAGGTGACAAACATCGAAAACGACACCACCGAGTTCGAGGTGTTCCCCTGCTGGGCACCCGACGGCCGCACGCTCTACTACTGCAGTGCACACTTCGAGTTCCGCGACACCGTGAGCCACGAAGTGGAAACCATCAACCGCGCAAAGGAGGTGAAATACAGCATTTACAAGAAGGCGTTCGACCCCGACAGCCGCACTTTCGGACAACGCGAGATGGTGTTCGACGCCGCCGCAATGGACATGAGCGCCACACTGCCACGCATCTCGCCCGACGGCCGCTACCTGATGTTCACACTTGGCGGATGGGGGTGCTTCCACATCTGGCACCGCGATGCCGACCTCTGGCTGATGGATCTCACCACGGGCGACACGCGGCAGATGAGCGAGATTAACTCACCAAACACCGAGAGCTACCACGCGTGGTCGTCAAACGGCCGATGGGTCGTCTTTAGCAGCCGTCGCGACGATGGTGGCTACACACGCCCCTTTATCGCACACATCGATGCCAGCGGTCGCGGTGCCAAGCCTTTCGAGCTGCCTTGTGCCGACCCTGACTACCACCGGCAGTTCCTCAAGAGCTACAACATACCGGAGTTCATGCGAGGCCCTGTCACCATTACGCCACAGCAGTTTGCCGACGTCCTCAAAACCGATGGCAACACCGTGAGGTATGTTAACTCGTTAAGAAGTAGTAAGAAGGAGTAAGAAGTCGACGGAAGGAGTTAGAAGGAGTTAGAAGGAGTTAGAAGGAGTAAAGCAGTCATTTAGTCATTAGTCATTAGTCAAAATCGACTTCACACTTCTAACTACCTCTAACTAATTCTAAAGTAGCACAACACGCGATGAAGACAGAACTGATACTGGTGGGAAAGACCACCGACAAGCACTTTGCAGCAGGCATTAGCGACTATGCCGGGCGTATCGCACACTACATGCCCTTCTGCATCACCGTCATACCGGAGTTGAAGAACACGCGCAACCTCACCGAGGAGCAGCAGAAGACACAGGAAGGTGAACTCATACTGAAGCAGGTGCAACCGACCGACACGGTTGTGCTCCTCGACGAGCACGGCATTGAGATGCGCAGCGTTGAACTTGCACGATGGTTGGAGCAGAAGTGTGCCACCGCACGCCGTCTGCTCTTCGTCATCGGCGGCCCTTACGGTTTCTCGCAAGCCGTCTACAGCCGTGCCAATGCCCAGCTGTCGCTCTCGCGGCTGACCTTCTCACACCAGATGGTGCGCCTCGTCTTCACCGAACAGCTCTACCGCGCCTGCACCATCATTCGCGGCGAACCGTATCATCATGAATAAAAAACACCCACTCCCCCCCTGCCACCCTACAACCCACCCCTAACCCCTCCCCAAGGGAGGGGGATTTATATAGTTTTTCTGCGGAAAAGGTAACCAAATTCCCCTCCCTTGGGGAGGGGTTAGGGGTGGGTTGCAGGGGGACTTTACTTTCGCAGAATATCTAACTAAAAGCCCCTCCCTTCGGGAGGGGTTTGGGGTGGGCCTCCTGGGTCTTCTGGGTGGGCCTCTTTTTTTCTTTACCTCACCACAACCTTCTTACCATTAATCACATAGATGCCCTTTGACGTGCCACTTGCGGGTTGTCCCTGCAGGTTATAGCACTGCTGCGGAAAGAGCGAAGGGCGCTGAGAATACGGCAGCGGGTCGATGGAAGCTTGACCGCCGTCGTCCTCCTGCAAGTAGAACTTCAGGCAGGGTTGCTTTTCGCCGGCGAGCGTGATGGTCAGGTCGGCACCAGAAACGGGTGTCTGAAGCGGTATGATAAGCGTCTGCTTGACTTTACCCGCGCCTTTAATAACATACTCGTTAGAGGCGAACTTCTGCCCGCCAAGCTCCGTCACGCGGACGTCGTCAGAGTAGTTGGCATAGCCATAGATGCGCACGCTTTGAACAGTCATCGTCGAGGGCACGTGGATGGTGTATTTCTGCCCACGCAGCTTCAGCGTCTGTTCCTCGCCCGTGGCGCCGGTGATGGTACCCGTGGCGTCCATTGAGAGGTCGTCGGCATAAAGCTGGCGTTTCTGCTTTGCGTCGAAGCCCTTAAACGTGAGTTGTGAGATCTCGTGCTCCCACGGCATGCGACGCAGGCACACGACGGTGGGCTCCTCAACGCCCATCAGTGTGCCGCCATCAAGCCCTGCAGCGTTCCATTCGCGCAGCTCTTTGTAAAGGCCGTCGACATAAGCCTCAACGTAGGAGTAACCCTTGTAGGTGCCTGTCTGCAAGATGCCCGCACCGTCGTTGGGGTTGCTATCGTCGAGCTCCCATGCCGACTCGTAGAAGTCGGGCACACCGTCGCCGTCGGTGTCGGGGCGTGGTTTGTCGCCCAAGAGCAGGATGGGCCATGCACCATTCTCAACCTGGTCGGGTGAGAGCTGTCCGTTGCTGACGTTGTCGGTTTGCTTGTCGATTTGTCCGTAGGTGGCACCGTTGCTGCCAGAGCCGGCAGCGCCCCAGCGCTCTTGCACTTGATTGACGATCATCTCGTCGACACAATCGCGATGGAAAGATGCACCGGCGAAAAGCAGCACCTGCTCATAGGCCTCCTGGGCGCTGTGCGTGGTGACGTGGGTAAACTCACGCGGCGACGACAGGTGAATGGTGTCGCGGGTGACACTTGTCCACGTGCCGTCTTGTCCGCCAGCATCCACCTGGTTGACGATGCCCACTGTCCAGTTGTCCCGATTCATGTCGTCGTGATCAGGATTGTAGTTGCCATCGACATAGAAGTGTCCCCACTTGTGCAGGTCGTGTGCGAAGGCGGGATAGGTCTTGATGTAGCTACTGGTGCGAATGTTAGGTGCACAGATGCGCTTCTGGATGTTACTGCTGCGCTTGTCGGTGGAAGGCCCTGGCTTGTAGTAGTTGCCGACGAAGTTGACGTCGATGGCCTCAGCGCCATAGCAGCCATTGCCGCCCCAGTTGTAGAAGACGTTGTTGCGCAGGTCGCAGTAGTCGTTGGTGGCAGGGTTGGTGTCGCCTCCCAGGCGTGGCACGCGGCTGGTGCACTGTGCAATGAGGTTGTGGTGGAACGACACGTTGGTGCCGCCCCAGTTGCCGCCATAGCCGTGGGCACCCTTGGTGTGACCGGCATCGTTGAGTGCCTGCTCGACCATGCACCACTGAATGGTGAGGTTGGTGGCTGCCGAGATGCTGAGACACTCGTCGATGCTCCACGAGACGGAGCAGTGATCCATGATGACGTTGTTGGCATTGTTGAAGCCAAAGCCGTCGCCCTCGTGGAAAGCCACCTGCCGCTGTCCGAGGCGGAAGCGCATGTAACGGATGATGGCATTCTCGCAGGAGATGGTGACGGGATAGTCGGCCAGGCAGATGCCGTCACCAGGAGCCGTCTGTCCGAGGATGGTAAGGTCGCCGCAGTCGAGGTTGAGCGCCGACGTGAGGTAAATGGTACCGCTGACGGCAAAGGTGACAATCTTACGTCCCGGCTGCTTGACGGCCCATCTGAAGGTGCCTCGTTTCAGGTCGTTCTCTGCACAGTCGTCGAGCGATGTGACGACGTAGGTTTGTCCGCCGCGTCCGCCCGTGGCAAAGCGTCCGTAACCCTCGGCAGTGGGGAATGCCAGCTGCTGCATGTCTTGCGCCGTGGCGACAAGGGCGAGCAGGGCGAATGTGAGTGAGAGGATGAGTCGTTGTTTCATCGTGTGTGTGGTTTAAATTAAAAATCCCCGACGGCTAAAAGCCGCCGAGGACTGTCAGTTTTTGTTGTGCGAGCACGCCGAAGTGAGCTTACTTCACGATGTGCTTCTTACCATTCTGGATAAGCAAGCCCTTGGCTTGACCATTGACGCGAATACCCATGAGGTTGTAGACGGGCGACTGCTGCTCGGCGCCGTTGTTGCTGACGCTGACGATGCCCTGACCGTCGCTCGGCATGAGGATGAGCTCAGCCACGAAGAGGTACTCGGAAGCCACGCTGTTGGTGCCAGCGTCGATCAGCTCCTGGAAGTCGGCGCTGATGAACATACCCTCGCTCTCGACACCCTTGATGCGGATGAACTTAGCAGCGGGAAGCTCGGCTTCAACGAGGTTCCACTGGCCGTTGTTCGACATCTCGAAGGTGCTTGCGACCGTCCAAGCCTCACCGTCGGCAGAGGTGCTGATGGCGTACTGCTTGTAAGGCACGTTGTCGGTAGCGGCGAAGAACTGGATCTTGGTGGGTTGCAGCGTCTCGGCAGCTTCGATGAAGAGGTAGTCGGCATGACCGTCGGCACCAAGTGCGAACTCAGCAGCCGATGTGGTGATGAGGTAGCAGTTGCGGATGTCGCCAGCCACCTTGTTGTTACGGGTCATGAAGACGTTGCCGGCAGCCTTCTTCTCGTCGGCATCCTCGATGTCGTTGACGAAGGCGCTGTTGTCAGCATTCCAGACGACATAGCCGTCGGGGAGGTAGCGCATGTAGTTCAGTGCAAGGCTCTCGTCGCCATAGTTAGGAGTGACGGGCGACAGCTTCTTGACGTTGTTGGTGGTCAGATCGTCGAGGTTCCACACGGCCACGTAGTTGAGCTCCTCGAAGTTGGCAGCGATGTCGAGGTCGTCGTCAAGTGTCACTTCGATGACGGGCTCCGTCATGCCATTGCTCCAACCCTTGAAGGTGTTCAGCGAACCATTGACATTGGCGGTGAGGGTGACAACGTCGCCCGACATGTAAGCGTCCTTCTGCGGAGAGACGGTGATGCTGGCGCTCTTCGAGCCCTCGACGTGGGCGTTGAGGTAGACAACCTTGATGACCTTGTCGGTGTAGTTACGCTCGTCGCCGATGGGGGCGCCCTTCACACCTGCGGTGTAGACGGGGTGAGCGATGTTAATCTGGAACATGTCCATCTTGGGATCGGTGAAGTCGGTCCAAGCGAAGTTGACGTCCTCCATGGTGTAGAACGAGATCTCGTCCTCTTCCTCTTCAGTGTCGCCGAGGTTGATGATGTCGCCGGCTTCGATGGCATCAGCCATGTTCTGGTGCTTGTAGCCAAGGAGCACGTTCTTCTCGAGCTGCACAAGGCCGCCCTCGATGTTGGTTAGCACGGTGCCCTTCTCAACGCGTGCCTGCACCTCGTCCTCAGTCATGTAGCCAAAGGTGGTCGTCTCACCGTCGCGGGTGGTTGCCTCCTCGGTCATGTCGTGGCTGCTGTTGGTGTCGCCGACACGGTTGTTGCACTCGTCGATCCAGTTGGGGAAGAGGAAGAAGTTGTTCTTGATGTGGAACTCTGACTCGTTGTTAACGTAAGAGCCAAAGTTGAACAGGGTGCTCTTGGCATAAGCCACGAGGGTGTTGTTCTCGAAGGTGAACTTCAGTGCCTGGCGACCTGTCTCGTCGGTCATGTAGTTATAGGTGACGAGGGCGTTGAGGTAAGTCAGGTCGTAGAAGGTGTTGTTGCGGAACACCATCGTGTTGGTCGGCTGAGCCATGTAGATCAGGGGCATGGCGTTCGACTGACGTGAAGCGTTGTGGAACACGCAGTTGGTCATCTCGAAGTGCTTGAAGGTACCAGCACCCGTGTAGCTGCCGTCGGTGGGAGCATCGTTGATCTGGCAGCGCACGAATGAGCGGCAGATGTTCGAAATCTCACAATTGGTGAAGCGCAGCGTGTCGACAAAGTGCTTGTTGGCATCCTTGAAGTTCATGAAGTGCTTCGAGTTGCCCCACTCACCGTTGTTGTCCATCAGGTGCAGGTTCTCGAAAGTGGCGCCAAAGCCGTCGTTCTCCGACTCGTTGGTGGGGAACTCAAACTCGGCGCGCAGGGTCGACTGACCTTCCTCGCCGTCGATACCCACGAAGTGAATGTTGCGCGTGGTGCCAGGGAAGGTGAAGCTACCCAGGTTGATGTCGCCCTGAATGTAGATGTAGGCAAAATCGCCAGGCGAGAGCGTAGCAGCGTCGTTAATGGCAGTGGTCAGCTCTGACTTCGTCGTGACCGTCACGGAAGTGATCTTCTGAGCACTTACTGAAGCCGTCAAGGCAACAGCACAAAGCAGGGTAAATAGTTTTTTCATACAGTGTAATTGTTTAGTTAATATTAAAAGATGTTTGTTACCTTTCTACCGTAGTTTGCAATTTCGGTGCAAAGGTACACTTTTTATTTGAATTACGAAAGCTTTTCACATCTTTTTAGATAACGAATATGTGCCGAATAACCCGTATAGATATACAGCCAAGCAAAAAAATGCCTCTTTGACGACAAAAAATCGCCGAAAAATTTGGCAGAAAGAAAGTTTCTTCTTACTTTTGCACCCGAAAAGACAGAAAAGTCGTTCAAGATAGCAAACTAAATTAGGCGATGAATAATAATACATTCTATTGGTGGTGGCGCAGCTCAAGGTTCAAAAGATCGTGAGAAGATAGCCGCGTACCCAAGTTTGTACGAAGTAGATACTGAGAGGCCTGTCGTTCTTACGATGGGCCTCTCAAAGTTATGAAGGCGTGGAATCACAACAACACAAAACAGCAATTATATGAGCAATTATCAAGTCAACGAAAAGGGTTTCTACGGCGAGTTCGGCGGCGCTTACGTGCCAGAGATACTCTACAAGTGCGTGCACGACCTGCAAGAAGCCTATCTGCCGATTATCGAGGACGAGACGTTCAAAGCAGCGTATCATGCCCTGTTGAGGGATTACGTGGGGCGCCCGTCGCCACTCTACTTTGCGCAAAGGATGAGCGAGCGCTACGGCTGTCAGCTGTACCTGAAACGTGAGGATCTGAACCACACGGGTGCCCACAAGATCAACAACACCATCGGCCAAATACTGCTCGCAAAAAGGATGGGCAAGACGCGCATCATCGCTGAGACAGGCGCAGGGCAACACGGCGTGGCAACGGCTACGGTGTGCGCCCTGATGAACATGAAGTGCGAAGTGTTTATGGGAGCCACCGACGTAGAGCGACAGCACACAAACGTCGAGCGCATGAAGATGCTGGGCGCCGAGGTACATCCCGTCCGCACCGGCAACATGACGCTGAGCGACGCCTGCAGTGAAGCCATACGCGACTGGTGCTGCCATCCGTCAGACACGTTCTACATCGTGGGGTCGACCATGGGGCCTCACCCCTACCCTGACCTTGTGGCGCGCATGCAGAGCGTCATCAGTGAGGAAATCAAGTGGCAACTGGAGCAGAAGACAGGGCGCGACTACCCCGACTACCTCATCGCCTGCATCGGCGGTGGCAGCAATGCCGCCGGCACCATCTATCACTACATGGACGATGAGCGTGTGAAAATCGTGCTCGCCGAAGCTGGCGGTCACGGATGGGACACCGACCACACGGCAGCAACGATTCATCGTGGCACAACGGGCATCCTCCACGGTGCAAAAATGCTGGTGATGCAGGATGACGACGGACAGATTCAGGAGGCGTTTACCATCTCGGCAGGCCTCGACTATCCTGGTGTCGGCCCTATGCACTGCAACATGGCGAAGCAAGGGCGAACGCAGGTATTGAGCATCAACGACGACGAAGCCATCTATGGCGGCTATGAACTGACAAGGATGGAGGGCATCATCCCTGCCATCGAGAGTGCACACGCCATTGCCGCCCTGAAGAAACTCTCGTTCAAGCCATCGGACGTGGTGGTGCTCACCGTCAGCGGACGTGGCGACAAGGATGTGGAAACCTATCTGAAGAACAAAGAAATGGCAAAAGAATACGGAAAATTCTAATTAAGGAGTAAAGGAGTATAGGAGTAAAGTAGAATACCCCTAACGCATCCAAATCCCCCCAAAGCTCCTAACTATCGTCCCTTTAACTCCCCTTAACTCCCCCCAAAACTCCCAACTATCGTCCCTTTAACTCCCCTTTAACTCCCCCTAACTCCCCTTAACTCCCCAAAAAACTCCCCAAAAAACTCCCCAAAAAACTCCCCAAAAAACTCCAAAAAAATGATGAAAACCTTTCGATATACAACCTGCAGCAAGACCATTTTGGCCGACCTCTACACGCCAGTGGGCGTCTATATGCGGCTGCGCGACCTCTATCCGCAGAGTGCACTGATGGAGAGCTCCGACTATCACGATGCGAACAATTCACGCTCGTTCATCGGCATCAATCCCATCGCCAGTGTGGCTATTGGGCACGGCATAGCAACTGTCAATTTTCCCGACAAAACAACCATCCAAAAAGAGGTAAACAAGGACTATCGCACTGACACCGCCATCCACGAACTCATCGACCGCATCGAGGTGAAGGGCGAGGATGCCCCCACCTCCCGCGCAACACCGTGTGAAACCGATGCCCCCACCTCCCGCGTAAAACCGTGTGAAACCGATGCCCCCACCTCACGCTTAAAGCCGTGTGAAACCGTGGCCCTCTTCGGTTACACTTCGTTCAACGCCGTGCGCTATTTCGAGGACATCGCCGTGAAGGACGAGACACAGCAGAAGAACGACGCGCCTGACATGCTCTACATCCTTTACAAAGCGGTGATCGTCTTCGACCACCACGACAACATGCTGACAGTGGTGAGCTTGGTAGAAGAAGGAGAGGACATAGAGGAAGGCGAAAAGCGCATTGACGCCATCCTCAAGGCGATGAACAAGTCGAACGTGCAGGCATACGATTTCCATCCCGTTGGCGACGTGTGCTCGACGCTGACCGACGACGAGCACAGGGCAAACATCCGTCGTGGCATACAGCACTGCCTGCGTGGCGACGTGTTTCAGATCGTGCTCAGCCGCAGGTTCGTACAGAAGTACGAGGGCGACGACTTCAAGCTCTATCGTGCCCTGCGCAGCATCAATCCCTCGCCCTACCTCTTCTACTTTGACTTCGGCGGCTTCCGCATATTCGGCTCTTCACCTGAGACGCACTGCCGTATTCAACGGATTGGAACCCAGAACGATAACAATGAAACAATAAACAAAAAATTCATTGCCTACATCGACCCCATTGCAGGCACTACCAAGCGTACGGGCGACGCAGAAGCCGACAGGCGAGGTGCCGAATACCTGCGCAACGACCCCAAGGAAAATGCCGAACACGTGATGCTGGTCGACCTTGCGCGCAACGACCTGAGTCGCAACTGCCACCGCGTGAAGGTCGACTTCTACAAGGACCTGCAGTACTACTCGCACGTCATCCACCTGGTGTCGCGCGTCAGTGGCGAGCTCGACGAGGGCGCCGACCCCATCAAGGCCTTCATCGACACGTTTCCTGCCGGCACGCTCTCAGGGGCACCCAAGGTGCGCGCCATGCAGCTCATCTCTGAATACGAGCCACACAATCGCGGTGCCTATGGTGGCTGCATCGGCATCATCGGTGTCGACGGCTCGCTCAACCAAGCCATCACCATCCGCACATTCGTCTCACGCAACGGCGAACTCTGGTTTCAGGCAGGCGGCGGCATTGTGGCAAAGAGTGATGTGGAGTATGAACTGCAGGAGGTCAACAACAAACTGGGGGCGCTGCACAAGGCCATCGAGATGGCTGAAAAGTTATGAATTATATTTATACAGACAACCTAACTTATGAAGATTGTCATCATCGATAATTACGACTCGTTCACTTACAATCTGAGTCATTTAGTGAAGGAGCTCGGCGCCGAGGTCACCGTCGTGCGCAACGACCAGTTCGCACTCGACGACCTCGAGCACTACAGCAAGATCATCCTCTCGCCTGGCCCTGGCATCCCCTCAGAGGCAGGATTGCTGCTCGACGTCATCCAGAGGTATGCCGGCCGAAAGCCTATTCTGGGTGTCTGTCTTGGCCACCAAGCCATCGGCGAGGTCTTCGGCGGAAAGCTAGAGAATCTCTCTGACGTCTTTCATGGCGTGGCCACCCCCTGCCACATCGTCGCCGACGACCCTCTCTTCAGCGGCATCGACCGCGACATCACCATAGGGCGTTACCACTCGTGGGTGGTCGCCAACGAGCACCTGCCCGACTGCATCGAAGTCACGGCCGTCTCTGACGAGGGACAAATCATGGCGCTTCGACACAGGAAACTCAACGTGCGCGGCATACAGTTTCACCCAGAGAGTGTGCTCACACCCGATGGCAAGAAAATGCTGCAGAATTGGATGTTTTTGTAACTCCCAAATCTCCCTCTTAACTCCCAACTATCGTCCCTTAACTCCCCCTAACTCCCCTTTAACTCCCCCTAACTCCCAACTATCGTCCCTTAACTTCCCTTAACTCCCCCTAACTCCTCCTAACTCCTCAAAAAAACTCCCCTTAACTCCTTTAGCATGGAACAAACAATGAAAGGCTACCTCTTCCGCCTACTGAACCACGAAGAGCTCTCCCGCGAGGAGATGAAAACCATCCTGGTGGGCATCACCCACAGCGAGTACCCCAACGAACAGATCACGGCACTGCTCACCTGTCTGCAAATGCGCGGCGTCACTGTCGACGAACTGCTCGGCTTCCGCGACGGCATCCTCGAAACGGGCGTCCCCGCCATCTTGGAGGCCGACCGATACATCGACGTTGTGGGCACTGGTGGCGACCGCAAGAACACCTTCAACATCTCAACCACATCGTGCTTCGTCATTGCAGGCGCCGGCTACAAGGTGGCAAAGCATGGCAACTACGCTGCCACGAGCGTCAGCGGTGCTTCGAACGTCATCGCCCATCACGGCATTAAGTTTACCGACGACATCGACAAGCTGAACCGCTCGCTCAACGAAGCAGGCATCGTATACCTGCACGCCCAGCTCTTTGCAAAGGCCATGAAGTTCGTGGGCCCCATCCGCAAAGCCCTCCCCTTCCCCACCATTTTCAACCTCCTAGGGCCCATCGTCAATCCCTCACGCCCCCAATGCCAGCTGCTCGGCGTCGCCAACCTCGACCAGATGCGCCTCTACAACAGCGTCTACCAGAAGCTGGGCATCGACTACGGCATCGTGAACAGCATCGATGGTTACGACGAGATATCGCTGACGGGCGACTTCAAGGTGACGACGAAAGACTATGAGCGCATCTTCGCACCGAAAGACCTGGGATTCGACATTGCCAAGCCGGAGGAGCTGGTGGGTGGCGCCTCCGAGGAGGAAGCCGCCCAGATCTTCGACGCCGTGCTTGAAAACCGCGCGCTGCCCGCCCAAAAGAACATTGTGCTGGCCAATGCCGGCTTTGGTATTCAGGTGCTTGAGAAGGGACAGAAGAGTATCGAGGAGTGCATCGAGATTGCCCGCGAGAGCATCGACAGCGGCAGTGCCCTCAAGACATTCAATAAGTTTGTAGAGTTGAATTCATAGTAAAAATAATGACAAACGATTCAAATCACGTCTCCCCTCGGGGAGCTGCTATTGGGGCAGACATCCTGAAGGAAATCATAGCCCATAAGCACGAAGAGATGGAACGGCTTTACGCCCCAAAGCCCTCACTGCGGCAGGCACTGCTACAAAGCGAGACGGGCATCATCGCGGAGTTTAAGCGGCGGTCACCCTCAAAAGGATGGATAAACGAGCAAGGGCGTGCCGACAGCATCCCTCTCGCCTACGAGCACAATGGAGCCGCGGCCATCTCGATACTGACCGACGAGCACTACTTCGGTGGCTCCGACGACTTTATCCGCCAAGCTAGACAAAGTGGCGTCTCGCTGCCAATCCTCTACAAGAACTTCGTCGTCGACGAGGCACAGCTCTACGCGGCTGCACTTTGTGGTGCATCGGCCGTACTGCTCATCGCCTCATGCCTATCGAAAGCAAAGTGTAAATCGCTGATTGAAAAGACACACGCACTCGGCCTTGAAGTACTGCTTGAGATGCATTCCGAGTCAGAGTTGGCGTATGCCGAGCTCGAACCCGACCTCTGCGGCATCAACAATCGCAACCTCGGCTCGTTCGTCACCAACGTCGAAAACAGCTTCCGACTCGCTGAGCGGCTGCCCGAGCAAGCGGTGAAGGTCAGCGAAAGTGGCATCTCGAGCCCTGACGTCGTCCGTGCCCTCCGTGAAGCTGGCTTCCGCGGTTTCCTCATCGGCGAGCATTTCATGAAGAAGCCCGACCCAGGGAAAGCGCTGAGCGACTTCATCACCAAGTGTACCACTCAATAGACACAACTGCTCAGCTACTCAACTCCACAACTCCACAACTCCACAAAAGAAACATGCACAACGAATTAAGCATCATTAAAGTTTGTGGCATGAGGGATGAGAACAACATCCGCGAGATTGAGCAATTGGGGAAAGAATTCTCAAATCTCAATTCTCAAATCTCAAATCCCTGGCTGGGTTTCATCTTCTGGCCAAAATCTAGCCGCTACGTTAGCAAGCGTCCAGAATATTTACCTACCGTATGCAAGCGCGTGGGCGTTTTCGTCGACGAGGATATCGAGCAGGTGAAGCTCATTGCCAATGAATTCAAGCTTGACTATATCCAACTACACGGTTCTGAATCAACTGATTACTGCGATCAGCTCAATGGATACTCCATCATCAAAGCATTCTGTATGGCCACACCCGACGACCTCATGCAAACCAAGTCGTACGAAGGGCATGTCGACTATTTTCTTTTCGACACAAAGGGCAAGCATGTGGGTGGCAATGGACAGAAGTTCGACTGGAGTGTGCTGAATGAGTATGCTGGCAAAACACCCTTCCTGCTCAGCGGAGGCATAGGACCTGACGATGCAGAGCGCGTCAGCGCCTTCCATCACCCCAAGTGTGTCGGTATCGACCTCAACTCGCGATTCGAACTGGCGCCAGGGGTCAAAGATGCAATCGCACTCCGTCATTTTATCACAAAACTAACGCACAAAAGTTATGAATAAAATCAACAAACTCTTCGCCAATAACAAGGATTCGAAACTCCTCTCGCTCTATTTTTGTGCTGGCTGTCCCACCCTCGATGGCACTGCCGACGTCATCCTCGCAATGCAGCGCAGAGGCATCGCCATGATCGAAGTGGGCATTCCCTTCAGCGATCCGCTGGCCGATGGCCCTGTCATCCAGGGAGCCGCCACAAAAGCCCTGAAGAACGGCATGACGCTCAGGAAGCTCTTCGCACAACTGGCGGCCATCAAGGACGAGGTGAAGATCCCGCTCGTGCTGATGGGCTACCTGAACCCCATCCTCCATTATGGCATCGAGGCCTTGCCCAAAGGGCGAGACCTTTCACGCTCACCAGCGCAAACAAGTTCGCTCTGGCCTCGCTCTATCGAGGCCTTTTGTCAGTCGTGCGTCGACGCTGGCGTCAGCGGAGCCATCATCCCCGACCTACCCTTCGACGACTACCTGAACATCGTCAAGCCGGTGGCCGACCGCTACGACCTGCGCATCACCATGCTCATCACGCCCGAAACCAGCGAGGAGCGCATCCGATTCATCGACGACAACACCGATGGCTTCATCTACATGGTCAGCTCGGCGGCAATCACTGGCACCCAGAAAAGTTTCGACGAGCAGAAGCAAGCCTACTTCCGACGTATCAACGCCATGAACCTGCGCAACCCGCGCATGATCGGCTTCGGCATCAGCAACGCACAAACGCTAAAAGCTGCCCAAGACAATGCCGCTGGTGCCATCATCGGCTCGAAGTTTGTCACACTGCTCAACGAGAACAATGGCAACGCCGACGCTGCCCTCGACCAATTATTCGATGCCCTTCGTTCGTAGTGTGAAATCGATTTTGACACTCCAACATTCGATAATCCCGAATCGGTCGTTAGCACAAGAGACCTCCCCTCGCTCAGCTTTGCCGCTTCGCTCTGCGAAGAATCCCTTCTGTAGGAGGGGTTAGGGGAGGTTTCTATATCAGCAGGTCAGCAGGGACCTATATGGCAGGGACGGCGCAGCCAAATAGTCAAATTGTGAAATAGTGAAATAGTGAAATCGATCCACCAGCCTACTTAGATTTCTCAAAGTTTTTGCTCATAATGGTGAAGGCATCGTAGCCAGTAAGGTCGCCCCTGATGAAGAGTTTCTCATGCTCAGCGTTACCTTTCAACTGCCAGTCGAGCCAGGCACGCACCATGCGGGCGTTGGCGCCACCGTTTGGCTGCTCGTAGGTGCCACCATGCCCACTCAGTGTGTTGTCAGCCAGTACGACGGGCACCCGCTTGATGGCCTTGTAATCCATCTGGGCGTTCTGCCACGCCACGTCCGAGGTTCCGCCCACGAGGTAAAGGATAGGGGCATGCAGGTTCTTGAGCGACTTGGCACTGGCATCGGCCATCGTCATCTTGCCCATGCCGGCATTGAGGATGAGGTAGGTCTTCAGTCGCGCGTCGGCGGCATTGGCCAGCACCTGCGCACCGCCACACGAATGACCAGCGGCAGCAATGCGGTCGGCGTCTATCTTCTGATAATAAGGTGATGCAGGGTCGGCGGCTTGCTGAGTGATCCAGTCGAGTGCCTTCACGACCATCGTCGACGGGGTGTGCTTGTCGTTCTCATGTTGTGCAAACATCTGCAACTCGCCGATAGCCACCACCACGTAGCCGTAGGAAGCGATGTCGGCAAGCATGTTCTCATAGCCGATACTGGTGTCCATGCACCCACCATTACAGAAGACGAGGACGGGCAGTTTCTCCTTCTTCACAGGGCCTGTTGCCCACATGGCAGGTCGTCCGACAGTCATAGCGGCATCCATGTTCACTGGACGATAGACAACGAAGTCGGCCAATGACCGCTCGCGCACAGCCACAGCCTTGTGAGGGCCGCTGCCACCGTAGTCGGGCACCTTCAGCTGTTCGAACGACACTGTTGGGTCGTCGTGCTTCAGGTGACGGGCATAGAAGGCGTCCATTGCCGGACGCGTGAACTCTAATTGCTGGTCGAAGGCCACGCCGTGGTTGCCGTGCACCTTCACGTAGTCGACCGACGAGCCGGCACGCTGCATCTTCACGACCCAATCCTCGGTCAGGTTGGGCTTTACCAGTGGGTCTTCTCCACCCTGCAGTACAAGGAACGGCGTCGTACACTTGCCGATATAGCCGATGGGCCACCACTCTTTGTGATCGTCCCACTCGCCGGCACGTCCGATCTCTGTGGGAGGTGCGCCGCCTGCCGCGCAAGCCACCTCAGCCGTCAAACCTGCCATCAGCGACAGGTGGCCGCCCGCCGAGTGGCCGTAGGTGCCGATACGCTGTGGATCGATGCCCAGCTCCTTGGCGTTACGCTTCATCCAGCGTACGGCAGCTTGCACATCCTCGATGCAAGCGGGCATCGCTGCCTCCTGCACCAGCCGGTAGTTCATGTTACAGACGACGTAGCCCTTTAAGGCATAGTCGATCATCAGCGTACGATAAACCATATCGTTCTTCGAGCCAGCGCTCCAACCGCCACCGTGAATGATGAGGATAGCGGGGCGATTCTCTTGAGGCCCGAACAGCGGCTGTGCAAGGTCGAGCACCGTGTTAGGCCCCACATCGGTGCGGTAGGCAATATTCTCGGTCACCGTTATTTGTCGTTGATTCTGTGCAGCAACTGCCAGTGCCACACAGCAAGCAAGTAGTAATCCCAGTCGTTTCATTGATGTTTAGCTTTAGTCGTTAGGCAATAGGAAAAAAATGCCCCCTAAAGGGTTGAGGCCTTAGGGGGAAGTTCGTAGGGGGTGGTTAATCCTTCAGATCCCATTGGATGAAGTAACCATTCGTCTGGATGCTGCTGCGCACACGCCCCTGAATGCCGGCGGGGTACTTGGGGGCGATGCGGGCAACGACACTGTCGCAAGCAGCGGCGCGGTCACCTCGGCCGCCATTGCTCCAGCGATCGGCCATCTTGCAGAGATAGCTGTAGGCCTTGCCCTCTGCGAGGTACTCCTTCAGGTATTCGTCGGCGATGGCCCAGTCGTAGAGTTGCTTGAGCTGCAACTCGCTGAGGGCGGTTTCGCCGGGCAGAGGCAACGCGTGGAGTGTGGCACGTGCAGCGCCTGCAATGCCGAGATTGCCACTGCCACGCGGGTTGGTGGAAGGCGTCGACGACGAGGGCGTGTCGCCACCCAGCCACGAGCGGTAGTTGGGGTACCAGTAGTCAGGATCGTCGGGCATCTGCTTGTCAGGGAAGCGTGTGACGAAGCCATCGTTGAGGATGGTACGCGCCACGTCAAAGTGCCCGAGGTGCGTCTCTGCCTCAGCCAGCAGGAAGTGGTAGTCATGGCCACGGAAGGTGGGTATGGTGGGCTCAATCTTGAAGATGTTCGAGCCATCGCCGATGTAACCCCACGTGCCATTCTGGTAACCACTGACGGCACCCTGCGTGTTGGTGTGGTAGCGCTTGTAGTAGTACTTCGACACGCAATCCTGACCGCCGAGGTTGGTCATCACAATCTTCTGCTCGATAGAGCGGATGTCGTAATCGTTATAAAGATGCTTGCCGTAGTCGGACGGGCGCAGGTAGAAGGCGTCGTCGCTGGGGTATTCAGGGCAGAGGTACTGCACGATGCGGTTGCGCTGGTGCTGCTCGTAGTTGTACATGATGCCGCTGATAGCTTGCGTCTTAAGGCCGATGCCCTCGGTGGGGAACATATCGAGGTAGGGCATCCACTGCTGACGTATGCCTGCTGAGAGGTCGACGGTAAGCTGATAGACGTTGGGCAGGAAGTAGCGGTAGTCGTCAATGCTGCGGCCATTCTCGCCAATGAGGTTGAATCCTGGCAGGGGGAAGTTAGGATAGTTGGTTTCCTCGCCACCGAAGGGGAACATGTGGAGGGCGTAGAGATAGTCGACGATGGTGTTGCGAATCTCTGTCCAGTAGGGGCGTGCAGCGTCCTCGGTGAGGTAGTTGCAGAGCCACGACATGAACTCCACCTTGAGGATCATGGCGGGCGGCGTAAGGTACTGCCACGTGATGTAGGGCGTGAGCTCCTGATTCTCAGGGTCGAGCCACCTGTACCAATACATGTCGAGGTCTGGGGCGACGTGCATGCCATCGACGTCGATGCCGTTGGTGAGCAGGAGGATGGCTTTCTCGGCCAGCGTCTTCATGTCGCAGCGGGTGAAGACGCTGGTGTCGGTGAGCGACTTCTTCTCGGTGAGCGGGTCGTCGAACCAGTAGGCCGTGCCATAGATGCGGCCAAGCATGAGGTAGGCCCACGCCTTGATGCGCAGGGTGCAGCTGAGCATGGGTGCGATATGGCTCTCGGCTTCCTCGCTGATGTTGCCATGGCGCTCGCGGTGGAACTGTGCCATCTTCGCAATGTAGTCGTTGCAGGCGATGACGATGGCATAATAACAAGTGGGATCGGCGTAGGGGTTGCCGTCGGTTGGTTCGTAGTTGTAGATGCTCTTGAGGTCGTCGGGGGCATTGTCGGTCGTCTCAAGGATGTTGGCACGCGTGTCGGTAAGCCAGATGGCGTGGTCGCCAGCCTCCTGCACCTTGCCGAGGATGCCAAGCATGCCCTTGTAGATCTCGTCCTCGCGGTCGATGTAATCTTCCTCGTTGATAATGTCGTTAGGGTTGGTGTCGAAGTAGTCGGTACAGGAGACAAGCCCAACAACTGAAAGCCCACCCCCTACCCCTCCCCAAGGGAGGGGAGCTAAGATAGCACATGCCCCAAGGAACCACGTCTGTATCTTTCTTTTCATCACTTTAGTATTCATATCTTGTTTTGTTTATTTCGTTTCTGCTTAATTCTACTGCAAGTCTAACCAATCTCCCCTCCCTTGGGGAGGGGCAGGGGGTGGGTTTAGAAGTTCAGGTTAAACCCGACCTTGAGGGTGACGGGGATGGCAACCTTGGCATAGTCGAAGCCGCGGAGCTGCTCATCGTAGGAGTAGGCGAACTCAGGGTCACTGCCCAGATACTTCGTGAGCGTGAAGAGGTTCTCGGCGGCGACGTAGACATCACCCGAGCGAACGAACGAGAAGAGCTTCTGGAAGCCGTAGCTGAGGCGCAGGGAGCGCAGCTTCAGATAGTCGCCACTCTCGATCCAGCGGTCAGAGAAGAGGTTGTTGCCAATGGCGTCGCCGTAGTCGGCACGTGGCACAGTGGTTTGCTGGCCATCCACCTGCCAGCGGTCGAGAGCAGCCGTCGTCTGGTTATAGAATGTCTGCATCGACTCTGCGTCGCGGCGCGTGGCGTTGTAGAGCTTGCCGCCAAGTGTATAGCCGAAATTGGCGTCGAGGGTCAGCTGACGGTAGCGCAGCATGATGTTCAGGCCTCCGAACATGGTGGGCATTGTGCTGCCTAGCGCCACCTTGTCGATGGCATTGATGATGCCGTCGCCGTTTTGGTCGACGAAGCGCACGTCACCTGCTTGGTAGTACTTGCCGCTGCTGTTAACCAGGTGTGCTGCCTCTGCCTCGGCCATGGTGGTGTAGATGCCCGCCGTCTTGTAGCCATAGAACTGATAGGGCTTTTCGTCGACAGCCATGAGCATCTGTGCGTCGTCGCCATTGTAGCCGGTGTACTTGATGAGGAGGTTGGACGTCTGATCGCCAAGCGACTTGACGGTGCTCTTCAGTGTGGTGAGGTTGGCAGCTACGACGAGGTCGAAGTCGCGCGTCTGAATGGGTGCCACACGGAGGCTCACCTCCAAGCCGTGGCCACCAATCTTGCCACGGTTCTCGTAGTAGTCGGTAGAGCCGTAGACGGCCGACACGCCACTGTTGAGCAGCAGGTCGTAGTGTTCGTTGAGATAGGCGCCCAACCCGATGTCGAGACGTCCGCGGAAGAGCGAGGCGTCGAATCCGAGGTCGAGCTGGCGCTTCTTCTCCCACGTGAGCTTGGTGTTGGGCATGTTGGCACGGGTGATGGTGCCGATGCCATACTCTGAAAAGACACCGCTGACATAGTAGTTCTTGCCGTAGTTGCTGGAGAAACGGCTGTTACCAGAAAGGCTGGCTTCGACGCTGACATTCAGGCGATTGACTGACGATGGCAGCTTGCCCGTGTTGGCGAGCATGAAGGTGACGCCTGCGGAAGGGAAGAAGCCAAAGCGCGTGGCATCGTCGCCTGAGACGCTGGTGCCGTCGATGGCCAAACCAAGCTGTCCGCGCACGAGGCGATTCCATGTATAGTCGGCATGGAGGTTGTAACCCATGTAGTTCCACTCGAGATTGTCGCCCGTCGAGGTCTTCTCGTCGTTGGTGACGTCGAGTGTCTTGTTGTAGTCGTTGGCGGTGTTGTAGCCAGTCGACCAGTCGTACTCGACGTTACGGCGCATCAGGCGTGCAGTTGCCTGCGCTGTGACCTCGTGAATCTTGTTGAACGTGCGATTGTAGTTGGCTTGCAACTGGTAGGTGTTCAGCATCTGGCGGATGACGCCTGCCGACACCTGATTGCGCCCCATGCCGTAAATCTGAGGAATGATGGCTTGATTGCTGACGCCAGGTATGAACATGGTTTCCTCAGTGTAGTTGTAGTAGATGCCGACGAGGGCAGACAGCCGCAGGTAGTCGCTGGCCTTGTAGTGAAGGCCGAGCTGGGCGTTGGCGTCGTAGATCTTGTCGGTGCCCTCGGTCGTATTGACGAGTGCCAGCGGGTTGCTGACGTTGTTGTATGCCGTGTAGGGGATGGAGCTGACCTGCCAGGCATCGTACTTGGCATAGGTTGACAGCACAGAGCCATCGGTTTGCTTGGCATAAGCGCCCACCTGAGGCATCGAGCGATAAGCCGCCAACAGGGGGTTAACCTCTGGGCGCATGCCCTGGTTGTGGAGGTCACTGTTGATGTAGGCAAGTCCGACGTTGGCGGTGATGTCGACCTTGCGGCTGACCATCACGTCGCTTGAGATGAGCGTATGATAGCGGTTGCTGTTGGTGTTGCGGAGCGTGCCCTGATTGCCAGTGTAGCCAAACGAGATGTTGTACTTGGCAATCTCGTCGCCTCCCTCCACACGGAAGATGTTCTCCGTGAGGAACCCTGTCCGCTGAATCTCCTTCATCCAGTCGGTGTCCTCGTTGAAGAGGTAGGAATTCAGGTTCGGTGTATTCTCAAGGAAGGGGTAGTCGGCGGTGAGAGCCGTCAGCGAGGGATAAGCCGTCACGCCAATGGCCGAGAGGTAGCTGCGATACTGCGTGGCGTTCATCATGGGCAGCGACGTGTTCTTGAGGTTCATGCCGTACTGTCCGCTGAACGAGATGCGCGTCTCAAGGTTGTCGCTGGTGGCTTGCTGCGTCTCGATCATGATCACACCATTTGAGCCTAACGAGCCGTACATGGCGGCATCGGCACCCTTCAGCACGGTGACCGAGCGAATGTCCTTGGGCGAGTAGCCGAAGAGCATGTCGCGCGAATAGGCATTGATGATGCCCGACACCTCGCGCTGACCCATGTAAGGAATGCCATTGATGACGATGAGGGGGGCATTGTCGGCCACAAAGGAGTGGATGCCGCGAATGTTCATGTAAGCGCCCTCGCCAGGCATGCCGCTCTTCTCGATGATCTGAAGGCCGGCAGCAGCGTCGCGGGTAGCAGCAGCAATGGAGAGCTTCTGGCTGAAGTCCTTGTTCTCGACGCCTGAGATGAGGGCGGAGCGGACGTCACGCGACAGCGTGCCGTAGCTGGTTTCTGCCTTACCGTCGTAGAGGGCTTCCTGTAGCGGGGTGAGCGTCACGTGGAACTGGTCGTTGCCGTTCTTCCTTTGCAACAGCCGCAGGGGCAGGGTGCGCTCGTAGAAGCCCTCAGCCTTAATGCTGACGAGTGCCTCGGCATCGTCGGTGGCAAGGGTAAAGCCTCCGCCCTCGTCGGTAAGCACTGAGTTTTTCTCGCCGACGATGGTGACGATAGCACCTGTGACGGGTTGTCCGTTGAGGCCCTTCACTTGCGACTTGATGGTGGTTTGCGCAGCTACGCTGCCAAATGCTAACTGACAAATGATAAATGATAAACCTATCAGCTGTCGTCTGTCTATCTTGCTAATCATAATTCTCAATCTCAAATCTCAATTCTAAAATCTCAATTCTCAATTCTCAACTCTCAATAGTTGTTCCGGGTGGGACGCAGGCACCAGTGATACATCAGCATCTGACCGTAGTTGCTGGCATCGCCGACATCGGTGCGCTTGTAGCGGTAACCCATGTCGCGCGACTCCACGCGGATGCGGAAGATGCCATTATGCTTCTGATTGACAAGGCCAATGGTGTAGCCGTCAGTGTCGTAAGCAGCCACGTTCTCGTCGTACTCGCGCCAATCCTCTGGGTTGTAACCCTCGGGATAGCCAGGGGCCTGAATGCCGTAGACGGGAATATCGTTGGCAATACGGTCGGCATTGAGGTTGCCCGACTTGAGCGACTCCGTAACGAGGGAATCGTTGAAGTAGATGTCGAGCAGGTAGATGGAGTTACGGTCGAAACCCATGCGCAGGTAGTATTCACCGGCAGGCAGACGGCACTCGAGTGCCTCGTTGTTGGCTTCGTCGTAGATGAGGCCCATATACTCGACACCACAGACGAGCGAGTCGCTGACGGCCTCCTCGGTGGGACATGCCGACAGCAGGTTGTAGTCGATAGCGGGCCATCCGTACTGCTCCAATGCCGTGTAGGAGTTGAGGGTGCTGATGGACGTTGAGAAGCCGTCGAGGTTACGCCAGTCGAAGTATTGGCGCATGGTGGCTTCGTCGCGCATGTTGTTGGCATCCCATATCTGGTAGAAGCGCGTCTTCACACGGTAGATGATGACGTGGTTGGGAATCTTCAGGTTGGTGCAGTAGTAGGCATAGCCATTGCTCAGGTTCACACGACGGTTCGTGTCGACGGTTTGCACGCTGGGACGCCAATAGGCGGCATCGGCTGCCTTGTAGGTGGTTTCGTCGGCACGCTCGTCGACAATCATGCGATAGCCTTCGACACTGCTCAGGTCGGGAGCCGAAGCACTGACCTGTGAGGGCTCCAGGCGCTTGTCGGAGAAGCAGGCACGAACGATCCACTCCTCAAACTTGGCACGGTCGGCATCGGTGGCAGGGCGGTTGAGCCAAACGGGGATGCTGTCAAGGGCACTGCGGAGGGCATCGTCAATCTGCTTGTTGTTAGGAATAAACATGGTGGTAACGAACTGCTCGTCGCGCATGTTCCAATAGTCGATGCCGGTGTCAGTATAGCGATCCATGAGCGTGTTACGTGTCACCCAGATGGTGTCGTAGACGGTTTCACCTGCCTGGTTGATGCCTGTGACGGCACTGTGCTCACGGTCAAAGACGCGCTGCTCGTAGGCAGTGACGAGGTGCTTGAAGGTCGAATAGTCGTCGCCCAGAGATTGCAGGTATTCGTAAACCGACATGCGAACAGGCAGCACGCCATTGATCACGTAGACATAGCCATTTTGGGTCTTGACAATCTTCTTGATGCCGAAATTGTCAATGCTGACGCTATTGCCTGAGCCGTAGACCCAGATGGTCTTACCTGCACGGTTGTTGATGCCGAAACCGACGACCAACTCCAGAGGTGTGACTGCCGCATCAGAGATGCAGTAGTTGGCAAAGAGCTTGCGGTCGGCAATCTCACTGCTGCCCTGCTGGAAGGTGCTGTTGTCGCAGACGACGAAGGTGTACTGCTTATCACTTGTGGTGGAGCTGTAGGCACCTGCCTGCTCGAAGAGCTGTGAAATCTGCGACAGGTCGCTGGCCGAACGCATGTAAGACACGATGTCGCCCTGATAGACCTCAATGGCCTCCGTGGAGACACCTGCCTCGTCGTAATGGTCGTTCCAGTCGGAGCAGGAGACAAGGGCTTCCCCTACCCCAACCCAAAGCAGGGGGGCTAAAATAGCACAAGCCCGAAAGAGTCTCGTCTGTATCTTTCTTTTCATCACTTTACTGTTCATATCTTGTTTCTTTATTTTGTTTCTATTGCAAGTGTAACCAATCTGCGCTCCCTTGAGTAAGGCTACTGGTAGGCGTGCCTCGTTGAGAAATGGGAGCAGTGGAAGGGCCTAAATTGGCACAAACTCCAGATAGTCGAGTGACTGGTGGTAGTTGGAGTTGTTCTTGGCCTCGACGTCCATCATGGTGATCTTGAACGTGTGGCTACAAGAGCCCTCGAAGTCGACGGCGCCAAACACGGTGGATTCACCAAGCTGATAGCGTGGCAGGCGCGTCATGCCCTTGTAGAGGTAGACCATCGAGGAGCGGTCGTCAAGGTCGAAGCGCGTCAGTGAGCCGCCATTGATGAAGTTATTGTGGTTGATGTCCTTGCAGTAGTGAAGCACCACCTTGTAGCGCCCTGCGATAATGGTGGGCGTGGTGAACTGTATCCAGCCGGCAAAACCGAGGTTAAGGACGAGGAAGTTGTCCATATAGGCACCATACTGGGGGCCATTGCCCGTGGTGGCGTCTTTCTTATAACCCACGCGGCGGTAGGTGTTGGTGCGGGCCTTCGACTCGTTGGCTTGATAGGTGAACGAGGTGATAGTGCCGTAGTTGCCATCAAAGTGGTCGTCAGAGAGGTCAACGTCGCGCATGGTGGCGTCGATGGGCGTCGAGAAGAGGTTACCCAGGTTGTTGGCTGCTCCGAAGCCATTGACAAAGGCAATGATGTCGGGCGAGTTCAAGAAGTCCCAGACGACACGCACAGGGGCGGGATGGAACACGGGCATGACGGCTCCCACGCGGTGGATGATACCATTGCGCGCCTTGATATTGCTGCGCACGAGGGGTATCTCGTTGTTGAGGAGATCGCGCCCACCCTTCCGGCTGACGGTAATAGCTTGTCCAGAGAACTGCGTGTCATAGATGCGTGTCTCGGCATCGGCCTCAGGGTCGTCGCTCTCGTAAGCCAACAGTTCGTCCTTGGTATAGGCACGAGGCAGGAAGTGGTACTTGATATAGTTTGACAAGTCGGCATCCTGACCCTCGCAATGGCTGCTGAGGTAGGAGCGCAGCGCTGCCACATCGTTGATGCCTGCTGCTTGATAGACGTTGTTAGGAACGGCAAGGCACGTGAAGTTGTAGGTGGTGACGACAGTGCCACTGAGCGTGTAGTCAACGCGGCTGATGAGCGAGGCGATGCTGTCGTAGCCACACTCGCGCACGGCACTGGCGAAGATGGAGTAGACATCGGGCTCGGCATCGAGCTTGTCCATGATGCTTTCTACCAACGGGTGAATGACGTCATCGAGGGTAAAGAGCACGGCGTTGGCACAGGTGACAGCAGTGAACTTGCCCAAACGAGCTTGGTTGTTGATGAAGATGGAATCGGCTCCATAAACCACGTCATCGTGGCGGTTGGCATCGTCGACGTCGGTCTTGATGTAGCCATAGCGCACAGTGAGGTTGGTACCCAGCAGCGTCGTGTCGGGCAGCTCGAAGCCACGCTCCACATACTTGCGCCCTTGCTCGGCATAGTTGTCGAGCTGGGTGTCGGAGTACTCCTGATTATTAATTATATGTACGCGCGCGACGTTCTTCGCATACGCCTCGGGCAGGTCGGTCACCTGTGTCACCCCCTGCTGCTGCAGGAACCGCTGCATAGCGGCATTGTCGGGACAGAAGACGGTGGCGCGGGCAGAGCCGTCCTTCAGGGCGTTGTAGTAGTTGGCGTATTTCAGCAGCTCTATCCAAAGCGAGAACTGGTCGGCATCGCGCTCAAGGATGTCAACGGCAGCCATCTCCGCCTCCTCTGTGGTGGGCGTGAGGAAGAGGCTTCCCTCGTTGGGGTCAGAGCAGGAAGTCAGAGCCCACCCAAGCCCTCCCAAGGGGAGGAATGTTGATAGAGCACAAGCCTGGAGGAGCCACGTCTGCATCTTTCGTTTCATTAATTTAGTGTTCATATCTATATGTTATTTCGTTTCTGCTTAATTCTGCTGCAAGTCTAACCAATCTCCCCTCCCTTGGTGAGGGGCAGGGGGTGGGTGTTACAGGTAGTACGGGTTCTGCTCCAACAGCTCGTTGGCACTGATCTCACTGGCATTGACAGGCAGGTACCAGGCGTTCTCGTTGCTGAGCACTGAGCGAATCCACGACTCGTTGGCAGCCTTGTTGTAGGTGGTGACGTTCTGGATGAACAGTTCCTTGAAGTTCGTCTCGCCCGACGGGTCGGTATAGCGAGCCATGCGAAGCATGTCGTACCAAGCCTTGCCCTCGCCAGCCAGCTCCATAAGGCGCTCGTGGAGGATACCCTTCTGCATAAGCTCGGTAAGGCTCGAGTGGCTGTTCACGTCGATGGTCTCATCGAGGTTGGTACGACGGCGTATCTGGTTGATGATGTCGATAGCCTCCTGATTGTCGGCCTCGCTCTTGCCAGCCTGCCGCATGACGAGGGCCTCGGCCTTTATCAGCATGACGTCGGCCACACGGTACAGGATGTAGTTGCAGTCGTAGTCCTGAATCGACAGGCGCTTGGTGTTGTAGCTCGTGCCACCGTAGTATTTCCAGACGAAGGCCTGCGAGGCGTTCTCGTAGTTCTCGGCATTGGCCTGCTCAGTGACAAAGCTGCCATACATGGTGCGTCCGGCAAGCTCGTAGTCAAACTGCGAGCCAATATACTTCTCACGCAGCGAACGGTATTCGTCGCGCATGTCGTCGAGCATCTGCGATGAGTACAGATACTTGTAACCCGTCAGCGAGGGGTCGAAATAGTTGGTCAGGTCGTTGGTTTGCGGCACGCCGAGGCTCTTCTTGTCGTAGCTCCACTGCACCTCGTAGATGCTCTCGTTGGCATTGCCAGGGTTGAACATCGAGAACCAGCTGCTGTGGGTGGGGGTGGCCATAAAGCGCGGAGCGGTGGGCGACGTGCTGTTAAGGATGGCGTTGGCGTAGTTGATGGCTTCGTCGAAGTCCTTGTTCCAGAGACACACGTCGGCCATCAGTGCATAGACGGCCCATTTGGTGGCACGTCCCTTGGTCTCCCACGTGGTGTTGAACTTCTCCTTCGCAGCGTTGAGCTGGATGGCGGCGTTGAGGTCGCTCTTGATCTGGGCGATGATCTCGGCCTCACCTGACTTAGGCACGTTGAACGTCAGCTCGTCGGTCTCGAACGGCTCCGTGATAAGGGGGGCATCGCGCCAGTTGCGCACGATGTAGAAGTAGGCTATGGCACGCAGCCAGTAGGCCTCGCAGTGGTGCGAGTTCATTGCCTCGGGCGAGTAGGTGTCGTCGGCATCGAGCGCCTTCCCCGCGTTCTTCAGCACGAGGTTGGCGGCATTGATGACCTTGTACATGGGGGCCCACTTGTTAAGCGTCTTCTCCGTAGGCTTGATCTCAAAGCGCTGCAGCACGTTATTGCCACGCGACGACACGCAACCCGCACGCAGTTCGCCCCAAGGGATGAGGTAGGTCTGCACGGCATCGCGGAGGTAGAAATAGCCAGCAGTGAGCGTCGCATCGACTTCCTCCTTCGAGCTCCAGTACTCGTCGGTGGGCTGCACGTTCTCAGGATAGATCTCCAGATAGTCGTTACAGGATGTCAAAGCCCATCCGAGCCCTCCCAAGGGGAGGAATGTTAATAGAGCATGGAGTAGGCACGTCTGTATCTTTCGTTTCATTGATTTAGTATTCATATCTACTGTTATTTCGTTTCGACTTTATTCTGTTGCAAATCAAAGCTTAAACTATCTCACATCCCTCCCTTTGGGAGGGCTTGGGTGGGCTTTTTGGCTATTTCCCCTCCCTTGTGAAGGGGCAGGGGGCTTAGAAGTTCACCGTAATACCCATCGACACGCGCTTCGAGCGCGGTGTCTGCGACTTGTCGTAAGCCACGTCGGTGACCTTCGTTGGCAGCGTCACCTCTGGGTCCTGACCCGTGTATTCGGTAATGGTGAAGAGGTCGTAGCCAGTGACGAAGACGCTGAGCGTGTTCACGCCAAGACTCTTGCAGAATGTCTTGGGGAAGTTGTAGTTCAGTGAGAGAGTCTTCAGGCGCAGGAATGAGCAATCCTCGACAAAGCGGTCGCTACCCATGTAGTTCAGGCCGTAGTTGTAGAGGGCGCGTGGGATGTCTGTGTCGACATCGGCCTCCGTACGCCAGCGGCGCAGCACGGCCGTCGACTGGTTGTCGCGGTTATACATGGCCTCGGCGTTCATACGTGCCTGGTTGATAATCTTCTGTCCCAGTCGGTAGTGCATGAAGACAGTCAATCCGAAGCTCTTGTACTTCAGGTTGAAGCCGCCGCCACCACTGACCACGGGGTTATAGTTGCCGATGTAGACAATGTCGTTTTTGTCGATACGGCCGTCGAAATTGATATCCTCATACTTGGCATCGCCAGGATAGCAACGATACTGGCCGTTGTACATGATGATGGGCTGTCCCTGCATGTCGTACATCACGTTGCCCTCCTTGTCGCGGGCGTAGGTGTCCTCCTGGTTATGATAGACGCCGAGCGAGCGGAAGCCGAAGAAAGAGCCGACGGCGGTGCCGCTGAGAATCTTCGTGTTGTAGACGCCGTTGGCCACCTGCGGGTCGTCTGAGCTCATGTTCTCAGGCAGCTCGACGATGGTGTTGATGTTGCGGTTGATGTTCCAGTTTACCTTCAACTGCCAGTCCTTCAGTTTGAACACCTCGTAGTCGATGCGGAACTCCCAACCCTCGTTCTTCAGCTTACCTGAGTTCCAGTAGCTGATGGTGGCCGAGGGGTAACCCATGTATTCGGGCACGGTAACATTCCGCTGCAGCAGGTCGCGCGTCTTCTTGCGGTACCAGTCGAACGAGGCGGTGAGGCGTCCGTCGAAGAGTGTCAGGTCCGTACCAAGGTCAAACTCTGTCGACGTCTCCCACTTCAGCTTGTTCAGCTGCATGGTGCTCGACGAGATGGCGCTGGCATCCATATAGCTACCGATGGCCGAGTAGGTGCCCACGTAGGGCGACGTGCCGCCAGGGGCATTACCACTGGTACCAAGGCTGGCACGCAGCTTCCACTCCGTGAGCCACTCGTCGCTCCACGACATGAACTTCTCGTCGGCCAGCTGCCAGCTGACACCCACGCTTGGGAACAGACCCCAGCGGTTGTCCTTACCGAGCGACGACTTACCTTCGTAGTTCAGGGTGCCGTTGACGGTATAGCGATCCAACAAGGTGTAGACCACGGAGCCAATGCCCGAAAGGGTGGTCACCTCGCTCTCGCCAGAGCCTTGCTTGATGAGCACACCACCACCAGAGCCCGGGTCGGCAATGGCTGCCGACGCCACGTTGTAGCGCATGGCAGCATTGGTCGACGAGCGGCTCTGCGCCGTTCGCCAGAGGGCGGTGATGACGAGCTGGTGGAGCTTGTCCTTCCAGTCCTTGTTGAACATCAGTTTGTTCTCCGTCTGCAGCGAGAAGTTGTTCGAGTAGCTGTCGCCGGCGAGGTTGGCAAACTGCGAGTTAGTGGTGACGCCCGTGGCCGACTGCGGCAGGAACGACTCCGTCTTCTGTGTGTTGTACTTCATCGAGACGTAGCCGGTGTAGCGCAGCCAAGGCGTGGCGTAGTAGTTGGCGCGGACGGTCATCTTCTGCTCCTTGGTGACGAGCTTGCGATAGCTGTCCTCCACCATGATGATGGGGTGGAAGTTCTTCGAGCTGCCGCCGCCCAAGTTGCTGTTGCTCGAGAAGGCACCCTGGAACTCCTCGGCGTTCTGGCGGGTGAAGTAAATGTCGGTCATCTGACCCGTGGCGTCGTCGATGTAGTAGGGGCTCTTGTTGGGCATCTTACGCAGGGCCTCGGCGCGGGCATTGTCCGTCCAGGGGTTGTCCTTCTTGGTATCGGAATAGGTGTACTCGGCATTGACGCGCAGCTTCTCCGAGAACTTGTAACCGATATCGAGCGAGGTGGTCAGACGGTCCAGCCCCGTGCCCTTTGTGGTACCACCCTCGTTAAGGTAGCTCAGCGAATAGCGGTAGGTGGCACGCTCGCCACCACCCGACATCGAGAACGAGTTGTCGGTGGTGAAGGCATTCTTCGTGAGGTACGACAGCCAGTCGACGTCCTGATTGTACTCGTCGAAGTAGCGCCACGACTGGTTATAGCCAATCTCATAGCGGTCGAACAGGTCCTCCAGCAGTCCGTTGCCGTTCAGTCCCTGGGCGTTGGCGGTGTTCCAGAGGGCGTCCTGCATGTAGGCCACGTACTCGTTGCCACCGAGCATGGGCATCGACTTGGGCTCGAACTTCACGGAGTTCTTCGTCGAGAACGTAAAGTTGGTCTTGCCCATGGCACCTTTCTTCGTCGTGATGAGCAGCACGCCGTTAGCACCTGCGGTACCGTAGACAGCAGTCGAGGCAGCATCCTTCAGCACCTCGATGTTCTCGATGTCGTTGGGGTTCAGCGAGAGCATCTGTGCAAAGTCTTCCTGCGAGGCGGTATTGAAGTCGAAGCTGTCGTCAATCGAGGTGTTATAGGGTACACCGTTGATAACGATAAGCGGGTCGGCACTCGAGTTCAGCGTCGCCGTACCACGGATGCGGATGGTGCTCTTGGCACCGGGGTCGCCGGCGGCCAGGATATCCACACCACCGAGCTGACCCTGCAGGGCCTCCTCGATGCTGGTGACGGGCGAGACAGCCATGATTTCGCCCATGTCGATCTTCTGTGTGGCGAACGACTGCTGGCGCTGCGTCAGTCCCATGTCGTTGCGGGTGCCGCCACGCGTGCCTTTCACCTCCACCTCTTTAATCTGGTGGGCGTCGCTCTCCATGGTGACGTCGAGCGTCTTCTGGCCAGTGTACTTGAAGCGCTGCGTCTTCATGCCGATGTACGAGAAGACGAGCGTCAGGCCCTTCTCGGCAGGCACTTTCAGCGAGTAGTTACCGTTGAAGTCGGTGACCGTACCAGTGACGATACGGTTCTGACTGTTCTGGAACGTGACGTTCACGCCGATGCACGCCTCCTTCGAGTTGCCGAACATCTCAGTGACGTTACCTGTCACGACGTCCTGAGCCTGCATGCCGATGGCACAAAGGCAGAACAGTAGTGTCAGTAATATCTTGTGTTTCATACTTTTAGTTTTCATTCTTCACTTTTCACTCTTCACTTTTCACGCTTCACTTTAAAGCGCCTCTTCCAGGAAGTACACCACGCCGTCGTTGAAGATAAACGGCAAGTAGTCGTAGTCGCCGATGACGTTCACCTGCGGGCTCTGCTCGCCGGTCTGCAGGTCGCGTGTCTGCACGCTCAGCGCCGAGCCATTGTCGAAGACGTTGAGCACGTAGCTCTTGCCAACGACGGGCGAATCGCCGCTGTCGTCCATCACTTGGATCGTCTGCAGCCCGCCGAACTCCAGCTGCGTGGTGGTCTCACCCCATCCCAGGTAGGGATAGTTGGTGATGACAGCCGTCGACAGGGGCACGAAGTAGCGCACGAGGTAGTTCTGCAGGGCCTGCTTGTCGGTGACGTTCAGGTGCGACAGGGGGTCGCCTTCGCCACCTGCCGTGAGCTCAACGCCGGGGATGCGACCCGCATTGAGGGCACGTGTCAGCGCATTCGTGGTGGGCACGAACATCATGCAGTTCTCGTTCATGAACGACACCTTGCCGGCCGACAGGAAGCCACCAGCCTGCAGCAGCGCATACCAGCCGTAGAACTCGGTCTGCGTATCGCGGTTCTGGTCGCCGAGCAGGGCATAGAAGCTCTCGTTCGACTCGTAGTTGCCGCGCAGCAGCAGGTGGTCGTAACTGTAGGCGTGGCCATTGGTCCATCCGTTGATGTCGCCACGGTAGTCCAGCGGCTCGAAAGTGGCCCAGATGTCGTCATCGGTCCACGGGTTGGCGGCATAGCGCAGCGTCCGGTTGTACTGTATGCTGTTGGTAATCTTACCGTTCTTGACATACCAATAGACTTTCATCGGCGACGTCTGCATCGTGGCGAAGACGGCGGGCTGCGTGTTGCCCGTAGGCAGCACCGTGTTGCCGTCGATGGCCATCACGGCATGGGCATTGACATAGCTGGTGACCACGCCCGACGACAGGGCGACGGGCTCGTCGGCAGTGATGGGTTGCGTCATGATGGTGGCAGGCGTGCCGCTGGCAACGGTGATCTGAGCGTCGCTCTCAGCAAGTTGCTCGTTGTCAGGATAGAGCATGATGTAGCTGATGCCTTCGGCCGAGAAGGTCTTGTCGAGACCGGAGCCATTGGCGGCCGTCGATGACAGCATGGTGCCGAAGGTGCTGTATTTCTTGTACTGGTAGGCAGGGCCGGTGACGCTGTTGAACATGGCGGGAGGCGTCAGCACGGCACAGCCATAGAGCACGCCGTTCGAGCAGATGATGCGGTCCTGCTGGGGCACGTCGTCGGTGTTGAAGCGAATGACGTTACCTTCCGAGTCCTTGATCTTGCCCTCTTCAATCTCCTGTGGGAAGATCATGCTCTGGTCTTTCTGGGCGCTCGGCTCCGAGAAGATGCTGTGCAGCAGCAGTGTGGTCATCTGACTCGTAGGCACATCGTCGATAGACTCGTAGCCACCCACGTGCCAGTAGTCCTGGAAGAAGTTGTCCATGGCCTGGTCGGTGGGTGCAAAGATGCTATAGGCACGGTGCGACAGCGACGTGAACTGGCGGTAGTCTTCCACAGGCCACTCGTTGGCAATGGCGGGCAGCTGACCGAAGCTGATGGTGTAGAGTCCCTTCTCCTTCTGGTCGGCCGTGGTCGCAAAGTCACGCGTCAGGTCTGTCGACTTCTGGTAGCTCTTATATTGGTCGTAGAACGAGAGGAACTTCTGGTACTTGCCCGAGTTCTTCAGCTCCGTATAGATGGTCTCCATAGGGCGCAGCACGCGGTCGATCCTATAGATGTAGCCGTTCTTGGCCGTGTTGGCCTTGTCGTCAGGGGCCAGCACGTTGGCATTGCCCACCTGGAAGCTGCCGTCGGCCGTCCACCCCGTCTCGGGGAAGAAGTAGCTGTAGTTGCGAGCGGCGTCGATGCCCTTGGTGCGGAACATCATGTAGGAGAACACCGGCAGGAAACGGTCGTAATGATAGACGTAGGCAGTATCGGCCTCAAGCACCACAGGGTCTTGCGAACGCGTGCGGAACTTGTAGTAGAGGCCTGCCTTCTGAAGGCGTTCCTCGTCGCTCGCGCCATCGCCCTCCGACGGACGGAAGTTGGTGAGCTTGTCACTGTCGTAACTGTAGTACAGGATGTGGAAGCCAATCAGCTTCGATACCTCGCCAACCGACAGCTGGTCGATGTCGGCATGGCCGTAGGTCTTCTGCAGGTAATCGGCCATCGCGTTGTCGTCGGGTGCCATCACGGTAAGAATAGCCTTGCCGTTAAGAATGGGCGCATAGCCAGCCCGCTCAGCACCACGCAGGAACAGCGAGTAGTTGCCCTGTGCCTCAAGCTTTTCGTAGATCGAGCCCTGTATCCACGAAGGGGTCTCGAAGTACTCGTCCATGTCGGAGCACGACGGCAACAGCAACACGGAAAGCAACAGCCATACCACTGCTTTCGCGCACGTTGTTAGTCTTTTCATATACACATTTTAGTCATTAGTTCCTTATAGTCAGTGCAAAGTTACGCCTTTTTTACGGAATTTAAGTCATCACGCCCCACCTTTTATTATTTATTAACGAGTATTTACGCGCGCACGTGCAATACTAATATAAATATGTGGTGGCCCCTCCCGACCTCCCCGAAAGGGGAGGAGATCTAACCCTTCGGGGACTCCGTGAGGCATCTCCTCCCCCTTCGGGGAGGCCGGGAGGGGCCTATACGCAGACACCCCCGGCGACCGTCTGGTCACCGGGGGAGCTGTTGTTTGTTTGGAATAAGTGTTTGTTAATGTCTCTTGGCGATCCTTTATGCCTCAGGGTTAGGAATGACCGAGACGACGCTCTTGTTGCGATAGCCGCGGTGGAAGTTCACCGTGCCGTCGATCAGTGCATAGAGCGTGTCGTCCTTACCGATAGCCACACCGTTGCCGGGATTGTGATGGGTGCCACGCTGACGGACGATGATGTTGCCCGCAGTAACTTTCTGGCCGCCCCAGATCTTAACGCCAAGTCGCTGAGCAGCGCTCTCGCGACCGTTCTTAGAACTACCTACACCTTTTTTATGTGCCATAATTCTGTTCCTCCTTAAGCGATTACTTGTTTAACTTCTACCTGAGTGAACTGCTCACGATGGCCGTTGCGCTTGCGGGAGTCCTTGCGACGCTTCATCTTGAAGACAATCACCTTGTCGCCCTTAACCAGCGGGTTCACTACTTCAACTACAACTTTTGCACCGTCTACGGTGGGTGCGCCTACCTTGACAGCGCCGTCGGCATCAACCAGCAGCACCTTGTCAAACTCAACAGTCTTACCGGCCTCCACATCCTTGATGTGGTGAACGAAGAGCTTCTTGCCCTCCTCGACCTTGAACTGCTGACCCTGGATTTCTACAATTGCGTACATTGCTTTGTTTAACTTGTATTTTAGGGGTTTTTCCGTAAGGCGGTACGCGGTCGCGCACACTTCACCAAGCCTCCACGGACTCATTTCGGGCTGCAAAGGTACAACTTTTTTATCACATAGGAGGCCTCACGTCCTACTTTCCCACCATCATTTAATAAAGTTTAACAGCATCCTGCCCGTCCATGGCTTCTCTTTCCCATTTTTTTCGTACCTTTGTCGCCGAATTGCAAAACGAAGCCCTCGTCTAAAGGGTCAATATGGAACATCCTTACGCATCACAACACAAAAAAGCATGAAACTAAGAAGCAAAGCATTCCTCATCACGGCTCTACTGCTATGCGCCGCCCTGTCAGCCACGGCAGGCGAAGTGACCGACAAAGTGAACCCCTTCGTGGGCACCACCACCCTGTGGACGCCGCAGGACCTGGGCTACACCCGCACGGAGGAGAAGCGCGCATGGGGCGCCGAGGCGTTCCCCGGTGCCGCCCTGCCCAACGCCATGGTGCAGTGTACGCCCGTCACGAAGTATCACACGGGCTCCGGCTACCAGTATGAGGACCACCAGATCTATGGCTTCGCCCACACCTGCAAGGGCCACTGGAACCTGTTGCACGTGCCCCTGCTGCCTGTGACCACCGAGGGCAAGTGGCGCCCCGACAACTACTGTTCGTGGTTCAGCCACCAGCGTGAGTCGGCCCATCCGGGCTACTACCAGGTCTACCTGGAGCGCTACAACGTCAATGCCGAGCTGACCACCACCCTGCGCTGTGCCTACCATCGCTACACCTTCCGTGCCGGCGACGACAAGAAGCTGCTGGTCGACATCAGCCACTCCAACGCACGACCGCGCCGCTACGAGGTGCGACAGGCCGGACAGCGCGCCTTCGAGGGCTTTCAGGACGGCGAGGGCCGCGCCTACTTCTATGCCGTCACCAACTACGACATCGAGCGCGTCGACACACGGCGCGAGTTCCGCGAGGCCGTGGGCATCGTGTCGTTCCGCAACAGCCGTGATGCCCAGCCACTTGAAGTGCGCATCGGCTTCTCATTCGTCAGCATCGAGAATGCCAGGCAGAACCTCGAGGCCGAGCTCCTCAACGACAACAAGCACTTCGAACAGGTCAGGGCCGACGCCGACCAGACATGGGAACAGCTGTTAAGCCACATCCGCGTCAGCGGTGGCACCACCGAGCAGCAGGCCATGCTCTACTCCACGCTCTACAAGGCCTTCCTCTTCCCCAACCTGCGCAGCGACGTCAACGGCGAGTACCGCGACGACCGCGGACAAGTGACCAAGGCCGACTTCCGCTTCTACAACAACCCATCGTTCTGGGACACCTACCGCAACAAGCTCATCCTCCTGGGAATGATCACGCCCGACGTGGCCGCCGACATCATCAAGTCGTGCATCGACCGCGGTGAGAAGCAGGGCGGCTACATGCCCTCGTTCTTCCACGGCGACCACGCCGCAGCCTTCGTGGCAGGCTCATGGCTGCGCGGCATCCGCAACTTCGACCTGCAGCGCGCCTACAAGCTGATGCTGAAGAACGCCACCGTGCCAGGACGCGGCGGACGTGAGTTCCTCGACGAGTACCTACGCCAGGGCTGGATAGCCGAGAAGGACACCTTCGACGTGCCCACATGGAACGAGGATGGCACAAAGGCATCGGTCACCAAGACCGTCGAGTATGCCTACGACGACTACGCCACAGCGCTCGTGGCACGCGAGCTGAAGGACAAGAAGAACGAGAAGCTGCTGCTACAGCACGCCCAGAACTACCGCAACCTCTTCGACCCCACGACAGGCTTCTGGCGCGGACGACTGGCCGACGGCTCGTGGATCAAGGACTTCCGCACCGACTACCCCTACTACCGCTACATGTACCGCGAGGCCGACGCGTGGAACTCCATGCTCTTCGCACCCCACGACCCCTACGGAGCCGTCAGCCTCTACCCCTCGAACGAAGCCGTGGAGCACAAGCTCGACTCACTCTTCACCCAACCCAACGGCGGCTACGAGGCATGGAACCTGACGGGCTACCTCGGCCTCTACTGCCACGGCAACCAGCCCGGCCACAGCCTCCCTTTCGCCTACTACTTCATCGACCGCCAGGAGAAGTCCCAACAGGTGCTCAACACCCTGCTCAACGACTACTACGGCATGGGCGAGGAGCATCTGGCCTACGCCGGCATGGACGATGCGGGCGAGATGTCGTCATGGTACGTCCTCAACGCCATCGGCATCTACACCTACTCGCCAGCCGACCCCGAGTACATCGTCACCGTACCCCTCTTCGACCGCATCGACTTCACCCTCGCCACCACGGGCAACACCTTCACCATCATCCGTCAGGGCAGCGGCACCAAAATCAAGCAAATCCTCATCGGCAACAAACCCCTCAAAGGCTGGTTCGTCCGCCACGACGACCTGGCACAAGGAAAAACGCTCACCATTGTTAGTGCCCCACCTTATCAAACGCTAAAAATGATTGAAAAAGCAGAAAAAGAATAAGAATAATTTGGTTTGCAACTAAATAATAGTTACTTTTGCAGCATGATTATGAACTACTGAATGGGAACAAAGGATAAACTACGGGAACGTTTCATGCGGATGCCATCGGACTTTACGTTCGACGAGATGCAACGATTGCTCGAAAGCTTTGGCTATGAAAAAGGCGACAAAGGAAGGACGTCAGGTTCGCGTGTCATCTTCAAAAATGGCAGCAAGCGTCCTATCATGCTGCACAAGCCACATCCTGGCAACATCGTGAAGGGCTATGCAATGAAGCAGGTTTAAGAAGATTTGAAAGAAGCAGGTTTTATAAAATAAGGAAAGAACGAGCGATATGAATACAATGACTTACAAAGGTTATCTGGGGTCGGTAGCCTTCAGCGAGAAAGACAACGTGTTTTTCGGAAAGATTGAGGGCATCAACGGCTTGGTGAACTTCGAGGGCGAGAGTGTGAAGGAGCTGACCGATGCTTTCCATGAGGCTGTCGACGACTACCTGGCTTATTGTGAGGACGAGGGCATAGAGCCCGCCAAGAGCTACAGCGGCGTGCTGAACGTGAGGCTGACACCGACCACCCATCGCCAGATTGCTATCCTTGCCCGTCAGGCCGGCGTGACGCTAAACGCATACATCAAGCAAGCGCTGGAAGAGAAAGTAGAGTCAGAAGCGGCGGTGTAGTTCATATCGGCGACAATAAAACAGCAACAGCAATAACAACAGCGTCCCGCCACTCATTCTGCGAGCAGCGGGACACTTTTCATGTTTACCTTTCATGCATGCAATATTCAATATTGCAATATAGCGCGAGGGTTTCACTCGGTCAGCTTGGCGTATTTTCCCTTGTCGGGGCCTCGCCGTATCTTCTTTGCCAGCCCGTCGTCGCAGAGGTGCTTCAGGCGGCTGCAGACGGAGCCTACGCTGTCGTAGCCGTATTCGCGCTTGACGTCGTCGCTTGTAAAGGGGTTGGGCAGCCGGTGGTAGGCCAGCAGTGTGCGCTGCTGATGGCGCACGTTGGAGGCGCGCTCGACGGCGAGGTTGTCGTAGTGCTTTTCGCCGACCGTCTTGAAGTAGTACTCCTGGAATGCCAGCTGGGCGTTGGCTATAAGAATCGCCAGGCGCACGTCGGTCTTGTCGACGGCGAAGTCCGGCCCGCACTTCCAGCGTCCGTCGGTGTCCTTCACCATCTTGTTCCAGTGGCGGCTTAGGATGAAGGGGAGTGCATAATTGATGGCGTGCCAGCAGGGTCGCTTCACCAGGTCTTCCTCGGCCAGGTCGTCGTTTTCCTTGGCGTCAGCCATTCGGCGTGCTGTCCAGTTCTTGAGTGCATCGCTGACGGCTTTGCACGGTATGTCGCCCTTCGTTGTGTCGAGCTTGTAAGCCCATTCCAGCAGGTCGGCATCGCGCTGGCGTGCCGCGTCGTCGTAGTCTTGGGCATCCATCATCTCGAAATTCGAGTCGGCGTTGGGTACTACTGTGAGGCGTGAGTCCAGACCGTTGACAAAGTTGCTTTCAGTGTTAAGTTTTCTGAGCGAGTCGTCGGTGCCAGTGTAGACGGCTGAGAAGTGTACGTCCGTCTCACCGACCGGTGCGCTGGAGGTCTTCAGATAGGCCCCGTGTGGCTCGTTGTGGTAGCTTTTCAGCCAGTAGGTCTGCAGGGCGTCCATGTACGATTTTTTTGCCTGCGAGAGGGTGTTCTGCAGCTCGCTGTCGAAGACGCTGACGTGCAGGTAGTATTCCTCGCCGTCGATGGTCTCGTGGGCATTGGCTTCGGCCTCGCGCAGTGCTGCGGTTGAGGTTTCGGCGGGCAGTGCACGATAGATGCCCTTAGGGCGGGGCTTCTTGTTCCTGGCACCCCCGTTGTTCTGCTCGCGCTCAGCGTTGAAGGCGTTCAGGGCGGCTATCTGTGCCTGGTCGGCCTTTCTGACTGGCTCCATCATGATTCTGTAGAGGTCGACGGCTATCTGCTTGCCTCCGCCCATGCGTCCTATGAGCAGCACCAGGCTGTTCAGGCGGCAGCGCTTGCCGGGCTTCGGCCAGAAGCTGTAGTAGCACCTTGTGAGGAGCGTCGTGGCAAAGGCTCCGCCGACGAAGAAGGCCGCCGCATAGTACTTGTGCTTCAGTCGGAAGCAGAGCAGTCGCATCAGCGGATAGTCCTTGAAGAATTTCTCTATCTCGCGACCGAAGCGCACCAGCACCTGCATGATGTCAGTCTGCATGGCAGCCGCACGTCCCATGGACTGCGCACGTCCCTGACGCACCAGCGCGGTGTAGTCGCATCCTGTCACGGCCTTGATGGCGCGGCGCATCTCCTTCGAGGGCTGCGGGTCACTCAGGTAGTCGCTCTCACGCTTGTGCAGGCGCTTTGCCGCTGCCTCTCCGATGCGGTCAATCTCGGCCATGCCACGCTCGTTGACGATGTCGTTCACCCACGGGATTGACTTCAGCGTGCGGCTCGAAAGCTCACGGTCGGCGTCGAAGAGCACCAGCAGGTCGTACATCAGCTTCAGTGCGGCGGTGTGGCGCACGCTGGGGCCGTCGGGGTACATGGCGTTGACATAGTCGATGACGGAGTGTCCGAACAGCTGTGCTGCGTCGTCGGGCTTCGCCGCCACCTGGCTGGCCAGCTGCCTGGCAGCGTCGCCGTCAGCCTTCAAGGGGGTTGTTGACTCGCCACCCTTCGCCCCGTCCGCCGTGTTGCCTGGCAGCACGTGGTCGGGGTTGGTGGCCTTACTGTTCTCGTTACGATACGAGTCGACGTACTGACGGTCGAACTCGTTCTGGAAAATGTTTTGTTCTTCCATAAAACTTACATGTTAAAAATGAAACAATAAATCTTCGTCGATAAATAATATGTCCTGCAGCCGCGGGCAGAACGACAGCTTGTCGGCATTGATGCACGAGTTGTCGGTGACAGGCTTGCCCGTCACGCCCCTCACGTCGAGCATGCCGAGCTCCTGTGCCTGCAGGTACTGCTGGTCGGCAATGTTGCCCGCACCGGGCAGACACTCGCAGACCAAACGGAGCCCCTCGCCCGACGATGTGATGTGGGCCAGGCACACCTTCCACGGGAACCCTTGACGGAGCGTCATTTCGTAGAGCTCCTGAGGCGGGAAAGGCAGGTGGTCGTAGTCGCTCATGAACAGCCCGCTCAGGTGGCGTATGTTCGACTGCTGGCGGCGGCGGTACATCTTGGGGTTGCCCTCGTCGTCGAGAAGCGGGTTGCCACTCCTGTCGAGTCGTGGCACCAGCCCAAACTCGCTGACGGCAAACACGAAGTCAGGGAGGCTCCACTTCAGTTCCTCGCCCCACTGCAGCAGTTTCGCTGCCGTGGCCAGCTGGGCAAACTCCTCGCCCGCACGCGGACGGGCCTGCTTCTTGAAGCACCAGCGCTGGAAGTCGCCGTCGGCGGCAAACCTGTCAAGTGGCTGTCCCTCGCTCACTGCACGCCGCACGGCCTGACGCATGCTGATCTTCCAGTTTACGACCCCGTCGCGGACAAGGGTTGCGAACACCGATGCCGTACAAGGCTCGCACGAGCCCCAGTACATGTTCTGCTGATAGACAAATCGCCAATTCGTTTCCATGCTTACACCTTATTTATTATACCAATGTCAACGATTTCCCTCCGGCAGCGGCCTACGCAGACGTTCATCTGGGCCTGGGCCTGCAGCAGCTGGCGCTCAATGTCAGCCGAGCACGCCAGGCGTGTCAGGATGTTCAGTTCGCCGCGCGACGTGTCGAGCCACACCTGCAGGCCCTGGCCGTTGTCCAGCAGCATGCGCCCCTCGCTGCCCTCAGGCATGCGCGGCACCTGCTTGCGCTCACCCTCGGTCAGGTGGAGGAACTGTGCGAACAGCTCGGCCACAGGGTCGGCGCAGTCCTTGGCGTCAACGTTCAGGTGCAGCGAGTAGCTCGACTCCTTCCGCCCCTCGGTCTTGTAGAACGACGAGTCGCCAAGCTGGCGCAGCATCTGTCGCTGGTTCTCGCGTGTGCCCTGCGGAATGAATTCCGCGTAACCATTGTCCCACTTGTTCAGTTTGCCTTTCAGGCTCTCGTCCGGCTTCCCTTTTGGGCGCGAGACGTACGTTGTGTTCTGTTCCATTTTATGCATATCTTTTACGGTTAAAAATAAATCTATGCACAAAGGTACAAATAAAAAAAACACGTAGTCGCGATGACTACGTATTTAATGGATTATCGTCGAGTAATAATCAGCAGAGGGGACGAAAGTGATTACGATAATACACTATCGTCGAGTTTAACGCCCATAGACAGCCTTGCGCAGGTTTTCCAGGAAGAGACGGGCAATCAGCTTCCTGTCCTCAAAGTCGCGATTTGGCAAATCCCTCTTCTGCCATTCGTAGTAGGTGGCGGGCCAGTTGGCCGGGCACCCCCTTTGCATGACTTGATATCCGAACGGATGGTCGCCATACTCTTCCTTGTAGATGGCCGGTGGCGCGTCCCGGGTGAACCCTTCAAGGCAGGCAGGGCTGTCCGTGGCGTAGATGCCCATCCTCCAGAACCGTTGCGTGAAATCGGTCTTGACGCTGGGAAAGTCGCAGAAGTCAACCAGGATGCGGTAGATGCCGCCCCAGTCGCGGGTGCTCTTGAACTTGGGGAGCGTCCGTTTGATGGCCGTTATAATCTGGTCGTCGTCAGCCTCAATCCGCTCTTGCTCCAGCGTGCCCTGCAGTCTGAGCTCCCCCAGCATCAGCTGGCGGCGCATCTCGCGGTCTTCCTCGACAAAGCGTTCCGTCATGCCGTCGACAATCCCCAGCACTTCGTCCGATTCGCACCCTGCTTCCGAGATGCGTCGGTAAAGGATGCCCTGCAGCAGAGTCACGTTTTCACGGGGCAGCCCCTCGGCTATCTTTGCGAAATGCCGGGCTTCAGAGCGGGTTACGGGTGTGTAAGCCTCATTCATCAACCCCGTAGCGGTTCAGTTTGTCGACAAAGTTCTGGTACGCCTTGTCCTCGGTGGTAAAGCGTATACTGCGGAGACCCGCACTCCTTAATGACATCAGATAGCTGTCGCGCAGTGCAGCCAGGCTACTGATGCACTCGTCTTCATCAGAGGGGTCAGCCGTTCTAAAGCCTCCGAAAAAATAGAAGTCGCTGTCCCTTGACGAGTAAACCATGCATACCCCATCGTTGCCGCCTTCGTCGAACACGAGGCGCACCATATAGTCGGCAACCGCACGGCCCACTTTGTCAGTAGGCAGCATGAATTTGATGCCGTAGCGCGAAGCTTCAACAGCCAACAAATGGGGTAAAAACTCGAAACGGTACCTGGGGGCATTTTGATAGCAGAATTCCATTACCTGCTTCAAGGTAAAGAGCGACACATTTTGGTTTTCACGCGCCACGGCCATGCAGTCCTTTAGCTCCGTATTCATCCACACCTGGCCGTCAAGACTGCCACCCTTGTTTACGACCGGATAGCTCCGTGCAACAGTCCTCTCGCCCAGGTCCACGCCAGCGGAATTCACGAGCGGCTGTTTCTCGACAACTATCAGCGTGGCTATGTGCAGGGCAAAGTTACCCAAACTGTCACAAATGAGGTTATACGGCGCGTCCAGCCTTACTAATTGCGTTTCCATACTTTTTTCACTGTTTTTATTAAGCATTTACACAGCCTGGTCCAGCGGCAGGTCGCTGATGTCCTTCAGCCGTTTTCCGTCTATAAGAATGTTCTGCATCTCCGCTGAGTCTTCTGAGCCTGCCCGCCCCTGCACCTGCGCAAAACTCAATCGAAGCATATACCATGTATTATTATTATTCGGGTCCCGTGCGGTGTATCATTACCCCCCACTTGCCGCTTTTATGTTTATCGTCGGCAAAGTTACAATTTTTTTCTGAAACCACAAACAGTTGAGAATGTTTTTTTTCTGCCTCCCCCCAATACCCCGAGCTATATTGCAATATTGAATATTGCATTCGTTTTTTCCGACTTCGAAGAAAGGAGACAGTTAATAAGGATTAATAATGTAATATAAATGATTGATTATTAATATATTACTTAATAATTACTACTATCTATCCTTTTCCTCATACTCAGTAGCGTGCATGCAATACTCAATATTGCAATATGACCCCATCCATGACCCCCAAATAACGGCAGGCCGCTCGGAGGAATCCAGCACATTCGCAGGAGGGAAATGGGGGACTGCTCGGAGAAGTGTGGGGGACTGCTCGGAGTGGAGTGGCAGTCCTCTCGGAGATGTGTGGCGGACTACTCGGAGAAGTGTGGCGGACTGCTCGGAGATGTGTGGCGGACTGCTCGGAGAGGAATCAAGATGGAGGTAACTCCTACCCTCCTGGCACCATGAGTGGGGTGATAGCAGGGCGTTGCCATGCCTCCAGGACGGGCTGCGTCTTGAAGTATTCGGCAAGGAGCTGTGTTATCGCCTGCTTTACTGCTTTTAGCTTTCGCCGGTTGCCAAAAGTGTGACTATGCATCCAGCTCGCGCAGGAGGTCGGCGAGAATGTAGGCGTCGCTCTGTAGCTGCAGACCACTGTCAGGATTGGTGAGCAAGGAATATGTGCGCGAGTTGTAGAGGATGTCGAGGGCGCGTTCCGCATCAATATCGAGGCGTTCTGCCAGCAGGGCGGCTATTCGTCCCACTTTTCGCCAAAGCACTTGATCTCTCATCGCTGGCCTCCTTTCTCTTTGGCGTCCCAGTTCTTCAGGGCCTCTTGCACGTTCCATGCCACGCCGTCAATGCTCTCGGTGTGCAACGTGTCGTAGCAGTCGAAGAGCAGTCGGCGTACCAGCCCGTGGTGCTTCAGGCGGTTGAACAGCTCGGTGGTTGTGATGCCCATGCGCTGTGCCGTGGCCCCGATGGCTAACGTGACAAATTGAGTTTGTTGAACTGTGGTAGTTGTCATATTCTCAGCTTGTGGATGAAGTTTCCAATTTCGCTGGCAAAGGTAATTGTTTTTTCGTAAACGCCAAATTATTGGGTGAAAAGTTGTGGACTCATCGCTGCTGCTTCCCGAAGAGTTCGGCATGGGAACCGAGGCGGACGAGCTCGATGATGTCGGTAGAGGGGTCGAACCAAACCAGCAGGAAGTCGCCCTGAATGTGGCACTCCATGCAGCCCTTGAAGTCGCCCTGCAGCATGTGTGGAAAGTATTCGGGCGGGATTGGCTGCTCTTTGACGAGCATGTCGAGAACTTCTCCAAGCGCTTTCAGTTTTTTAGGCTGGTGACGATAGCGCTTCAAGTCTTTTTTATATTGCCCCGAGGGGAATAGCCTCTTCATGCTTTGTCGTCTTCTTCAAAAATGGCGTTGAACATGTCGTCGGCATTCGTGTAGAGCTCGTCCTCGGGATAGTCCTTGCGGTTCATGGCCTCGTGGATGGCGGCCTTCGTAAGGTCGTTGGGCTCGTTGTAGACAATGTCGAGGAGGACGCTCTCGACGTAGTTGTTGAGGGTGCGGTTCTGGCGGGCTGCGTTACGCTTGAGGACGTCTAAGAGGTCGGTACGCAGGCGGAAAGAGGTGGGACGGCGGACGATGGGCGTTTCCATTGCTGTAGTGGTTTGTAATACAATTGGTTGCAAAGGTAGTACAAAATTATCGAAACGCCAAAGAATGGGGAAAGGAAATCGTGGAAAGGATAACGTTTTTTAACACGAGAAAAGGGCGGAAAGGTTTGGTGGTTTGAGAAAAATATTGTACCTTTGTAGGCAGAAATGGAGGGACGGACAAAGGCGCCTGTTCAGACTTCCAAGCCCCGGAAAGAGCCCGATGAATGCTGAAAGGAAAGGGTTTTCGAGAGGGCTAACAGCGGGAGCGGTTCACCCGATGTAGCTGGCCGCAGAGTTAATAATCTAATACCATTTATTTTTACATTATGGCAAGAAACAAGATTGCGATGCAGTATCGCATCCGTGAGATCAAGGGTAACGAGCGTTTTCCGATTCCCGGCGTGGTGGGTAAGTTTGTGGCAGTGCCTCACTGCACGCAGACGCTGTCGACGAAGGGTCTGGTGAAGCACATCTTCGAGCACAATGGCTCGTTCGGCAAGGCTGTGTATGCGGCCGTGGTGCAGGAGATCGTGGACTGCCTGATTGAGATCATCTCGACGGGCGTGGCCGTGAAGCTCGACGGACTGGGGACGTTCCGTCCGACGTTCGAGTGCGAACCTGCCGCCTCGGAAGAGGACTTCGACATCAGCACGAACCTCAAGGGTGTACACCTCAGACTGTATCCCGAGAACGTGAAGGAGGAGGAGATCACTTCGCGTAAGATCATGGCGAAGATGAGCTTCCAGAAGCTGGATCCCAACGACTACCTGCCCCAGGACGAGGAGGAGGACGAGGAGCCTTAAGGGGGTGAAGCCACGGTTCTACACGGTTTGAACACGGTCTTAATTAAGATGAAAGATGAGCCACGGTTCTACACGGTTGAACACGGTCTTAATTAAGATTAAAGATGAAAAATGAAAGATGAAAGATGAGCCACGGTTCTACACGGTTGAACACGGTGAAACGTGAGGATTTTGGTGCCGCGTGAGAAAGGGGATGTGTGAGATACACGTCCCCTTTTTTGTGGGGAGTAAAGACTACAGGGACAAATAGGGATGGGGAAGGAGGCGGGGCCGCGTTAACAACGCGGCATACAGAACGATACAAGTGCATACCGCAAGTGGAGGGGGAGGAGAGGCAAGTGGAGGGCGAGGAGAGGCAAGCGCAGGGCGAGGCGGGGCAAGCGCAGGGAGAGGAGAGGCAAGCGCAGGGCGAGGCGGAGCGAGTGGAGAGGTTAAAAAATGGAAAAGCTTTCGTTAGTTCCACGAAAATGAGTAACTTTGTCGCCGATTCCGAGAGGGATGGACATAGTCACAACTTATCATAAACTAAACGACAGCAAAACATGGAACAGAAAAAGAACATCGTCAAGCCCGCAGAGGGCAAGCTGGGAATCCTCGTCGTCGGCAACGGCGCCGTGGCAACAACCTTTATGACTGGCGTGCTGATGACGCGCAAGGGGCTGGCCAAGCCCGTGGGGTCGATGACGCAGTACGACAAGATCCGCATCGGGAAGGGCGCTGACAAGCAGTACCTGGCGTACAAGGACATCGTGCCCCTTGCCGACCTGAACGACATTGTCTTCGGCTGCTGGGACGTGTACCCCCAGAACGCCTATCAGGCTGCGATGTATGCCGAGGTGCTGAAGGAGAAGGACATCGAGCCCGTGCGCGATGAGCTGGAGAAGATTGTGCCGATGAAGGCCGCCTTCGATAAGAACTATGCCAAGCGCCTGGATGGTGACAACGTGAAGTGCACGGTGGTCGACGGGCAATGCGCGCTGCCCACGCGGTGGGAGATGGTCGAGATGCTGCGCGAGGACATCCGCCAGTTCAAGCAGGCCCACGGCTGCAGCCGCATCGTGGTGCTGTGGGCGGCATCGACCGAGATCTATGTGCCCGTGGACAAGCAGGTGCACTACACGCTGGCGGCTCTGGAGCAGGCGTTGAAGGCTGACGACCGTGAGCACATCGCGCCGTCGATGTGCTACGCCTACGCGGCGCTTCAGGAGGGTGCGCCGTTCATCATGGGTGCGCCGAACACGACGGTCGACATCCCCGCCATGTGGGAGCTGGCCGAGAAGACGCAGATGCCCATCGCGGGCAAGGACTTCAAAACGGGTCAGACGCTGGTGAAGTCGGGCTTCGCACCCATCATCGGCGTGCGCTGCCTGGGTCTGAGCGGCTGGTTCTCGACGAACATCCTGGGCAACCGCGACGGCATGGTGCTCGACGAGCCGGCTAACTTCCGCACGAAGGAGGTGTCGAAGCTGTCGACGCTTGAGACCATCCTGAAGCCCGAGGTGCAACCCGACCTCTACGGCCACGGCAACGACGAGGACACGCAGTACTACCATAAGGTGCGCATCAACTACTACCCGCCGCGCAACGACAACAAGGAGGGCTGGGACAACATCGATATCTTCGGATGGATGGGCTATCCGATGCAGATCAAGATCAACTTCCTCTGCCGCGACAGCATCCTCGCTGCTCCGCTGTGCCTCGACCTGTGCCTGCTGAGCGACCTTGCCGCACGCGCAGGACGATGGGGCACGCAGCGGTTCCTGTCGTTCTTCCTGAAGTCGCCCATGCACGACTATGTGCAGGGCGAGGAGCCGGTGAACAACCTGTACCAGCAGTACACGATGCTGAAGAACGCCATCAGAGAGATGGGAGGGTACGAGGCCGACGAGGAGGTGGATTGAAAAGCCAGCCCCCTACCAAAACCCACCCCCCAACCCCCTCCCCAAGGGAGGGGGTGTTGGTTAGACCTGCGGCGGAGAAGGTAGACCTGCGGCGGATATGGTAACTTATCCCCCTCCTACAGGAGGGGTTAGGGGAGGTCTTTTATGGACATTCGGGGCAGTGTGGCCCCCAGTGTCTACTCTTTTGCCGAAACGGTGAGGGGGCTGCCGTCGTAGGTGACAACGGTAGACGAGGCGGCACCAGTGGCGGCGGCGTCCGAAGCGAAGGGGACGGGGTTGCGCTTACCGACGAAGATGACGTTGAAGGTGCGTGTTTGCAGCATGCCGGGGAAGGAGCCGTTGCGAGCGCCGATGGTGAGGGTGCCCTGCTGCTCGTCGTAGGTCATGGGGATGGTGGCATACTGGCCGCGCTCGTAATTGTAGTTGGTGCCCTCGTCCTCGTAGAGCGTGAAGTGAGCGTTGCGACCCGTGTAGACATAAAGGGTCAGCTCTGACGCCGGCTTCTCGTTGCTGTACTGCATGTCGGGGCCTACGGGGAGGATGCTTCCCTCGCGCACATAGAGCGGTAGGCGCTCGTAGGGAGCAGCGACGGAGAGGCGCTGGCCTCCGGGAACATAACGGCCCGTGTAGAAGTCGTACCAGCCGCTGTCGGCAGGGAAATAGACCTCACGGTTGCGCGCACCGTAGACATAGACGGGCGACACCATCAGCGCGGGTCCGAACATGAACTGGTCGCCGATGTCGTAGACCTGATGGTCGGCGGTGAAGTCCATCACCAGCGGTCGCATGATGGTGTAGTCGTCGGTCCATGTCATGCCAGCCAGCGAGTAGATGTAAGGCATCAGGCGGTAGCGCAGCTTGGTGTAGTAGACAATCGACTGGTAGGCGGGATGCTGCTCAGGCGCGATGTTAAAGACTTCGCGGAAGGGATACTGACCGTGGGCACGGTAGAGCGGGCAGAAGGCTCCAAACTGATACCAGCGTGCCTGCAGCTCGCGCCACTCCCGCAGGTCGGCATTCTCCTGCCCCGTGCGGTTGTAGGCCTCCTGCGCACCATAGTAGCGCCCCTCGACCGAGAAGCCGCCAATGTCCATCGTCCAGTAGGGAATGCCGCTGACGGCGAAGTTCAGGCCGGCCGAGATCTGCGCCTTCATATCCTCCCAGCGGGTGCCTATGTCGCCACTCCATGTTGCCGTGGAATAGCGCTGCAGGCCAGCGAAGCCCGAGCGCGTCAGCAGGAACACGCGCGCCTCACCTTCAGGTTGCGTAGTGCGCTGCCCCTCGTAGATGGCCTGAGCGTTCATCAGGGCGTAAGTGTTGAAATACTGCGTTGACGGTCCGAGCGCCGTCGGTCCACACAGCATCTTGCGGTACTCCAGGTCGGTGCAGTCCTTCACGTTAGGCTCGCTGGCGTCCATCCACCAGGCATCGATGCCCAGCGGGTAGAGGTGCTCGGCAATCTGGTTCCAGAAGAGCTGGCGGGCGTCGGCACTATAGGCATCGTAGAACGAGCCGACGTAGCCCGGTCCCACCCAGTCGCGGATGCTGTCGACGACGGCCTGGCGGTACATCCATCCCTTTGCATCGAACTCCTTGAAGTGCTCGGTGGCGGCATAGAACTTCGGCCACACGGAAATCATCAGGTGCGCATTCAGCTTGTGGACGCTGTCGACCATCGCCTTGGGGCTGGGGAAGCGGTCAGCGTCGAACTCATGGCTTCCCCACTGTGTCTCAGGCCAATAGAACCAGTCGAGCACGATGTTGTCGATGGGGATGTTGCGCTGGCGGAACTCGCCGAGCGTAGCCAGCAGCTCGTCCTGCGTCTTGTAGCGCTCGCGGCTCTGCCAGAAGCCCATGGCCCACTTCGGCATGATGGGTGCCTTGCCCGTGAGCGTGCGGTAGCCACTGACAACCTCGTCCATCGAGTCGCCAGCGACGAAGTAGTAGTCCAGCTGCGGCTGCATCTCGCTCCACCACGACATCTTCCGACACTCATCTGCAGACCTTGGCGTGAGCACGCGCAGCCCACAGAACGAGGTGCCGCCATCGGGCAGCCACTCGATCTTCAGGGGCACGCGCTCGCCAGCCTTCAGGTCGGCCGTGAACTTATAGCTGTTGGGGTTCCATGCGGCACGCCAGCGCTCGGGCACCACCAGTTGTCCGCCGAGCCACACCTTCATGTAGCCAGCATAGTAGAGTATGAAGTGGTACTGTCCGTCCTGCTTCGGCTCGATGGCGCCCTCGTAGCTGACGTGGCTCCCCGCAAAGGGGAAGTCGGGCAGGTTGACGACGGTTGCGAAGTTGGTGGCACGGTCGTAGTGCTCGAAGTAGAGCGAGTCCTCGCGCCGCACCAGCGGCTCCTTCGTGTTGTCGGCGGGCTGGTAGGTACCCGTCAGGGCCCCTTCCCTACCCTCTTTGTCGTAGAGACGGAACACGTCGCCTAACTGAACGTAGGCGTCGGGATGGCCGAAACGGCACAGGGAATAGCTGTCCCACAGGATGCCATAGCCCCGTGTCGAGACGATGAACGGCACGGACACCTTCGTGTTGTACTGAAACAGCTCCTCGTTCTTGCCCTTGTAGTTGAACTCGTCGGCCTGATGCTGACCCAGGCCATAGTAGCCCTCGTCATCGGCAGCCGACTGGAACACCTGGCGCACGCTGTAGGCACGGGTGCCCTCCACCTCGATGGGAGCGAACGAGCGTCCGGCGCTGTCCTCAGCGAGGATGAGCTGGCCGGCGGCATCGTGGAACCGCACCTCGCCGGTCTGACGGCTCACAGCCGCCGTCACCTTTGCGGTACGCACCAGCACCGAGTCGTCGCGCTCGTCAACGGTGAAGGCTGTCGTCGCGCTGACGGGCAGCACGACGAGGCTCTGCTTCGAGGAGAAGCTTTTCTCGGGCGTGGCAGAGACGTGGATGAGTTTCTCGCCGAGCACCTCGACACGCACCTGGCGCGTCTGGTTCGTGGACTCAGGAGCGAGGCGCACGATGACGCCGCGGTCCGTACGCTCTACGGGAGCTGAGGTGCAAGCTGCAAGCAAACTCGCTGCCAGGAGTAGGAAGAAGGAGTGTTTCATACAGGTTAGTGGATTCAGTTATGATAAGTAACTATTCAAATTTAGTTTATACAAATTATCCTTTTTCCAACAACGAATTTGACGAATTAAACGAATTGTTGCGCATTGTAATTCGTTTAATTCGTTTAATTCGTTGTTTTTTATAAAAAAATTGTGTTCATCTACTTAAAAAATAACTTGGTGCGATGTTCAATGAAAGAAATAGGCAACAATTAGAAAGAATTACATCCAGAAATTAGAAGAAATATTATTTCTCATTGTTGGATATTATTCTTTCTAATTGTTGCTGATTTCTTTCAAAACAATACCAAGGTATTTTTAACTTCTACCTCAATAGCCAAATATCTCCTGCGTGGAGAGACGCTTGATGGGGCCGTACTGCTGGAGGGCGGCCAGGTCGAGGTCGCGCTCGTCGCCGAGGATGACGTAGCGATAGGCCTTGTGCGCCATGAGCTGCTGCTCGAAGTCGACGATGTCCTTGAGCGTAAGGTGCGGCAACGCGTTGTAGATGCGCTCGTTGATGTCGTAGTCGATGCCACGCTGCTGAGCGACGAGCCAGGAGTTGATAAGCCCGAACTTGGTGTTACGCTGGCTTGCGAGGCGCTTGGTGAGTGCCTCCTTGGCAATGTTGAAGGCGTTCTCGCTCTGCGGGATGGTGTCGAGGATGACGTGGAACTGGCGCACGCAGTCCATCATCTTGTCGTTCTGGGTGATGATGTGCGTGAAGAAGTACTCGGGCTGGTCCTTGTACTGCGGGTCGACGTAGGCAGCAAAGGCGTTGTAGGCCAGGCCACGGGCCTCGCGCAGCTCCTGGAAGACGATGGTGTTCATGCCGCCACCGAAGTACTCGTTGAAGAGGGCGTGGAGCGGTGCCTCGTCGGCATTCCACGGGCGCTGCTCGTTGTGGATCATGCGCATGTAGATGTTCTTGGCATCGAAGGGAGCCAGCAGCACCTCGTTCTCAGGCGTTTCCTGCAGGACGTAGTTGCGTCCCTCGGGTGCTTTCTGCAGCTCTGCGCCGACCTTATGCGCCTTGGTGATGGCGTCGGCCAGCTCACGCTCACTCATCGGGCCGTAATAGAGGATGGTATGCTCATACTGGGCAAGGCCTTTCAGCAGGTCGAGCAGGTCCTGGGGATTGGTCTGTGCGAGCTCAGCATCGCTCAGCTGGTTGCGGTAGGGATTGTAAGGGCCGTAGAGACCGTAGTTGTAGAGGTAGTTGAAGTTGGTGCGCTGGTCGGCCTTGCTGTCGGCACGCTGCTTGGCCGTGAGTGCGCAGTACTGCATCCAAGCCATGGTGTCGACCTTAGCGTTCTGCAGCAGGTTGTCGAGCAGTGCGAGTGCCTGTGGCATGTTCTCGCCCAGGCCATTGAGGGTGACTGAGATGCTGCGCGGCATGACGACGACGGAGTAGGAGCAGGCGAGCTTGTAGAACTGCTGCTTGAGCTGCTCGGGCGTGAGTGAGTCGGTGCCGAGGTAGTCGAGATAGTCGGCGGCATAGGTGTAGCGCACGTCGCTCTCCTCACCGAAGTCGTAGCGCAGGGCCATCTGGAAGCGCCCGTTCTCCTGGTTCTTGACGTAGATGTAGGGCAGCTGGGCATTGGCGCCGATGGTGCCGAAGGCGAGGTCCTTCTTGAAGTCGACGAAGCGCGGCTCGATAGGCTTCACCTCGGTCTCCTGAATAGCCTTGACGAAGTCGCTGACAAGGTCGCGGTTGGTGGGGATGGGCGTAATCTGCGGCTTGTCGATCTTCTTCTGCGTGGTGTCGACGCCCTGCCGCTTGAAGACGGTCACGTAGTTGTCGTTGAAGTGGCGGTTGGCAAAGGCCACAATCTCGTCCTTCGTGATTTTCTCGATGCGGTCGAGTGCGGTGACCTCCTGCTGCCAGGGTGTGTCGTTGATGAAGGCGGTGACAAACATGCTGGCGCGGCTCTCGTTGCTCTCGAGCTGGTTGTAGTAGTGCAGCTTCATGTTGTTGATGACCGATGGCAGCAGGTCGTCGCTGAAGTCGCCATTCTTCAGTTTGTCGAGCTCGGCGAGCAGCAGCGTGCGCACCTCGTCGAGGCTCTGTCCCTCGCGTGGTGTACCCGACATGAGGAACAGCGAATAGTCCATCTGGGGCATGACGCCGCCCATGGAGCTCAGCATCTTCATCTGCTGGTTGATGTCGAGGTCGAGCAGGCCGGCGGTGCCGTTGCTCAGCATCGACTCGATGACCTGCAGGGTGTCGATCTGCAAGGAGTTGCCGCTGTCGAAGCGCCAGCCCATCCACAGGTTTTCAGCCTCGAGGCCAACGACGGTGGTGTCGATGGGCGCGGTAATCTCAGGCTGCTCGGGGAACGTGGGCTGTGGCACGGAAGCCAGCTGGTTGCCCTGCTCGTCGAGGGCGGGCTGCCAAGCGCCGAAGTACTTGTCGATGGTGGCGATGACCTCGTCGGGGTTCATGTCGCCCGACATGCAGATGGCCACGTTGTTAGGCACATACCACTTGCGGAAGTAGTTCTTGATGTTGGTGATCGAGGGGTTCTTCAGGTGCTCCTGGGTACCGATGGTGGTCTGCGTGCCGTAGGGGTGCGTGGGGAACAGCTTGGCAGAGAGGGCAACAAACACCTTGTCGATGTCGCTGGTCAGGTGGATGTTGTACTCCTCGTAGACGGCCTCCAGCTCGGTGTGGAAGCCACGGATGACCATGTTCTGGAAGCGGTCCGACTGGATCTTCGCCCAGTTCTCAACCTCGTTCGAAGGGATGTCCTCGGTGTAGCAGGTGACGTCCTCGGAGGTGTAGGCGTTGGTGCCCTCAGCACCGATGACCGACATCAGCTTGTCGTACTCGTTGGGGATGAAGTACTTGGCAGCCTCCTGGCTCAGCGAGTCGATGACGGCGTAGGCCTGACGGCGCTCGGCGGGATCGGTGAGGGTGCGGTAGTGCTCGTACTGCTGCTCAATCTGGTCGAGCAGTGGTGCCTCGGCAGCCGCATCAGTGACGCCGAACTTGTCGGTGCCCTTGAACATCAGGTGCTCCAGGTAGTGGGCCAGACCGGTGGTCTCGGCGGGGTCGTTCTTCGAGCCAGTACGCACGGCAATAAACGTCTGGATGCGAGGCTCTTCCTTGTTCACACTGAGGTAGACCTTCAGACCGTTCTTCAGCGTGTAGATACGCGTCTTCGTCTGGTCGCCCTTTACGGTTTCATACTTGTACTTGCCGCCACAGGAAGCAACTAAAAGTAAAAAAGTAAAAAGGTAAAAAAGTAAAAAATAATTGTTTCTTACCCGTTTCACATTAAACTCTTTCTGTTTCATGAATTCATCTTTTTGTTTATAATGTTTATTGTTGTACCGATAATTGTATTAACATCATTGAGCATTGAGGCGTATGCCTCCTCTGAAATAGTACCCGCTTCGAAAAGCAGCTCCAGCCAATAGCGGGTTTCACTGGCTTCTTTCAGGGATATTTTCAGCTTGTTAACGTAGTCGGCATCGCTTTGGGCAAATATACTTTCAGCAATATTGGCACCGATGCTTGTCCCACTTCTGTATATTTGTTTCGACATAACATATTCCTGTTGCTCTTCGCGTAGGTAATTATACAGTTTAATTATCCGCAACGCAAACAGTTTACTGAGTTTATATATAACACTGTCACTCATTAGAATTGTCAATATCCTTTTTAATCTACTGCTCTTTTACCTTTTCACTCATCCACTTTTTACTTTTTTACCTTTTTACTTTTTTACCTTTTTACTTTTTTACCTTTTTACTTTTTTACCTTTTTACTTTTTTACCTTTAAATCAGTTTTCGTAGTCTACCTCGTGGTCGAGCTGCTCGAGGAAGCTGTCGAGCGTCTCCTGGTCGACGTCGCCCTGCTGGAACTCCTTCTCGGCGTCCTTGCGGATCTCGGCAATCCAGGCACGGCGGGCACGGACATAGTCCTCGCGGATGCGCTCACAGGCCTGTTCGTCGAGCTCATCGAGGTGGTAGTAGTCGAGGATGAGCTGGTAGGACCATGCCCAGCGGTAGTCGCTGTAGCAGTCGTTGATTTCCTCAAAGCGGGCCAGCACCTGCTGGATGTTCTCGATGGTGCCGTCCTTGATATCGTTGAGCAGCCGCTGCTCCTCGCTCTCAGGGAGCAGGAGGCCGGAGAGGTCGCACCAGGGACCTTTGCCCACCTCGGAGTCAGGCACGCCGAAGAAGCCCTCCTTCTGGGCACGCTTCAGCACGGCGCCCATATAGATGCGCAGGGCGATGTCGTAGTACTTCAAGCCTTTGACGAGCGATGAGTTGTTGATGACATACTCGTGGAAGTTGTAGGTCGTCACATTCTCGCCGGAGGCGTTGCGCAGGTCCTTCAGCACCTTGATGCCCTCGATAATCTCGCCTACGGTGAAGGGCGACAGCCAGTCGAAGTTGATAATCGACTTCTTCGACTGCTTCGAACGCTTGTCACGCTTGGGCCACTTCTTGATGTCGCGGTAGAGGCCGACGGTGGTGATGTTACGACCAGGCACGAGGTACATCGTGTCGCCATAGGCTATGAGGTAGGAGAACGGCAGGTTGCGGGTGTCGGGATGGTGCATCAGCTTACCCATACAGACGGAGAAGGCGCCGATGGTGGCAGGCATGAGCACGTAGCTGCCCGAGGCCGTCTTCGAGCCACGCTCCAGGGTGCCGTAGTGCAGCGGTCCCATCTTGTAGGCGTGGTTCGAGAAGTTGGTGTTCGAGCCAGCATTGTAGAACGAGAACTGCCCACCGATGAGCAGGCTCGACTTGTGGTGGCTGGCCGAGAAGGGGCCGCAGAAGGCGGCACAGGCCTCGCCATTGGCCATGAACGAGTTGGCAAAGAAGAGGCTGGCCTCGGCCGTGAAGCCATTGGTAATCTGACAGGCCTCGCCCACGAAGCAGTCCTGCATCTTCACGGAGTTGTTGATGGAGCAGCCATCGCAGATGATCGAGTTCTCGCAGATGACGCCCGTGCCGATGTAGACGCTGGCGTCCTCAGAGCTCAGGATGGTGCAGTCGGCCAGGCGGGCAGCGCCGTTGATCTCGCAGTCGCCCTTGATGACGGTGTTGGTGATGTCCTTGGTGTTGACAATCTTCACACGGTTGCCGATGGTGCCACGCTCGGGCATCGACACGCGCACCTCGTCGTCGATGAGTTGCTGGAGGCGTGCTGTCAGAGCTTTGTCGCGGTTGTACTTCACCATAAAGGCTGCCAGCTGCGAGTTCAGCTCGCGGAAGAGGGTGACGTTGCCATCGCCCATCTCGTTGAGCACGGAGATGGTGGAACCGGCACCGTAGCTGGCCCCCTCGAGGGTCTCCATCGTCGAGATGTTCGAGATGTAGCAGTCGTCGCCGATGGTGTAGTTGTTGATGAAGTTGCCCACCTTCTCGATGAGGCAGTCGTTGCCGACGGAGACATTGCGCAGCGTGGCATCGTTGATGCCCGAGTGCTTCACGAAGCCCTTGGCCACCTCTACCTGTTTGTCGAACGATCCCAGGCGGATGTCGCCATAGAACATCACGCGGTGGAAGTTATAGGGTATGAACGTTTCGGCGACTTTTACGCGCGACCAGTCTTCGGCCCAGCATACGTTGGCCTCGAGGATCTGGATTTCATCTTCTCTCAGTTGTCTGTATTCTCTCATAATTGTGTGGGTGTTTTTTGGGGGAGTTAAGGGGAGTTAGGAGGAGTTAAGGGGAGTTAGGGGACGATAGTTTTTTCGGGAGTTGTTTGGGGGAGTTAAGGGGAGTTAGGGGGAGTTAGGGGACGATAGAATATACGTTTCCACAAGCATTCCTCAAGTATTCTAATCCTTGATACCGCTGTTATTGATGATTCCTTTGCAATATGAATTTAAAAACATACTCGCATTCTCAATTTTTTGGTGCAGTTGTGCGAACACATCCGCTCCATAATAGCCCAAATCATGGGCAAGCAAGAGATAGTCGCGACATTCCTCCAGACTTCCCTGGGCAATATTCAGGAACCGCAACTTGTCCTGTTTGCTTAATTTCTTATAGCCTTCAGCAATGTTTGCCTCAATCGAAACTGCCGCCCGGCGGAACTGGGACGTCAGTCCGAAACGCTCATCCTCAGGAAAAGAGCGGGTTACCTCATAGACATATAGCACAAAAGCATGCGCTTTTTGCCACGCTAAAACGTCCTCAAAGCTATATGTTCCCATATTATCGTTACGTTTATATTCTTTGAAACTGCCGTCCCTTTAACTCCCCCTAACTCCCCTTTAACTCCCCCTAACTCCTCAATTTACTCCCCCTAACTCCTCAATTACTCCTCTTCTACTCAGCTTCGACTACTGGATAGAGGAAGTCGTTATACGGGTACTTTTGCACATGGAGTTCGCGTACCTTATTATATAATAACGTCCGAAGCTCATCGATATTGTCCCGCTGGCGGGCAGAAATAAAAATGCAGTCGTCGTGCATTTTGGCCATCCACGTGCGCTTCAGTTCTTCGAGCGAGACATTCTCGCGGGTAGATGGCGTCAGGTCGTCGGGCTCCTTCGGTGTCCAGGTGTAGGCATCGGTCTTGTTGAACACAATCATCGACGGCGTGTCCTGACAGCCAAGGTCGGCCAGTGTCTGCTCCACCACGCGTATCTGCTCCTCAAAGCCGGGGTGCGAGATATCCACCACATGCACCAGCAAGTCGGCCTCGCGCACCTCGTCGAGGGTGCTCTTGAACGACTCCACCAGGTCGGAGGGCAGTTTACGGATGAAGCCCACAGTGTCGGCCAGCAGGAAGGGCAGGTTCTCAATGGTAACCTTGCGCACCGTCGTGTCGAGTGTGGCAAACAGCTTATCCTCGGCAAAGACGTCGCTCTTCGACAGCAGGTTCATCAGCGTCGACTTGCCCACGTTGGTGTAGCCTACAAGGGCCACACGAATGAGGCGCCCGCGGTTCTTGCGTTGCGTCGTCTTCTGCTGGTCGATCTCGGCCAAGCGCTGCTTCAGCAGGGTGATACGGTGAAGGATGATACGGCGGTCCATCTCCAGCTGCGTCTCACCAGGGCCACGAAGTCCTACGGAGCCCTTTCCACCGCCAGAACCAGAACCACCGCCTTGGCGTTCCAAATGCGTCCACAGCCGCTGCAGGCGGGGCAGCATGTAGCGGTGCTGTGCCAGCTCCACCTGTGCCTTTGCTTCTGCCGTCTGGGCACGCATGGCAAAGATGTCGAGGATAAGTGACGTGCGGTCGAGAATTTTCACCTGCAGCTCCTTCTCAATGTTTCGAATCTGCTTGGCCGACAGCTCATCGTCGAAGATGACCATGCCTACGGGCTGGGGCAGCTCGCGCGTGTCAGTTGACAATTGAGAATTGAGAATGGATTCAGCGTTATGGGCAGCCTCGTCGGCAGCGTCCTGACAATCCTTGATGTATTGCTTAATCTCTTGCAGCTTTCCGCTACCGACATAAGTCACCTGACTGGGGCCACCCACCCTCTGCGTAAAGCGCTTCACGGTGCGTGCCCCCGCCGTGTCGGCGAGGAATTCCAGCTCGTCCAGGTACTCTTTTGTTTTGGCTTCGTCTTGCTCTTTCGTAATCAGTCCCACCAGCACGGCCGTCTCGGCCTTTGCCTCTGAGATGACAAATTCTTTCATTCAGTAGTTGTTAATGGTGAATAATCGCGTGCAAAAATACGAAATCTTTATGGATTACGCAAGCGATAAGCCTTAAAAAAAGTTTCAACACCATTTCAACTACTTCACGACGACCTTCTTGCCGGCATGAACGTAGACACCTTTCTTTAATTGAGCATTGAGAATTGAGGATGGAGAATGCGTCATGCGGCGGCCCTGAAGGTCGTAGTAGGCATTGTCAGCGGCCCTTGTAGGGCGAGGCAAACTGCGAGGGGCATCGATGCCTTCGGTGTTAAGGTCGTCGTAGACCTTCTGCCAGTCGAAGACGCGATAGAAGAACGGCCGGTAGTAATCAGCTGAGCCCAGCGCATTGAAGTTATCCCAGAAGTCTTCGGTATCGCTGTTTGTCGAGAACACCAGTTCGCCCTGACGCGAGAGTGCGGGATGCAGGTTGACCATGTAGAGCCAGTGGTACTGCTGCGGTCCCATCTTGTCGAGATGGTCGGGCAAGCGGAACAACAGCTTGCGGTCGTCAAAGGGACCGTAGGGCGACTTCGAGCGATAAATGTAGACTTCGGGCGAGAAGATGGGTGCCTGCGAGGTCATGAAGTACCAGTCGCCCTGCTTGAACACCCAGGGCAGCATGATGCCCCAGCTGCTCGACGTCATGATGCTTGAGCGGCGACGCTCGTTCTCCGTGGGATAGTTGTCCTGCCACGTCCAATTGCCGCTGGCGTCCTTGACGTAGTATTGCCACGGGCTGTAGAGGTCGTGCGTGGCAGTGCGAGCCACCACGGTGGTCGAGTTCTCCACGGCGTAGAGGTATGTATGGCCGTCCTCAGCCTCGAAGAGGGTTGAGCCGTAGGCACAAGGGCCAATCTGCTTGTTGGGGGTGTGGTCTTCGCGGTAGAGGTAGTCGCCTTCGTGGGGCAGATAGTCGGGAATGGTGCTGAGGTAGTAGCCCTCAGGCTCGTTGCCCTCGAGGCTGTAGGTACACAGTGCTGCGTCGAGGTTGAGCAACTCAGACGACTGTACGCCCACCCAAATCATCTGCAGCTTGCCGTTGTAGACGGTGCCGTCGCCCGACCAGTAGACCTTGCCCTGATCGATATCGCCCTTTGCAATCTCAGCGTCGGTCTTCTCGCCACCAGGGTGGCGCAGGTGCGTACGGGCATGGAAATAGCGGTCGCCGCTAGCGTGCGTCCAGTTGACGTAGTCGGCGAGCCATACCAAATCCTCGGGCGTCTCGCCAAGCACGCCGTCGCGGCACTTTTGCACCATGATGCTGTTGCGTGGGAAGCTGCAGCTGCCACGCGAGCGGTTGCTTGGGTTGACCACACCATAGAAGCTATCGTTGAACGTCCAAAAGACATCGCCGTTGGGCAGGCCTACGGTGAGCACGCCATCGCCACCGTTCCAGCCGCGCGAACGGGTGAAGAGCTTGTTGTACTTAAGGTCTTTGAAGGCACGCGCCGTCCCTTGGTAGGTTGAGCTGGGCATGGCTTCCAGCTCCCACTCTTCGGGCATGGCCCAGAGCTCATCGCCCAACTCGTCCATCGTGCCATCGGTGTTGGTCACCTTGATGCTCGTATCAGTGAAGTAGACGTTGTTGATGTGGTCGCCCGAGAACGTAGCGACGCGTGTCGTCCAGTCGCGATCGGCGGTGGCCACCTGGTCGAGCTTGTCGTGGTCGATCTGGCCAGCGATATAGTCGAGGTAGTAGATGCCCGTATGGTCGTAGCTGGTAGCGATGTCGTAGGAGACGTAGATGCTGTCGACACGCTTGTCAGGGTCTTCGCCGCTGAGCAACGTCTTGAAATCGCTGTCGGTGACATAGCCGAGCCATGTGTAGCCCTTGCGCGGATAGTCGCGGTTGAGCATGTCAGTGTATTCGGGACATGGCACCAGCGTCCGCTTGATGTCACGGTTGTAGTCGGGGTCGCCCGTGTCGGTGGTAGGCTTGGCCACCTGCGTCATCACGATCTTGCCGTCGACCTCCCACCCTATTGGTACTCTGATGCCGAAGAGGCCATAGACATGGTAGACGCCTCCGGCGGTGTTACCGGTGGACTTCACCACCATCTTTCCGTTGAACACATTGCCCTTGATGATCGTGTGCTCCTGCTTAATAAACGTAATCTTATAGCACGACACACAGAGCCATGCAACGGCTGCAGCGGCGACGAGCACGCTACCAATTACACCCTTACGCATCATAGTCTGCTCTCTTTTTGTTTTATTGTTTCGAGAAATATTTTTTAAAGAACAGCAACTGATAGTCGATGGCGTTCGCCCAGTAGTTGCTATCGTGGGCACCGGGGCGCTGAATGAAGTCGTGTTCGATACCTCGTCCAAGCAGCCGCTGGTGTAGTTCTTTGTTCACTTCGAGGAAGAAGTCGCTCTCGCCGCAGTCGAAGATGATGGCGAGTTGACGGTTCTCGATGTTCTGTATGAGGTTGACGACGACATGGTCGTCCCACGTCTGCTTATTGGCAGCCATTTCGCCGAGCACCTCCTTGATGTCCCAGTTCTGCGGGAACGGGCGGAAGTCGACTCCGCCGCTGGTGCTTCCCACGGCCCCGAAGACGTCGGGATGGCGCATGGCCGTGTGCATAGCGCCGTGGCCACCCATGCTCAGGCCCGTGATGGCTCGTCCGTTACGACTGGCAATGGTGGAATAGTGGCTGTCGATGAAGCTGACGAGCTCGTCGGCGAGGAAGGTCTCGTAGCGCACGCTGGGGTTCAGCGGACTGTCGAAGTACCATGTGTTGTATGCCCTTGGGGTAACGAAGATGAGTCCCTCGCGGTCGGCGACCTCAGGCAGGTCGGGCCTTATCTCGAGCCATGAGCGCTCATGGCCGTAAGCCCCGTGCAGCAGGTAGACGACGGGGAAAGGACCCTCTGCGGCGGTTGGCAGCACGACGGTCACCTCGACGTCGCGGCCCATAGCGTTGCTATAGACACGCTCGTCGACCACACTCCCAGCCTGAGCCGCCATCACGGCGGTCAGGCCAAGGAGGAAGAGAAACAATCTTCTTACCATAATTCTTCTGTTTTTTGTTGTTTCGCGGTTTCGTTATTTTCGTTATTTCGTTATAACGTTATTACGTTATATCGTTATAACGTTAAAACGGGATTAACGTTAAAACGGGATAACGCGGCCTTTATTTTACGGGCGTGAGGGTAATCTTGCGCACCTGAGGCTTGTTAATCTGATAGATGCGCTCGACAATCATGTCCATCTGACGGATGTGCATGTCACGCACCTCCTTGTGAATCATCTTGTCGTAGAGGCCACGCTTGGCAGCCACCCAACCGTCGTCCTGTCCGGCGCGGAAGGTTCGTGCTGCCTGCTCGTCGTTTTGGTCGAGCATGCCTTTCTTCATGAAGAAGTTGTACTGCAACCAGGCGTAGTCGCGGAACTGGCGCTCAATCTCCCAACGGTTCTCGTTAAGCTCCATGATGGTCTTGGCCTGCACATACTGTGGCGTGTGTCGATAGCAGGCCAGGTTGATGCCTGCCGAGAGCTGGTCGGCGGTGAATGTGTCGATGAGCTGTCCGTCGATGAGCAACTGGTACTGTCCTTTCAGGCCAGTGACACAGAAGGCTTCGTTGTCCATCTCGTCCATGAACTGAGGAATGACTTTCAGGGCAGCAGCCTGCTGGCGACGGTATTCCCAGCCGCGAGGAATGGTGTCGAGGGGGAAGGGCAACGAGTGGGCCAGATAGTCGAAGGTCAGCACACCGCTGCGGTTCTCGACGTTGGTGATTTCGCAGTTCTCGCTCTTCACCACCTTTTTGCTCTTGGCGTTCACCTCGACGTCGGCCACCTTCTTGCCGGCCATGCCTTGTGCCTTCAGGAAGAGGTAGGCCATGACGAGGTGTCCGTCGTTGTCAGGATGGATGCGGTCGTTGCCACAGATGGTGTAGGTGGGGTCAATGGCCTGCTGTTCCTCGTTGATCTTGTTCATTGGAGCCCAGAAGTCTACGAACTCCCAGCCGTTGGTCTTGGCGGCCTCCTTCTGGAAGTCGACAATCTTACCGATGGTGTTGTTCTTGTTGCGGAAGATGTTGTCGTTGAAGGTCGACGTCTGGTCGTAGGGCGAAGTGCCGATCATAATCATGCGCGTCTCAGGACGGCCTTTCAGGCGCTTCTCAATCTCACTGAAGTTTTTCTGTGCCAAAGCCAGTTTCTCAGCAGCAAACTTCTCTGGCTCATCGCCGTTGTACTCGAAGTAGCCGCTATCGTTCATGCCGAAAGTCAGGGTGATGACGTTTGGACGCTTTGCAAAGACGTCGCCATCCAGACGGTTCAGGATTTCCAGGCTGGTGTCGCCTCCCACGCCGCAGTTGGCCATCCACATCTCTTCGAAGGGGAAGTGGGTCATGTAATAGAGCCAGATGTATGAGTGGTAGTGTCCACCATCGGTAATACTGTTGCCAACGAAGCACACGCGATCGCCTTTCTTGAAGGGAGCCACCTGCTGGGCCATTGCGCTGGACGCAACGAACAAGCCAGCCAAAACTAAGATAAAGCTGAAGACTGAAGACTGAAGATTGAAGGTTTTCTTTTTCATATCGACTAAAATTATCATTTACTCTTACTCCTTTATTACTCCTTACTCCTTGATTAAGATACTCTCAAATAGTAATTCATACGTCGCAGTGCCTGCGTCATGTGGCACTCCACAGTATTCACAGAGATGCCCATCTCGATAGCAATCTCTGCGTTTGTCTTATCCTCAAATCTACTCAGGACGAACACCGCTCTGCTGCGTTTGGGCAACTGCCCAACGGCCCACTCTACTCGGTTGCACAGCTCACGATACTCCACATCACGCGTGGGACTCTCCAGATCGCATGCGAGCCTCATGTTCGCCCACACGCTGTGCTGATGCTCACGAACGTAGGTCTTGTGCTTGAGGTAATCCAAATACTTATGACGAACGGCGGCAAAAGCATACGTTTCAATATTGTTGACGAACGAGAGCCTTTCGCGCTGTTCCCATAACTTCACCAGCACATCTTGCACAAGATCTTCAGCCTCCTCACTCGCCATCCACGCCGATGCCACTTGCACCAGACGCGGGAACAGCTGTGTGTAGAGTTTGTCGAAATCCATGCTTGTAGGTTTTAGCTTATTGTAATTCGGCGGCAAAATTAAGCAATAATCAGTTCATCGCATAAAAAAATTGAGCACAAAAAAGCAAAAATCGAACCAAAGCGCCGCAGAATGGCCCTTTGGTCCGTTTTTTACATCAATTATTCCACTTCCACAAGTTCCCAAAACGCTGTTTCGTGCGCCTTGGCAACCTTTGCATGAGGCTTGCAAAACCTAAGCAACGAGTCCCCAAGTGCCTGGAAAACTATCTTGCGACTTAAGTGGTAAGAACTTGCGACTTAAGTGGTAAGAACTTGCGACTTAAGTGGTAAGAACTTGCGACTTAAGTGGTAAGACAGTCAAACAGGGATTTACGCCGCATGAAACCGTGTTGAAAATGGAACGGCTCTCTCCTAACTCTTCTTCAGCTTCACACTGGCGGTCGTGCCCTTTTGCCAGTCGGAGTAGATCACTTTTCCACCCACTAACTGACCAATGCGGAGCCAACGTGCCTGCTGTTCGCGCCGTCCTTTCTCCTGCTGCAACGACACGGTAAGCATCTTCCCTTCGGCCTTGGCTACAATGCTGTAGTCGGCATAGTCGCCTTTACGGTAGCCGAAGCCTTCACCGTCGTCCTCGTAGAGCCGTCCCTTCGCATAGCCTTTATCATCGATATTGACGAGCAGCGTCAGTGAGTCGGTGCGATACTCCTCGGTGTTCTGGTACAGATTGGCAACAGGCAGCACAGCTCCTGGCCGGAGAGCCAGACGAGCCTGATAGCCGTCGTCGCCCTGCTCCATGGTGAAAGTCTTCCAGTCGCCCGTTGGCAGTACAGGGTTCTCAGCCCACCTCGGAACAATCAGCAAGTCTCCTCCGAGCAGGAATGCCTGTTGCTCCGAGCGGAGTGCAGGATTACTCGGGTCGGACATGAAGACAGGCCGCATGACAGGCATACCCGTGAGCGCAGCCTCGCGGAAGAGCGTGTAGACATAGGGCAGTAGACGGTAGCGGCGATTGATAGCCGTGCGACAGACCTGCTCAACCTTCTCGCCGAAAGCCCATGGCTCCTGTTGCACTTCCTGAAGCGAGCAGTGGTTGCGCACAAAGGGGAAGTAGACGCCGATGGCAGTCCAGTTTGCCAGCAGCTCAGCGTTACAGTCGCGTGCGAATCCACCGATGTCGGGGCCGTTGAAGGGCTGTCCTGTGAGTCCCATATTGAGCGTCATGGGGATGCTGGCCTTCATGTGTTCCCATGTAGAGGCATTGTCACCCGTCCACGTGGCAGCATAGCGCTGACCACCGAGGAAGTTTGAGCGCGACAGCACGAAAGGACGCTTCTGCGGATTAGCCATCAGGATGCCGTCGCGCGAAGCCTTCACCATGTTGTAGCCATAGACGTTGTGGTAACGGAGGTGGGAGAATTGAGAATTGGTCAATTGAGAATTGAGAGTTGAGAATTGAGAATTGAGATTTGAGAATTGAGAATTATGATTAGAGTTGTTGGCGGAGTTGTCGGCTTGAGTGTAATCATTCTCAGTTCCATGCATATTGTCCTCGGGCATCGAGCCGTCGGGGCCGCCAAAGACGGATGGCTCGTTCATGTCGTTCCAGATGCCGTCGATGCCGGTGGCCATGAAGTCTTTATAGAGCGTGCTCCACCAGTGGCGCACCTCAGGACGTATATAGTCGGGGAAGTGAGTGTCGCCGGGCCACACTCTGCCCACGAAGGGCTCGCCGTCCTTGGTCTTCACATAGTAGTCGCCCGCCATGCCCTGCTGGTCGACGAAGTAGTCAGGGTCGACCTTCACGCCTGGGTCGATCATAAACACCGACTTGAAGTGCCGCTCATGCAAGTAGTCGTTGAAGCGCTTCGGGTCGGGCATCTCCTTGGGGGAGAAAGTAAAAATGCGGAAGCCGTCCATATAGATAATGTCGAGCCAGATGACATCGCAGGGTATCTGCTTCTCACGGAACGTGTCGGCAATCTCCATGGCCCACGTGTCGGGCACGTAGCTGTGACGACACTGATGGTAGCCCAGTGCCCAAAGAGGCGGCATCTCGATGGTACCGCTCAACCGTCCCAGCTCGCAGAGCACCTCAGCAGGTGACTGGCGCTCGATGACGACCACACGAAAGGCAGGGCCTTCGCTCTCAAAGCGCACGATGCGGTCGGTGGTCAGCTTCGACTTCCACGTGTTGTCGGCAATCAGGCCAAAGGCAGTACCATCCTTTCGCACGCCAAGCACCCAGGGGTGAGTCTGGTAGAGACGCTTGCCACCTTCGGACAAATAGAGGCCATTATCCTTGTTCCAAAATCCTTCTGTCTCGCCGTTACGACGCAGGTCACCGTAGACTTCGCCCGTGCCATAAAGGTCGGCATCACCCACGTCAAAGGTGGCCACGCTGTGACCATCCTGCACACTGAACTGCGGACGAAGCTGCCAGTCGGCAGGCACTTGTCCCATCGGGGTGAGCTCACGCAGGAAGATTGGTGACGGCAGGTGCATATCAGGATTGAAGTCCTTTGGGTAGAAAGCAGCCACACGGTCGCCCACCATCGTGGCGACTTGAGCGAACGCCGCCGTGATGCTCAGGGCGGCTACGAGTGTCAAGAATAGTTTTTTCATGTTTTGCTGTTTATAATTCTCAATTCACAATTCATAATTCTCAATTCTCAAATCTCAATTCTCAAATCTTATTGGGATTATAGACAGCCACGCTGACGCGGGAGTCAGCACAGCCATAGTAGAGCAACCAGCGGTCGCGATGATAGACAAGTCCTTCGGTGAAGACGGTGCCGGCAGGGTACTGCCCACTGCACTCAAAGTCGGCCTCAGGCAGGAAGAATGGCTCGTCGAGGCGGTCGAGCAGATGCGCAGGGTTGTCGGCGCTGAAGAGGGCCTGCCCGGCGCAGTAGGTATTGGGCACATAGCGCTGGTCACCATCGGGGCCTTCGAGATTCTTGCCGTTATAGATGAGCACAATGCCCTTTGGGGTGAGCACCGCAGGCGGGCCACACTCGGTGAGCTGGCTGTCGAAGTGCCCCTTGCGCGGCTCCATCACGCGGAGCAGCTGGCCGTCGGCATCGAGCAGTGGTGTCCAGTCGATGAGATTGGTCGACGTGGCAACGTTGACAAACTGCTCACCCCAGTACATCCAGTACTTGCCACCAATGCGAGCCACCACCAGTTGTCCATCCTTCAGGCAAGTGACAACAGATGCCGACTTCGAGAAGTCGTCCTTGAAGCGCCCGCCATAAGCCGCAGCGAAGGCAGGCCCATGCTTCTGCCACGTCACGAGGTCGCGCGAAGTAGCCACGGCCAGGCGTGCCTGACGGCGATTCCACTGTGTGTAGAGCATCAGGTAGAGCCCATCGTCGGTCTGTACCACGCGGGGGTCCTCACAGCCACCGGGGCACTCGTTGTCGGCCTGTTCGTCGTCGGGTGTGGGATAGAGCACGGGAGCACCATGACGGACGAAGAACAGTCCATCGGGCGATGAGGCATAGCCAATGCGCGAGGTGCGCTGTCCGATGCCTACGGCAGAGTTGTCTTCAGCACGGTAGAGCAGCACGACACGCCCGTTGAGCACCGTGGCTGCGGGGTTGAATGTGTCGCTGCCCTCCCAGTCAACGGCCACGCCACGCATGGGGCAGAAGAACAGGCTCGAAGAGTCGGGTGACAAAACGGGATTGACGCCTGCAGGACGTTCGAAAGGGCCCAGTGCCCAGTCGGCTGAGGACTGAGGCGTAGGCGCGGTGCATGCGACGACCAGCAGGAGCGTCAGGGAAAGGCCAATAATTTTCAATTCACAATTCACAATTCACAATTCACAATTCACAATTTTCAATTCACAATTCACAATTCTCAATTCACAATTCTCAATTCTCAATTCTCAATTCACAATGGTCTATTCATAGGAAGGTGGTGGAAGCTGCGTGCCCCACTTGCGGTCGGGACTTGCAGCGGTTTTGTAGTCAATTGTGGCACCAGAGGCGAGCTGTTGCCAGGGAATCCATGTTGAGCGGTGCTCCTGGCCATTAAGCGTGAGCCGGGAGGTGTAGATATTACGCTCAGAGCCGCCCTTGATGCGGATGTCGTGGTTGGGCAGGTGGATGGTGACCTCAGGGAATATGGGTGTATTGACCGTGAAGCCGGCAACCCCGGGAATCATGGGATAGAGACCTACGCAGGCCCATACATACCACGCCCCCATGGAGCCGAGGTCGTCGTTGCCCGGCAGCCCGTCGATATGGTCGCTATACTGCTCGTTGAGTGTGCGTCGGACGACCTGCGACGTCTTCCACGGACAGCCCACCCAGTTGTAGACCCAAGGGATGTGGAAACTGGGCTCGTTGCCCGAGGCGAACCACGTGTCGCCGTAGCCGGCATCGAGACGGACGAAATAGTCATCCAAGCGCTGCTCGGCTTTTGCTGGTCCGCCGATGATGTCGATGAGGCCTTTGAGGTTGTAGGGCACCATCCAGAAGTAGTCCTGATAGGTGGCCTCGCGGAAGTCCTCGCTGAGGGGTTTCCACGAGCCGTCGTCATTGCGCGACTGCAGCCAGCCGGTCTCAGCGTTGTAGAGGTTCTTCCAGGAGCGGGCGGTGGCGGCATAGTGCCACGAGGCAAACTCGTCGCCTGCGGCATAGAGGGCATACTGGCCTATGGCAAAATCTGCCGAGGTGTATTCGAGCTGTATGGAGGCGGGACAGTAGCCTTTCTCAAGATACTGTCGCAGGTGGGGCCGCGTCTCCTCCTGCTGCGACTTGGCACCAGGCACCTCAGCACCACGGCGCATGATGTCGAAGAGTGCACGGGCGTCGTAATTGCGAGCGCCAAAAGCCCACGCGTTGCAAACGAGAATGGCCGAAGGGTCGCCCTGCATGATGCCTGTCTCGATGTTTGCTAAGACCCAGCGTGGGAAAGAACCTCCTGACTGCTCGGCAAACAACAGGTGGGAAACGACGATGTCACTGGCAACGTCGGGCTCAATGATGCTCAGCAGCTGAATCTGCGTGCGATAGGTGTCCCAGTTGCTCAGCTGCGAGTAATAGTTGGCTGTGGTGTGATGAATGCGGAAGTCGGCACCCATGTACTCACCATTCACATCGCTTGCAAGACTGGGATGGATAAAGGCCCTGTAGAGATGAGTGTAGAACTGCGTGGTACGGCTTGGGGTACCTCCCTTGACGTCGATCTTGCCAAGCATGTTCTCCCAGGCGTTTTCGGCCCGTTGACACACAGCGTCGAAGTCCCAGTTGGGGTTCTCTGTACGAAGGTTCTCCTTGGCATTCTCAACAGATACGTAGCTGATGGCGAACTTATAGTGGACGGTCTGCTGCTTTGAAGTGTCAAAGGTGAAGTAGACGCCTGATGATTCACCCTCGGCAAAGGTGTCCCCAGGATGCAGACGGTCGCCCTTCCACGTGCCGGTGGCTACGGCGTCGACGTCGAACTCGGCGGCGATGTAAACCTTGTAGGGGGTGCGGATACCGCAGAAGTAGCCACCGTCAGCATAGCCTTCGACCGTGCGGGGGGAGGTCAGGACGAGCGCAGCCTCGGTGATGCGAGTGGCAGCAATGCCGGCACCGATGATGACAGTGCCGAAAGAGGAGGGGGAGGCAGGAGAGGCGGCGGGGAAGACGTAGCGCGCCATGCCAGTGCGCTCGGTGACGGTGAGCGCTGCTGAGACATTGCCATTCACGCAGGCTTGGTAGTAGCCGGCATGCCCCTGCTCGTCAGTCACCTGAAAACGGGCGTTGCGAATCCTGTCAGGCGAAGCAGTGAGGCAACCGCTGATGGGGAAGGTTGGGAAGTTGCCCATGTGGTCGCATCCGCCACCGCTGTTCTGGTTGACCACGAAGCCAGCGTTCTTGGCGAAATAAGTCGGGGTGAACTGCACCATGCCGTGCGGATAAGTTGCACCGGGGTAAAGGTAGCCAGAGGTAAGGCCAGCGCCCTTAGTGCCGATGAGCGTGTTCACCTGGTGAGCGCGGTCGGCAGACGGTGTGTTGGGAACTGCGTTGATAACGCAGCATACGGAACAGAACAGGGTGATGCTGATGAGCTTGAGGACTACTTTTGTCATGGGAGATGGTTACTGAGGTTTTGAAAGAGAGAAAGGCGCAGCAACTTTCGAGGTGGCGCGCTGACGGTTCGGATGGTCAGACATTGTGAAGACGAGATGGCCTCCACGCGTGATTTCGTCGTAGGTCAGATAGTTGCGATCGAAAGGCGCCCCGTTGAGTTCAGCCTTGTCGATATAGACATTGTCGGAAGTGTTGCCACGTGCCTCGATGACAAAGCGTTGGCCCTGCTCAGAGGTCAGCGTGACACGCGAGAACAGCGGGCTTCCAACGACATACTGGTCAGTGCCAGGCGTCACGGCGTAAAGCCCGAGGGCACTAAGGACATACCATGCAGACATGCCGCCCTGATCCTCATCGCCCGGGAAGCCCTGAGGCGTGCTGTTGTAGAGTCGGTCCATAATCTGCCGCACCCAGTACTGGGTCTTCCACGGCTGCCCCGCATAACAATAGAGGTAAGGCAGATGCTGGATGGGCTGATTGCCATGGGCATACTGCCCCATCTCGGCCTGTTGCATCTCTACCATTTCGTGAATCATGCCACCATACCATCCAGGATGGACGGTGTTGTCCATGGAGAAGACGCTGTCGATCTTGCTGACGAAAGCCTCATCGCCCCCAAACAGGTTGATAAGCCCCTGGACATCGTGGAACACCGACCACACGTAGTGCCAAGCGTTACCCTCGGTGTAAGGACCACCCCACTCCAACGGGTCGAAAGGCTCATACCAGTTACCATCGACGGTGCGTGCCCGCATGAACCGCGTGCTGGCATCCCAGAGGTTACGATAGTTCATCATTTGTCGGCCGAATACTTGCTCATAATGGCTGTTGCCAACGCTGCGCGCAACCTGATAGGCACAGAAATCGTCATAGGCGTACTCCAACGTCTGGGTGACGCAACCATGCGACTCGGGGAAAGGCACATAGCCCAAAGTGAAATATTCCTTCCACCCCGCACGCCCGTTGGCCCCACCCCACGGTCCCTTGTTCATAGCCTCATGGGCATAGGCCTTCAAGATGCTGTCGGCCGGAACGGTTCGTATGCCCTTGGCCCAGGCGTCGGCCAGAAGCGACATGGCATGATTGCCCACCATGCCACCCGTTTCGCCGGGGAACGACCATGAGGGCAGCCACCCACACTCGTGCTGAGCCTGTAGCAAAGCCTGCATGTAGCGTCCCTGCTGCGTGGGATGGAGCAGGCACGTGAGTGGGAACTGTGAGCGGAAAGTGTCCCAGAAGCCATTGTCGGTGTACATGTAGCCGTCGTGCACCTGCCCGTCGTAAGGACTATAATAATAAGGTGTACCGTCAGCACGACGCTCATAGAACTTGCGAGAGAAGAGATTAGCACGGAACAAACAGCTGTAGAACGTGCGCTGCTGCTCGAGCGTGCCCCCTTCAACGAGCACGCGCCCCAACAGCTCGTTCCATGTCTGCCGGCCGCGCTCACACGTCTGCTCAAGTGTCCGGTCGTTACCCAGCTCAGTGGTCAGGTTAAGCCATGCCTGCTGCTCGCTGATATACGACGATGCCGCTTTCACCTGCACTTTAGTGCCAGGTGCAAAGCCCACATAAACGCCACCTTCCCACTGTCCATGTGCCGTGAAAGGTCGGTCGAACTGTAAGACGAAATAGCTGCGGAAGGTCTCAGCATGGTTGACGAAGCGCTGGTTGTTGACCCAGCCCGTGATTTGACGCTTTTCGACATCGATGTGCATATCCCACTGACCGACATAGCCATCGATGACAAGCCAGGCAGGCTGTCGGCGTGGATAGCTGAAACGCAAGTGCGCCCCACGCGTGGTTGGTGCAACCTCAGCAACAGTGCCATCAGAGAGACGAACCCGATAGTAGTGGGGGCGAGCCACCTCGTCGTCATGACTGTAGGCCGTGGCACGCTCGTCTTCAGCAGTGCGGAGCTGTCCGGTCACGGGCATCAGCGAATAGACAGCATAGTCACCCACCCAGGGGCTGCACTGGTGCGACTGACAAAGGCCCCGCAGCGACGTTGCCTGCCACTGGTATTTCCAACCATCGCCGTTCTTACCCGTCTGGGGCGACCACAGATGCATGCCAAAAGGCATGCCCGTGGCAGGAAAGGTATTGCCACGACTTAGCCCAAAGTGGGAGTCAGTGCCCTGACGTGTGTCAACAAGTCGCGTTAAGTCAGCCCCCTCCATGAGGAGGGGGAAGAGGAGTGCTGACACGATAACGACGATTGACTTCAATTCACAATTCACAATTATCAATTCACAATTATCAATTCACAATTATCAATTCACAATGCACAATTCACAATTCACAATTCTCAATTCCCTAAAACCCTACCGAGACACCGAAGTTGAGTACACGCTGATTCATGTAGGCATCACCAGCCGAGTTGGTCTGTATCTCAGGATCCTGCTGATACTTGTCGTAGCTGGTCCATGTGAACAGGTTATAGGCGTTCATGTAGAGGCGAAGCGAACTGACAAAGCGGGGCGTCCACTTGCGTGGGAAGTCGTAACTCAGGTCGATAGTCTTCAGTCGGATGTACCAGGCATCAATGAGCCAGAAGTCAGACATATAGGCAGCGGCGCTGTTGATGGTTGATGGATTGCTTGTCAGGCGCGGGAACTCGATGCTCTCGCCGTTGGTGTAACGATCGAGGGTCCAACGCTTCTGATGCAGGGGCTGGAACTGGCTCTTGAAAGGCTCAATACCCGTACCCACAACGCTGAAGCTGTAATTGAACGAGCCTTGGAACAGCACACTCAGCGTGAGGCCCTTCCACGATCCGCCAAGCGTCCAGCCAAGGGTCGTGTTAGGCAGGTTGGGCAGTCCGATGGGGCTCTTGTCATAGTCGTCAATCACACCATCACCGTTCAGGTCGCGATACTTCAGGTCACCAGCCTGCACAGGAATGTCGATGTTGGGCACGGCGGGGGCACCATCGGCCTTAGCCTCGATAAGTGCCACATCTTCGGGCGTGTAGTAGCCATCCCATGTGTAGCCAAACTGCTGTCCGATGCTATGGCCAGTCTGAGCCAGCCACGGGTACATCTGCTGTGCCTCGGCCATATACTCAATCTTGTTCTTTGCATACGAAAAGACAAGGTTGGTATTGAAGCTCCAGTCGCCCCAGTGGTTGCGGTAGCCCACCTGTCCGTCGAAACCGCGGTTAGTGGTACGTGCCACATTGATAGGCGAAGTACCCACACCGAGCATCAAGGGAATGTCGTTACGGTAGACAAGCTGGTCGTAGCGCTTGTCGTAGAAATAGTCGAACGTAATCGAGACACTGTTCCAGAGGTTCACGTCAACACCGATGTCCAGCTTTTTGGCCTTCTCCCATGTCACGTGGTCGTTACCCAGTGCGCCCTCGCGGTAGCCCTGGAACTGCATGTTCTCGTACTCTTCGAAGGGATAGGTACGTCCTGGCTCATACACCTGATTATAGAGGTAGCGGTTGCCCATGGCCACATCGGAACCGACAAGACCGTAGCTGGCGCGAATCTTCAGCAGGTCAAAGCCACGAACGGCGTCCTTGAACCAAGGCTCCTCAGAAATCGACCAGCCCAAACCCACAGCGGGGAACCAACCGAATCGGTGGTCTTCGCCAAAACGGTCGGAGCCGTTGTAAGCGGTGTTCACATCAATCAGGTAACGGTTCTTATACTTGTAGCTGAGCTTCAGCGTGGTACCCATGAACTTCTCAGGAACCTTGGGGGCGCCCACCCATCCCGGCGTATTGAGCTCAGTCGTGGTGCTCTCGCGGTTGTAGAAGAGCATGGCCTCAACATCATGAGCATCGGCAAAGACGCGGTGATAGTTCAGCGAGGCCATGAGGTTCATGTCCTTAATGGCGGTGCGCGGGTCAACAGTGATAGCTGGCACGCCTTTGGTAAAGACGTTGTCGGGGTTGATAGTATAGGTGTCGGTGGCCGAGTTATAGTGCCAGGTGGGGAAGGACTCTCTCCAGGCGGCACGAGCATTCTCGTCGATGGTCGAATAGGCCAGACGAACGTTTGACGACAAGCCCTGCGTAAGGAAGCCCATATCCCAATTGGCCTGGTAGAGCAGGTTATTATCGTTACGGCGCGAGCGCACGTAGCCCTCATTGGCCAGGCGGGCATTCAGCGTCGGGCGGCGTGAGTCGGTGTCGTAGTAGTACGAGTACGACCCATTGGGGTTTACCACTGGCGACGAGTAGGGGTGCATGGCCGAGAAGTTGTAGATCTCGCCGGTCGCATTGATGCCACGCGGCTCGTTGATGTTCATGAAGCGAGAGGTGATATCGAGGCGCATGCTGAGGTTCTTCGTCACCTGGAAGTCCAGATTTGAGCGGAAGTTGAAGCGACGGTAACGGTAGTTGCTGTTCAGTTCGTCGCCGGAGTCGAAGTCACGCACCAAGCCGTTCTGACTAAAATAGCCAACGGAGACGAAATACTTCAGACGGTCAGAGCCGCCAGAGACGTCGACGTTCATGTTCGACTGCTGCGCAGACTTCTTGAAGATTTCTTCGTACCAGTTCACGTCTGGATAGCCGTAAGGGTCATCACCCGTACGGAAGTGCTCCAAGTCGGTGTCAGTGAAGCGAGGCTGCAGACCGTCGTTGGCACGGGCCTCGTTGACGAGCATGGCCGTCTCGTAGCTGCCCAGGAACTTGGGCGTGCGGACGGGCATCTGCACACCGGTCTCCATGCGCACATTGATCTTAGGTGCACCGCCTTCGCCACGACGCGTCTTTACCACGAGTACGCCGTTGGCACCCTTAATACCATAGATAGCCGTGGTCGATGCGTCCTTCAGAATGGAGATACTCTCAATCTCATTGACGTTGATTTGCGAAAGCTGGTCGTAGGTGTACTCCACGTCGTCAACGATGATAAGGGGTTTGTTGCCATCGCTGTTGAGTGAGCTGACGCCACGAATGAAGAAGTCAGAGGCATCCTTACCAGGCTGACCACTGCGCTGCTGCGAAAAGAAGCCAGGCAGCTTACCAGCCAGCGTATTCTGCACACTGCTGACAGGCACCTTCTGCAGCTCCTTGCCATTGATGGCGCTGACGGCACCTGTCAGCGTGATACGCTTAGCCTGGCCGTAGCCCACGACAACGACCTCGTCGAGCGAGCTATTGTCGGTCTGCATCGTGACATGAAGCGTTGCCGAACGAGGTACAACCGAATATTCGCGGTAGCCCACATAGCTGAAGGTGATGCGTTCGCCCTGGTTGATGGTCAGCGTGTAGCGACCATTGACGTCGGTAACGGTAGCGCGGTTAGTGCCGTTGACTTTAACGGTGACACCGATGAGCGTCTCGCCGTCGTCAGCCGACGTTACCACACCACTGACATTCATCGACTGAGCCATAGCGAGCACTACGGTCGCCAGGCATACAAATATAGAAAGGAGTCGTTTCATAGCTTATTTCCAATTAGGGTTCTGAACCATGTTCCTGTTCTTGTTCACTTCCGAGTAAGGAATGGGATAGAGATTGTTGCGGGCCTCAAAGTTGACCTTCAGCACGTCGATGCGGGTGTAGGTGGTCATGCCCTGACTCTCAACGACCTGCATGCCCTGAAGCGGCTGCGAGAACAGCTGCTCGGCAATGCGCCAGCGGCGTATGTCGTAGAAACGGTGTTCCTCGAAGGCCAGTTCAATGCGCCGTTCGTTACGGATGACTTCGCGCATCTCATCCTGTGTCATGTCCTGCTTCAGTCCGTAACGGTAGCCCGCCACGGAGCCACGCTTGATACCTGCTCGCGCACGCAGCGTGTAAAGAGCATCGTAAACCTCGGCAGTGGGGCCTACCGACTCATTCTCTGCCTCAGCAAAGTTGAGCAGAATCTCGGCATAGCGGAACATCACCCAAGCGTGGAGCACCGACGAGTATTCGCTTGCATTCTGGAACTTGCCCATGAACTTACACATAAAGTAGCTGGTCAGCGAGTAGTCAGCGCCATTGGCGGGATTGTTCGTGCCGCCCTGCCACGTGGCAAGCGTCGTGCCTAGCCACTGGGAGCCATTGTGAAGGATGGTCTTGTCTAACCGTGGGTCACGGTTGGCATACGGGTTATCGTCGGAATACTGATACGTGGGGCTGTCGCCGCGCATGCGGCCATCGGCCATCGGGAAGGCATCGACAAGGTTCTGGGTAGGACACGTACGGCCATTGCCCATCCTGCTGCCGGTGAAGCCGAGTGGACCGTTCTGGTTCTCTACGTTGGTGCCGTTGCCACCCTGGCGGAAGAAGATGAGTTCAGGATTGGCACCATAGTCATAGAAGTTCAGGAACACGTCGCGAACGTCCTCGGTGAGCGTCAGGCTGTCCTTGCCCTTATGGCCAGCGCCCTCGATCAACTCGCGGGCTGCATCGGCAGCCAGCTTCCAGCGATTAGGATCGTAGGAGGGGTAGCCCACAAGCGCGTTGCCCGACTCCAGCGTATGGCCGTTGAACAGCGGTGACGCAGCGTAGAGCAACAGACGCGACTTTAGGGCCTGGCAGGCCTGCTTCGTCGGTGCATGCGCAAACTCGGAGCTGATGGTACTCACGCTGCGCAGCGAGTCCTGAATGTCGTTAAGCTCGTTGACAATATAGTCGACACACTCGGCAAACGTGTTGCGCGGCAGTTCCATGTCGTCGTCAAGGTCGAACACTTTGTCACCCACCAGGGGAACGCCACCGTAGCGGCGCAGCAGCTGGAAGTAGAACCAGGCACGCAGGAAACGGGCCTCGGCCTTGAACGAGACGCCCAAGGGGCGCGTCTGCCCCAAAGCGTTGCGATAAGTGGCACGATAGGGCACACTGTCGATGCCCGAAATGAGGATATTGACCTTGCGAATGCCGGTGTAGTACTCTCCCCAACGCATGTCGGAACTGACTCGGTTGCTGGCGGTGTACTGGCCTGTTGCAATACGTAACACGTCGGGCTCGCCGTCCATGTCGATGCTAATGGCATCGTCGGTAGAGCTGTCAAGATAGTATCCACCAACACGGTTGTGGCCGTTCTCCAGAATGTCGTAGATGGTATTGAGGTACTGTCGGGCCTGAGTGCCCAGCGAGTCAGTGGTCGAGAACAGGTACTCGGTGGTAAACTCATCAGCGGGCAGCGTCTCGTAGTTGTCCATACAGGCAGTCAAACCCAACACGGATGCTGCAGAAAGAAGGAATATATACTTATTAGCTTTCATACTGTTCGAACATGTTTAGAAGTTGAGATTGATGCCAGTGAAAAAGCAGCGCTGCATGGGCGACGAGGTGAACGTCACCTCGGGGTCGACCAAGTCGCAAGCAGAGAAGGTGAGAGCGTTCTGGGCGTTGAAGAAGACCTTGACGCCAACACCGCCAAGATAGTTGCGGCAGAAGGTAGCCGGCAGGTTGTAAGCCAGTTGGATGTTCTTCAGGCGGATGAAGTTGCCTTTGTGCATCCATAGTGATGAGCCGTACATACCACCGTAGTTATAGGTGTTACCACCTGCTGAGAGTCGGGGATAGGTAGCCGTCGCAGCCGTCTCTGGCGTCCAACGGGCAAGGATGTTCTGATAAGCCTGCCCGTAGGTGTTACCAATACTCTGGAAGCCTTCGACAAGCGTACGATCGTTGACGTAAAGGTCACGGTTGTAAACGCCCTGCCAGAGCATCGACAGCTCGAAGCCTGCAAAGTTGACACCGAGGTCGAGGCCGAAGTAATGGAGGGGCTTGTCACCGCCAATGACGGTGCGGTCGTACTCATCGATAATCTTGTCGTTGTTCAGGTCGGCATACTTCACGTCACCTGGCTGCACTTCAACACCTTGCATCACGGGATATCCCTGTGCAATGTCGTCAGCCGTCAGGAAACCGAGGGCCTGCAGACCGAATACGACACCGAGTGGTCGACCTGTCTGCCTCAGATAGTTATGGGGCTGTTCCTGCTCATCCATAAACAGCAGCTCGGTCTTCTCCAGACTCCAATTGGGGGCAATGTAATAGGACACCGGGCCCACTTTGTCACGCCAGGAGAGACTGACGTCGAAGCCCTGACGACGCGAGCGTCCGATGTTCTCAGTAGGATACGTGGCACCCATGAGCTCAATGCTCTTTCCACGTGTCTGCAACAGGTCGAGGTACTTGTCGTTATAGTATTCCACGGTAGCCTCCAAGCGTCGGCCAAGCAATGCGGCATCAAGTCCGATGTTCAGCTTGTGGGCCTTCTCGAAGGTGATGAAGGGATTAGCAATGGGCATGGTCTCGGTGGTGAAGATACCACCAGTGGTGTTCATCGACGTTCCTTGCGGATAGGCTGCTGTAGCATTCTGCGAGAAGCGCTGCCGGTATTGGTAGTAGCCGGCATTGTCGATGCCGTTGCCCGTATGGCCATAAGTAGCGCGCAGTTTCAGCTGGTCGAGCCAATCGGCATCTTCCATGAAACTCTCACGACTCATGTCCCACCCGGCACCTACGGCAAAGAAGTTGCCCCAGCGGTTGTCAGGGGCGTAGCGATTAAAGTAGCTCTGCGTCATGGCCGCCTCAAGGAAATAGCGTCGGTCGTAGTCATAGCGTACACTCTCCATCATGTCGGAGGGAATCATAGGCAGGTCATACTGCACCAGCTCGTGGCGGGTGTCGCCCATAAGGCCAAAGGCCAGATGGTGGAGTCCGAAATGACGATCATAGTCAATGTTGAGCCGCCCGTAGAGATTCTGGTAGCTTGACACGGCAGTAAAGCCATTGCTTTGCGACACGGAGTTGCCGAAGAGCAGGTAGGTTGGCTGACCGTCGACGATAGAATAGTTGTAGACGGGGTTCTGCTTAGTGCGAACAATGGCGGTGCGCGTCTGATGGGCCACGCTGCCGGTGAACGAAGCAGAGAGGCCGCGCACCAGCTTGTCGAAGTCGTACTTGAGGGTTAGCGTAGCCATGATGTCGCGCATGTTGTCGTTGATGTAGCCCGACTCCCATGCCTGCGCGGCCAGGTTGTTGGTGTGAGCCATTGAGCCGCCCCACGTGCCATTAGGGTTATGGATGGGATAGGCATTGTTTGGCGTGCGCCAGATATTGAGCAACAGATCGCTGTAGCCTGAGCCGGAGCCACCGGGCTGGTTACCCTCAATGACGCGTCCGATAGCCGTCATCGAAGCGGTGAAGTCGTCGGTAATGTTGATGTTGACTTTCGACGAAATCATGTAGCGGTTGATGTCCAAGTTGGTGTTGTAGCCGTTGTCCTTGTTGGTCTTAAAAAGACCGTCCTCACCGGTGTAGCCCAGCGAGACAAAGAACTGGGCAACCCGCCCGCCACCACTGACGTTGAGGTTGTAAGACTGCGACATGGCATTCTTATTAAGTAGCTCATCGTACCAGTTGACATTGGGATGGGTATAGGGGCTGGACTGGGTCTGGTAGGCGTCGCGGTCGGCCGTGTTATAGATGGCCGAGCGCCCATCGTTCTGCAAAGCTTCGTTGAGCAGGTAGGCGTAGGCGTCGGCAGAAAGTGGCTTCTGATTCATCGTGTTGCTGTGCAGGCCCCACTTTGCCGTGAATCCAAAGTGCAAGCGGTCGCGCGTCGGCATCTTGGTGGTGATAATCATGGCACCACGTGAGCTCTTCATGCCCAAGAACATGGATGACAGGGCATCGCGGGCCACCGTGACGCTCTCGATGGCCTCGGGGTCGAGGGAGAGCATATTGCGCTCGATGCCGTCAACGATGATGACAGGTGCCAGGCCACGTGACGAGATGAAGAAACGCGTGTTGTCGCTATAGGGCGTCTGGCCATAGCTGGCAGGCCGATAGCCAATCAGGTCGGCGGAGGTGTTGACAGAGGTGCGCGGCAGGTCGCTGCCCCTATACTGACTGATGTTGAGGCCTGGGATGCGCCCTTGCAAGGAGGTGAGGATGTCGGTGGAGAGGTATTTCTCCATGTCACGGCCGCTGACCGTAGGTGCGGAGGCTACTTGTGAGCCCTCTCCGACCTCACCCGATTGGGGGAGGCTGTCTGCCTTCTCATCAGTCTGAGCGAAGAGAGAGGTAGTGTTGGCAACGCAACATACTGAACAGGCGATTAGATATTTGATGATTGTCTTCATAATCTGCGGGATTGGAGGTTATTCGCATTCAAACTTCAGATTAAACAACTCATTGTCGCTGTTGGACGAGCCCAACTGCACGCAGTCGTCGTCAGACTGATTGACTATCTTCGAGCCATCGGCGTTAGAGAAGTAGTAATCGAGGTGGTCGATCTGCTCGTCAGCCGGCACTCCGAAGAAGCCGGCAGGCCAGATGGTCAAATTGAACGTGCGACCGAGTGAGTTTTGACGATTCATGCGCGTCTGCTGTCCAATGGGAGGTGCATTGTAGACCTTGCCAGTAGTGGTAACGGCATGCCCCTGGAGATAGATGTCGTCAGATGCAGCCAGCGGGTTGTTTTCCGTTGAGAGTTCTACATCAGCCAGATAGCTGATAGTGACATAGTCGTCCTGAAGGCAAGTAAGTGGCGCCACGCGATTGAAGTGGCGGTTACAGAAATCGATGGGCATGCCCTTGCCCCCAACGACCTCGAAGCACTCCGTGGCGAAGATGATCTTGCGGTGCTCGGTACCGTTGCTGAAGCCATCGTCGGTGTGGTTGACGAAGAATCCAATCTTGCACCTGAGGTTTCGCTTGCCGGTCTTTGTACGCACAAAGATCTTATAGGTAGGATCCTGGTTGTTGGTGATATTCCAAGTGAGGTCGGTCTGGAAGACCACCCACTCCATGTCATCTAACACATTGGGGCCAACACCATATTCGCCCAGCAAGCACTGCACCCATGTGCGGCCTTCGCCCCACTTGGGCAGCTGTGAATCGGGGATAACGGACATGGGCATCTCAAGGTTACGGTCGGCAGCAATGTCGCACTTATAGGTGACGGTGGCATTGTTTGCCAGATCCCAGTCGCGGGGTACGAGCATAGCAAAGACGAACTTGGTAGTACAGCCCGCGTTGTCGGTGGTGCGACACTGAATATGTCCATCGAGAACAAATGTCACGTTGGACTGCGCCTGTGCATAGTAAACGTCGTTGCCACTGGCATCTTTCTGAGCGATATGGTAATCGTCGATGAAGACACAGTCAGCAGCAGACAGGGCCACGGCTACAGCCAGTATGATCACGTCTGTGAAATGTCTGAGGAGTTTTTTCATTGTTTTTGAGTATAGGAGTTGAGTAGTTAAGAGTTCTTCGCAGAGCGAAGCGGCAAAGCCGAGCGGGAGAGGTATAGTAAGATAGTTCCGACTCCGCTAATATCAGTTTTCAGTTCGTTCGAGCGTGTAGGTATAGACATTGCTGGCACACCCTGGCGAGAGGGTGATAAGCAATGAACGCTGACCGCCAACAACAGGTGAACGGAAGTCGACATCGACGCTCGTGGCAGCCCCGTCCTCAAGGAACGAGAGCCTGAACGGATAGTGCGGGTTGTCGGTGCTCCACTGGCCGTCTTTCTGCACTACGAAAGGCAAATAGTTCTCAATGTGATAGCGACCGTCGTCACCCATGTGAAGGGCAAAACGACTGAAGTCCATATCGGTTGTGATGTCGATATTGTTGCGGGTAACGGACTTCAGTTTCCATACACCGCTCACGTCCTTGACAGCCTCTGTGACATCGTAGGGATTTGAGTCGTCGCTGAACTGCGAGCACCCGGCGATTGCCAAGGCTCCTAATATAACATATAATAGCTTTCTTTTCATGTCACTATTCATTATTCACTTTTCATTATTCATGATACAAAGCCGCTCAATCATAGTAAGGATTCTGAACGAGGTCGGGCGTCTTCACAATCTCAGCATACGGGATAGGCCAAAAGTACATGGCCTTACGGAACACATGGTTACGCACAACAAATTCACGTGGCACGTAACTGATGGCACCTGTCTCTTCGTTGACTACGCGGGTAATCTCCATACCGTGCATAGGCTGATTCTCAGTCTGCTCGGCAATCATCCAACGACGCACATCGAAGAATCGGAAGCCTTCGAAAGCCAGTTCGATACGGCGCTCCAGACGGATAGCCTCACGCATCTCCTCTTTCGACATGCCGGCCTTCAGGCCGTACATGCCATCGGCACCGGGCAGGATACCAGCCCGACGACGCAGCAGTTTAAGAACCTCGAGTGGGCCATACGTATTGCCGTCGGCCAGTGTTTCAGAGAAGTCAGGGCCTTGCCACTCGTTGGCAGACTCGGCATAACTCAGCATGACCTCAGCGAAACGTATGAGCGGTCGGGACTGCGGTGGTTCAACCCACCAGTTGCCAGAGGCAGCGCGAGGCAGCATCTTACGGGTGTAGAGACCTGTTGGCGTTCCGCTGTGGACAGCGTCTGCGGTGGAGTTCTCACCCTGAAAAGTATATACGGTATAGCTGTAGTTCTGCTGATTGCAGATGCGGCTGCCGTTGTAGACAATGGAGTTCTCGAACCGAGGATCGCGGTTCTGCGCCGGCTGCAGGGGATTGTATTTATAGGCACTCTCCTCGATGGGCTTTCCGTCAGCCATCGGGAAGGCCTTCGCCAAATCGTAGTAGGCATAGCCTGCTCCACCATTACCTCCACACGATGGGGGGTCGAGCAGCTGGCAGGTGGTAATCCTGATGGGCATCTTCTTCATCAGGATAATCTCCTGATAGGCGGCATAGGGATAGCTGAACGTACCACGATCGGTCTCATCGGTGTAGACATTGACGAACTCGGCAGGCGACTGTACGGCATAGAAGCCCCAGCCAGGCTCAGCTTTGCCATCGTTCCCGTCGGGGAACTTATGGCAAGTGTGAACCTCAAACAGCCGGTAGTCGCCCTGCATCTGCATGGCACGCTTAGCAGCTTCGTAGGCACGGCGCCAACGCGCTGGATCGGCGTCGGCATAGCCTAAAAACGGCTTGGTCTCTTCAGTGCCGAACCCAGAACCATTGTGCAGAGGCGAGGCGGCATCAAGGGTGACACGCATGATAAGCGCGTAACAGGCAGCCTGACTGATGCGCCCGTTGCTACGGCCCGAATTACGGGGTCGCAACACGTTTTCAGCCAGCACGGCGTTGCACTCGTCGATGATGTATTCTACACAAGTCTCGTAGGTCTGGCGTGTGGCGTCAATCTCGTCCTCAGCGCCATAAATCTTGTCATAGACAATAGGCACACCGCCATAGTGACGCAACAAGATGTAGTAGTACCAGGCTCGCAGGAAGCGGGCCTCTGCCTTGTACTGCAACAGGGTAGCGGGATCGATGGGAGCGCGGTCGGCCAGCTGCAGGAACTTGTTACAGCGACGGATGTTTGTGTAGCACTTGTCCCAGACGTCGTTTGTGACAATCACAGGATTGATAGTGCCTGTAGCAAAGGCAAGGCCTGTAGAGATGTTCGACGAAGCACGCGGCTCCGACTCGTCGGCTGCACACTGCAGTCCACCTTCGCCGAAACGGTCGAGGTCAGTGTCGAAGCCAATGTCGGCATAGATCTCGGTGAGGAAGCCTGTGGCATAGGCACTGTCAGCAAAGACGCTCTCCTCGTTCAGGTCGGTGGTGGCCGTCTGGTCGAGGAAGCTGTCGTTGCAGGCCGCTAAGAGCAGAACGCTCAACAGCAGCGGGAATAATAGCTTTCTTTTTCTCATAGACTATATCTTAATTATTCAAGTTTTGCATTTATACTTTACCTCCTCACCTCCTCATCTCCTCATCTCCTCTTTTTTATTGTTTACACGATTGGGGGCGAGAGAGCCACTAATGTGGATGCGTTAATCTTTCTTAAACTTCCAATGCCCTGCTGTTACCACGGTCTGGTTAGTCCCCCACACAACGTCGGCCGTCACGCCCACAGGCAGGTCGACCTGTAGTTCTTTGCCACGCCACTCAACACTGATGGGGCCATAGGGCGTGGGGACTGAGGCCTTGACCCACGACAAGGTCTCTGCAAGTCCCTGCTGGGGGGCTATCGTGACGTGCCGATAGCCAGGATGCTCGGCATCAGGCCGTAGGCCGGCCAATGCTTGGTAGAACCAAGTGCCAATGCCATTATAGCAGTTATGAACACGGCTACGCTCAGCGTTCCACGACTCCCAAGTTGTAGTGGCGCCATTGGCCAGCATGTGCAGATAACCGGGGTAATCGGGCTGACGGAGAAGCTGAACCATCAGGTCGACTTCGCCTTTTTCAGTTGCCCACTGCGTAAAGATGGGCACACCCATCAGACCTGCGGCTATGTGGCTACCATAAACCGTGCGTGAGCGCTCAACAATCTTTGCATTCACTGCTGTGCACAGGCTGTCGGGCACGGCACCAACAAGCACGGGGTAGCACATGTCGAGGACTGAGCCCGTGCCGTAGGTCTGCGACTCTGGATGGTAGAACGCTTCATGAATACGTTGGTTCAAAGCTTGGCGACGCGCCACGTAGTCGGTTGTGTCACGGCCAAGTGCGCGAGCCATCTTGGTCATGGCCAAGAGGCAGTCGCTGACGAAGCAATTGCTGGCCAATACAGGTGACTCGCCACCTACGTCAACACCCTGGGGTGCCAGCCAGTCACCCAGGAACCACATCCGACGCGGCGTGTCAGGCCAAGTCTGCAAGAGGCCGTCAACACTACAAGCCTCAACGTAGCCAAGCCACTGGTTCATCTTATCGAACAGACGCTCCATGGGACGCGGGTCAGCATAGTTCAAGTAAGTACGCCATGGAGCCATGACAATGAAGCCGCTCCAATAAGGGCCGCCACCGCCGCCACCGGCAGGTGCCACATAGGGCAACGACCCATTGGGCTCAACGACATCGCCCCACGCCGTCAGCCAGTTAAGGAAAGTGGGCGCCACGTCGTACATGGTCTGTAACGTCATGGTCGACGAATTGCCATCGCCTCCGTAGCCCATGCGCTCCAGATGCGGACAGTCAACCATATAGCCACTGAACGTCAGGCACTGCATGGTGTAATGAATCATGTCGTGAATGCGGTTAAGGTCGTCGTCACTACAGGCAAACGAAGAGCGCGCGTCACTGACGCCCGACAGCTGCAGTGCGGTCACCTCGGGCTGTATGGGCGACTTGAGGAGCACGTAGCGGAAGGCGTGGTGGTTGAACTTATTGCAGAAGACTTCCTCATGACCACTGCCGCCAACGACGTAGACATCGCCTTCGCCCTGACTCTCAAACGTGCTACCGACGGGAATATAATCGGTGTATTGGGTCGTCACTTCCTGACCCTCGCTGAGTCCGCTGAGACGTACCTCAAGCCAGCCCGTCAGCACGCGTCCCATGTCGATGAGCCACTCGCCGGGAGCTGTCTCGCTGATGCTCTTGGGTTTTACACGGTCAACAATCCGATTGCCACCAAACATCTGTGGCGTAGCCCTCATACCATCAACGTTGACCACCTTAACGGGCGTCCATGCGCGGGCTTCAAGGTTGGCGGAAGCAAGGGGGCTTGCCCCCTTGTCGCTTGCCCCCTTGTCGCTTGTCCCCTTGTCAGCAGGCAGGAGGCGTCCATCAATACGCTCACCGCCAAACTGTAGCGGATACCACGTGCCGGTGTCACCATAGCTACTGGGCGAGGCCTGCCAAGAGGCATCGGTCTGCCAGATGATGCACCACTGACGGTCAGCCAGAAGCTCATCGACTTCGACCTTCACAAGCGGGCCGGGATACTGCGCTTTAAAGGTATTCTCTTTGTACCAGCCTTGGCCTGCCCAGACCACCAGCTCGTTGACACCTTTTATAATATAAGGAGTGACATCGTAGGTGACAATGAGTGAATGGGTGTCGAGCTGCGACATGGCGGGCTGCAACACGCGGTCGCCTACACGATGTCCATTGACGTAGAGCTCATGATAGCCTAGGGAGTTGACATGGACGAAAGTGGTGGCAGAGGGGCGTTGAACGTTGAATGTTGAACGAAGCAGCGGTGAACGCACGTCGCCATAAGCTGTGTCCATGCCAATGTAGTCGCCAGCCATCCCATTCAGCAATCCTACACTAAAACGCTCGACTTTGCTCCACACCGAGGGACGCTGCAGCTCGTCCCAGGTACGTACGCGCCAATAGCAGAGACTGCGCTCGCTGAGGGGCTGTCCATCGTATTCAACCATCACCTGATCGGCACTCTCCACTCGGCCTGACTGCCATAGATCAGCCTTGCCAGTAACGAGCAACAGGCTGTCAGAAGCCACTTCTATCTCGTAGGCTGTCTGGCAGGCTTTTTGTTTGTTTGACATGTTCTGCCAGCTGAAGTGGGGCCGCACGTTGTCGATGCCTAATGGCTGCTCAAGGTTTTCACAAAGCAGATGGTCAGGCTTTAGCGACGAGGAGCTCGAGCCACACGACGACAAAGCGATGATCAAAAGTAGAGCTATCAATAATCTATAATTCATCGTCTCTTATGTATTTACGATTTGACAATTTACTATTTATTTACGATAGTAAATGGGCTCTCAATTCTCACCGTCCTCTCTTTCTGACCAAAAGGCTTTATTCCAATAGACAACGGACGATTACCAACCGTTGATGAACCATGGCTGAACGTAATGACACGTTCTTCGCCGGGCATTAGCGTGACATAGTTATCACTCCATATGACGGGAAGCACGCGCTCACCAGTCTTAGTGTCAATCAGGCGCAGACGGTTGGCAAAGCTAACGCGCTGCGTGGTGTTCTTCAGGCGGACGGTCTGTCCATCAACGACTTCCACCTTCAAGCGGACCTCTGGCAGATGCCAAAGTTGGGCGTTATCAAGATAGTGGGCGGTATTATGCCAATAGAGGTTCTCAGAGAGCAGTTCGCCATCGGCACTTCTAAGCTCCAAGCGAATAAACACGAGGTCAGAGGGAGAGAGCTTCAAGCCTTCCACAAGGGGGAGGTCGGAGAAGGCTTCAGCCACATCGCTGGCATCGACGCTGACGACGGATTCGCGACGGTTGAGCTCACGACCGTCAAGGCTGAAGACTGTGGCACGCACGGTGGCATCACGTATGGCAGCTGACGTGGTATTGACAACCTTGACGCTGCCTGTCAGGCAATTCCACTGCACGTGCTGCGGCTCACAAGCCTTTCGAGCTCCCCAGTAACAGCCGGTGGGGTCGAGGTAGTAGTCGTAGGTCTGCCAGACGAACGAGGGATAGGCGGGATGGCTCATCCAGATGAGCAGGCCCGCAGCGTCGTTCCACATCTTGTCTTGCCAAGCCTCATACATGCCACGCATGTCTTCAAGGTTGACCAGCTGAGCCTTGTCGCAGAACTCCTGAAGCGACTTAGAAGCGCCATAGCGCTCGTCTACTGAGCGGCGGTAGTCGGCAGGTCCGGCGTTCGAAGCCTCCTTGCCAAAGAAGTGGTGGTTCCAGACGTTGTCATCCTCGTCCTTTAGCTGGTCGTCGGTGGGCAGCGGCCACTGCTTCTCCTTGGGAATGAAGAGCTGCACACTCTCGTATTGCGGGAAGGTGGCCATGCCAATCTCCGACCGCATGCCATAGCCGTACGTGCGGCCGTAGGGGTAGGCGGGGGTATCGAAAGCCAGGTTGCTGGCCGATGTCTCAAAGTGGTGGCGCGGGGGCAGGTCCTTCCACCAGCCACTGCCCGAAAGACCGTCCTGGTTCGAGCACGACTTATAGAGGCGTTCATTGGCGTCTTCCTCCATGACAATCATGCGCAGGGCTTGGTCAATGTCGGGAACGGGGTGCGTCTCGTTGGCACCGCACCAGAGGGCTATTGAGGGATGGGAGCGCAGGCGTCGCACCTTGTCGCGGGCGTTGCGCTTGAAGTCGTCGTGGTTGACGACGTCATTAAAGGCGACGTAGAGCCAAAAGTCGTTCCAGACCATGATGCCCTGTTCGTCGCAGTAGTCGTAGAACTCGTCATCGGTGACACAGCCTGTCCAGAGGCGGATGGTGTTAAAGTTCATGTCGCGGTGCAGGCGGATATAGGTCTCGTACTGGCGGCCATGGCAGCGCAACAGGTACTCGCTCATGCCCCAGTTGCCACCCTTCAGGAAGACACGCTGACCATTGACATAGAACTGGAGAACGGGATAGCCCACATCGTTGGTCTCGATGCGGTAGTCATATTGGCGGATGCCGAAGCGTAGGGTACGCTCATCGCTAAGCTTCCCGTCGGTATAGCAGCGTAGGTGGCACTCGTAGAGGTTGGGCGCTCCGTAGCCGTTAGGCCACCAGAGACGGGGCTGATTGACGACGAGAGCCTCAGCATCGCGGCGGTCGATACGCAGGGCGGCTGTGTCGAGGGGATTCACCCATACCTGTTTGGTGAACTGCAGATTGCCTGGCATGATGGTGCCACTCACCGTGACCAGCTGCCTGGTCTCCGAGGCGTTGGCCACATCGGCTATAACAGTCAGTTCAGCCATTTCACCCTCGGAGGGGGAGGACAAGGGGGCAAGCCCCCTTGCTTTGTCGGGGGAGAAAGGGATAAGCCGGGTACGTACGCAGGGGTCGAGCAGCCGCACGTCGCGGGTCACCTCGAGGTGCACGTGACCCGTGATGCCGGCCAGACGACCGGGGATGTAGGGAATCCAGTCCCATCCGGCACCGGCCAGATAGCTGGGGCTACAAGCCACACCATAAGGGCCTTCAGCCTTGCGCGTCTTCTTCTGGTCTGTGTCATAGATCTTCACCTCTATCGTGCCCGTTGCTTCTCCGCCGCCAGTGCCCAGCGCTCCGCCGCTGGATAACAGCCGGGTGACATCAAACCGCGAGCGAAGCATGTGGCCGCTGACATCCTTCTCAGAGGTCGGCGTGCCAGAAACCTTCTCTCCGTTGAACCAGAAGTCGGCATAACGGTTGGTATTGTCAAAGCAGAGCCAGAGGCGCTCATCAGCCTGCAAGGGCCGCGGAAGGGTAAACACCGTGCGATACCAGTAGGGACGGCTATACTTCGTTTCGTCCACGCGGTAGATGTTGCTACCGTATTCAGGGCAAGCCTCACGGCCTGCCTCCACGTAGGCGGTGAACACCGTGCCTGGCACGGGGGCTGTGACGGCATCTTCCATGCTGCGTTCAGGACTCACTGTCCACTTCGCAAAGCCATCGCTCGTATCCAGCGAATAGCTGAGCAGCTGTGCCTCCATGGTCATGGCTGCCATCAGCATCAAGATATTCAAGAATAATCGCTTCATATCGGTGTCAATTCTCAATTCACAATTCACAATTCTCAATTCACAATTCACAATTGTCAATCCTCAATTCTCAATTCAAGCACGCCGCCTTTCATCACTTCGCTGTAGTCGATACACAGCTTGTCAAGCGGTTTGTCGTTCAGTCGGGCAGAGCCGATATAGATATGTTCAGGACTATTATTGTGGGCCACGACAGTGAAGTCGTTGCCGTTAGGCAGGTGGAACACGATACGGCGGAACACAGGACTGGTCAGCTCGAAGCGCGTGTCGCCGGGGCAATACTGGTGCAAGCCTGAGGCGGCCAGCACGTACCACGCCGACATCTGGCCCACATCCTCGTTACCTACCAAACCTTCTACCTTATTATGATAGGCATGCGCACAGATGAAGCGCGTCCACTGCTGCGTCTTGCGGGGTTCATCAAGGCGGTTATAGAGGAAGGGGATGAAGTGTACTGGCTCGTTGGCATGGTTGTAATAGAGGTTCCAGTACATGTCGGACGGTGTCTGGGCGAACATGCTGTCGAGGTCGGCCACCACCTTGTCGCGACCGCCCATCAGCTCGACCATGCCGTCAACATCGTGTGGCACAAACCACCCTTGCTGCAAGGGGTTACACTCTATGCAGCCGTACCACTCCTTCAGGCGGCCCTCCGCAGGCCAGGGAGCCCACGAGCCATCGGCTTCACGGGGACGGAACCAGCCATGCTCGGCATCGAAGATGTTACGATAGGCCTTGGCCTTCTGCTCGTAGACGGCCGCTTCGTCATCCTTGCCAAGGAGGCGCGCCATCTGGGCAATACACCAGTCGGTGTAGGCATACTCAAGCGTATACGAGATGCTCAGCCCACCCGGTGTGAAGCCCAGTTCGTCGTTGCCGAAACGTGCCGAAGAATTCTTGGCATACTGATAAGCCAGTTCGGCATCGTAGCCACTACGCAGACCCTTGGCATACGCATCGGCCAGCACACTGAGTGCCGGATTGCCCAGCATGCAGCCGCTGTAGGCGTTGAGCAGCTCCCAGCGTTCGTAGTACGCGCGCCCGCTCTGCTGTGCCATCGTCGTGAGCGAGCCGAGCAGGTCGGTGACCACCGTCGGATTGATAATCGTCTGCAAGGGCATCTGCGAACGGAAAACGTCCCAGCCACTGAACACCGTGCGTTTGGTGAACGTGCTGTCTGCCTCATGCACCTCGTAGTCGCCGCCCACGTAGCGCCCGTCAACGTCCTGATGGATGCGCGGGTCGATGAGGGTATGGTAAAGAGCGGTGTAGAAGACGGTGCGCTCCTCCGCCGTGCCGCCCTCAATCTCGATGCAGCCGAGCGAGGTGTTCCAAGCCTGACGAGCCTCACGGTGCACATCGTCGAACGTCTTGCCGGCGGCTTCAGCCTCATAGTTACGACGTGCACCCTCCATGTCGACATACGAAATGGCCACACTAAGCGTCAGCTGCTGACCTTCCTCAGTGGAAAACTCGGTGAAGAAGCCGATGTGAGTGCCCTCGAGCTCGGTGATATTCTCTCTCGCCTCATCCATGGAGGCGACTGGAAAGGGGCCCACAATGGCGGCCTCAGCCACGCGCTGCTGATAGGCAGTACTGACCACATCGTCGAGGTGACGCGGTTCATCAGCGCTGATGGCTGCCGACCAAAAGCCATAGCGAAGCATGGGGACACTCAGCCGAGCATGGAAGTAGACGGTGTAGCGGGCGTGCCCCTCACCATCGCCCCAGCCACCACCTTCGGGCAGACACTCAATCCAGCCCTCAAGGGTCTGGTCGTCGACCACCTTCATATATTCGCGCGAAGCAGTGCCCCCCACCCGACGGGCCAGATCTATCTGGAGACGCGACAGCGTGTCGGCGGGAAAGGTGAAGCGAAGCCATCCGGTGCGTGTCGTGGCAGTGGCTTCGGTACGTATGCTGTAGTCGGTCAGTAGCACGCTGTAATAGCCGGCACTGGCCGTCTCACTCTGCTTGTCGTAGTGCGAGCGCCAGCCCGCAAGGGTGCCATCATCGCGCCCAGCGACGGTGCGTAGTTCACCCGTGGTGGGCATGACAGTGAAGTTACCCATGTCGCCGTTCCAGCCAATGCCGCTCATCTGCGTCATCGAGAATCCCTCAATGGTCTGGTGCTCATAGCTATAGCCAGAGCCGTTGTCGCCACCCGTGATGGTCTGCGGGCTGACCTGCACCATGCCAAATGGAGTTGTGGCTCCAGGGAAAGTCTTACCAAGCCCGTGATAGGCACCTGCGGCGTCAACATTGGTGCTGGCACCGATAAAAGGATTTACAAGGTCGGCAAGCTCCTCAGTGGCCGACGGCTGTTGACAACTAGCCAACAGAAAGAGGGAAACAGGAAGAAGGAAGTTTAGTTTCATTATATCAGCTTTCATATTACATTTTAATCTTTCATTTTTCATTTTTCATCTTTCATCTTTCATCTTTCATCTTTCATCTAACTACCAGGTTCTTAATGCCGAAGCGGGGCATCTGCAGGTTCACAACGCCCTCACGATCTGGAACATAGCGACGAATCTCATGCCCGTCGAGGTCGGTCTCCACCACCTCACTGACAGGCATGTTCAGGCGCAAAGCAGAGGTTCGCTCGTGGCGGCTGGCATTAAAGAGTCGCAAGAGCAGAGAACCGTCGGGCTGCAAAATGGCCGCACTGACTTGGAAGTCTGTAGACAAGAGCGAATACCCCCCAGTCCTCTCGGAGAAGTCCTCCACTCCTCTCGGAGAAGTGTGGCAGACTACTCGGAGAGGACTCTGATAGTTCTCGAGGATGTGTGGCAGACCTGCCTCTTCCCAGTTTCCCTGATGCGGCACCAAGGCATAGGAAATGTCGGTAGGACCGTCGATGGGATAATTACGCCACCAAAGGCCCGGCCCCGAATATTGCACAGTGAGCGAGAGTGGCTCATCATGCCCGTAGGTGTAACTCGTCGTATGGTCGGTCAGTAGTGCCAGGCCGTTACCGTGTGTGCCTTCGCTCAGGTCAACCCAGTTGAGCACGATGTTGTGGCGGATGCTGTCCCAGCGGTTAAAATATGAATCGACCAGACGACTTTCGCAGACGTCGAAAGGTGCATCCTTGCTGAGCCGTGGAGACTGTAGGGCGGCTGGGAAGAAGAGCCGCAACATATAGCGGGTGTCATAGAAGGGCGTGCGACGGTCATTACGCTTTGAACGAACACCCTCGCCAACAGGCGTATTCTCAGACCAGTCGATGTGCAGATGGCAGTCAATACGGGGCTCTCCCTTGGTGAGCGTAATGGTCTGAGAGAACGGCACACCGGCCACCTCGCCATCAATGCGCACTTGCTGGCGGAGCGGTTCGTCCAAGAGCCACGTCAGTCGGGCGCGATGCTCAGCCGAGGAGCTAAAGCCACCCAGTTGGGGGAAATGGCCGCGCAGTTCCAGAAAGCGTCGCTCCGACTGGGCGTCGACAAGCTCGCGTCCAGAAGACTTGTCAACGAGGCTACTTATAGTGCCGCCATGCTCCAGGTCGAAGCAAATGCGATAGCAGTCGTTCTCCAGGACATTGTGAGTTGAGAATTGAGAATTGTGAATTGAGAATTGAGAATTGTGAATTGAGAATTGTGAATTGTGAATTGAGAATTGAGAATTGTGAATTGTGAATTGT